>DATDKZ010000147.1:0-4155 GCA_036519575.1 Actinomycetota bacterium | reverse complement strand
CAGGCGCCGGAAGGGATGGACAGATCCTCCGTGGGGATGGGCTGACGATCGGGAGTGTCGGCCCAGGCCCGACCCGGCCACAGCGCCACGCCGACCACGACGAGCAGCACGAATGCTAGGCGGCGCCTCGTCGTGTCCTCCGATCGCACGGGGGTCCTAGGGCCAACGGTATGAGAGACCGGGCCGCTCGGTCAACGCGGCGTTCGTCGGTAATCTGGGATAGGCATCCGCCCCGGGCCTACGCCTTTCGACCGAGAATCTGTCAAATCGAGGAGACCGACGAGGAGGGCACCATGGAGTACACGCACCTCGGGCGGCTGGGACTGCAGGTCAGCCGGTTCTGTCTGGGGACCATGAACTTCGGGCCGGAGGCCTCCGAGGAGGACTCCCACGCCGTCATGGACCGGGCGCTCGAGCACGGCATCAACTTCTTCGACACGGCCAACGTCTACGGCAGGAGCAAGGGAGTGGGCACGACCGAGCAGATCCTGGGCCGGTGGTTCGCCAAGGGTGGCCGACGGCGCGAGAAGGTTGTCCTGGCCACCAAGGTCTACGGGAGGATGGGCGACTGGCCGAACGAGTCCCGCCTGTCTGCGCTGAACATCCGGCGGGCATGCGACGAGAGCCTCCGCCGCCTCCAGACGGATCACATCGACCTGTACCAGATGCACCACGTCGATCGTGACACCCCATGGGAGGAGGTCTGGCAGGCCATGGGGAACCTGGTGCAGCAGGGCAAGGTGCTGTACGTGGGAAGCAGCAACTTCGCCGGCTGGCATATCGCCCAGGCCAACGCCGTCGCGAGCGGCCGGAACCTCCTCGGCCTTGCCTCCGAGCAGTGCCTGTACAACCTGAACGCGAGGATGAGCGAGCTCGAGGTGCTCCCCGCGTGCCGGGGGTACGGAATGGGCGTCATTCCCTGGAGCCCGCTCGCCGGTGGTCTGCTGGGCGGCGTGCTGCAGAAGATCACGGAGGGCCGCCGAGCGGCGAAGGACGTGCAGAGGGAGATCGAGCGCAAGCGAGACACGCTGGAGGCGTACGAGAAGCTGTGCGCCGACCTCGGTGAGCAACCCGCCGACGTGGCCCTGGCCTGGCTGCTGGCCAACCCCTTGGTCACAGCACCGATCATCGGCCCCCGCACGGTCGACCAGCTCGACGGTGCGCTCCGGGCCCTCGAGCTCGAGCTCGACGATGGGATCATGCGTCGGCTGGACCGCATCTTCCCCGGCCCCGGCGGGCCGGCGCCCGAGGCCTACGCCTGGTAGCCGCGAAGGGGAACTGCCTGGCCGGACGGGCCGAGCGATGCGGTATCGTCGCCCCACGATGGCCTCACCAGACGCGCCGCGGGAGTTCGAGCCGCTGACCCAGGACGAGCAGGAAGTGATCCTCGAGGTGGTCCGGCTGCTCCGCAAGCTCCGGTTCGGCACCGTCCTGCTGGTCGTGCAGGATGGGAAGGTCGTCCAGATCGAGATGGCGGAGAAGATCCGCCTCCGCTGATCGTCGCCGCCTGTTGACAGCCGCGCGGGCTGCTGCTACTCATGTGTGGCTCGATCGACCGGACCACCGGAGATCGGCGACTCGCAGGTCCCGACGCCGCTTCCGCCTGTCGCGTCGCGGACCCACCGCCAAGCTCATTCGGTTGACCGGACATCCGGAGACCGCATTCGGTGTGAGGTTCCATCCGGTCATCGAAAGGAGCGGTCATGCAACATCGACGCTTCGGCGTCCCCTTGATCGCCGTGATCGCAACATTTGGCCTTCTCGCCGCTGCGTGCGGCGGCGGCTCCGGTGGCGGCGCGAACTGCACTCCGGCGGAGTCGCCGATCGTGACGGTGACGGCGTACAGCAACGTGTACGACGTCTACGGCAAGCTGATCTCCACCTTCCAGTCCGACTGGAAGGAGACACACGACGACCAGCAGGTCCAGTTCTCAACGTCTTTCGGTGGCAGCACGACGCAGGCGCAGAACGTCATCAGCGGGTTCCCAGCCGACGTCGCCGCGCTTTCGCTCGTCCCCGACCTCCAGCTGATCGCGGACGCCGGGCTCATCACTCACAACTTCACGCAGGACCCCGAGGGCAGCATCGTCGCAACGTCGGCCGTGGTGTTCGACGTGCGGCCGGGCAACCCCGAGAAGATCCGCAACTGGAACGATCTCACCCGGCCGGGCTTGGAGATCCTGACCCCGGACCCGGCCTCGAGCGGCGGGGCGAGGTGGAACATCGTGGCCGCCTACGGGGCTGCGATGCGCGGGGAGGTTCCCGGATATGCCGCGAACGACCCGGTAGCCGCCCAGCAGCTCCTCACCGATATCTTCAAGAATGTCACGGTGATGGACAAGAGCGCGAACGACTCGATCAAGAACTTCCAGGCCGGCAATGGCGACGTCGCGATCACGTACGAGTACGCGGTCCTGGCCGCCCAGAAGGCCGGCCTCCCCGACGAGATGGTGATCCCGCCGTCGACCGTCGCGATCCAGACGCCCGTCACCGTGATCGACAAGAACGCCGAGGCGCACTGCGTGCAGGACGTCGCGAACGCCTTCGTGAAGTTCCTCCACTCGCACGAGGCAAAAGAGCTCTTCCTGACGTACTACGAGCGGTCGGTCAACCTGAAGGACGCGCAGGCCGGTGACGACGGCCTCTATGAACCGATCGACGATCTGTTCACGACTGATGACATCGGCGGTTGGGACGAGTTGCAGACCGACACGGTGTTCGGACCCGAGGGTGCCTTTACCCAGGCTCTCGCTGCGGCGCAGGGGTAGGTTGAGCACAGAGACGCTGGAACGCCCGTCGGTCCCGCCCCCGGTGTCGCCGGGAGCGGGACCGCGTATGTCCGTCGTCGTGCGCGGCGCCCTGTCGCGCTGGGGCCTCCGCGGGACGGCGCTGCTCTACCTCGGCCTCATGATTGCCCTGCCGACCGCGGCGGTGATCACCCGGGGCTTCCAGGACGGCCTGCAGTCGCTTCGCGACGCGTTGAACGCCCCCGGCGCTCGTGAGGCGATCATGCTCACACTCGCCCTGGCGGCCATCACGGCCATCGTGAACATCGTCTTCGGGACCCTGATCGCCTACGTCTTGGTGCGCTACCAGTTCCCCGGGCGGGGGTGGCTCTCGACGATCGTCGACATCCCCTTCGCCATCCCGACGCTGGTGACCGGGGTCATGCTCCGAGCGCTCTACGGACCGAACTCTCTCATCGGCGGCTTCCTCGAAGGGCACGGGATCCACGTGATCTTCGCGCAGCTCGGGATCCTGCTCGCGTTGCTGTTCGTGACCCTGCCGCTCGTGGTCCGCACCGTTCAGCCGGTGCTCCTCGAGATCGACGAGGCGGAGGAGGAGGCCGCCCGCGTCTTGGGAGCGACGCGGTGGTACACGCTCCGGCGAGTCGTGCTGCCAAAGCTGCGCCCGGGGATCGCCGCGGGGGGACTGCTCGCGTTCGCTCGCGCGATCGGCGAGTTCGGCGCCGTCGTCATCGTCTCGGGCAACATCATCGGTAAGACGCTCACGGCGCCCGTGCTCATCTTCCAGCTCGCGAGCCAGTTCCAACCGAACCAGGCCGCGGCCGTCGCCACCCTGCTGTTCGCGTTCTCGTTCGTCCTCGTGCTCGTGACCGAACGCCTCGTGGGGGCCCGGGGGAAGGACGTCGTATGAGCAAGGCGGGCGAGCTTCGGGTCCCGGTCCTGCCGTCGGGAACGCGTCGGCGATTGGTGCACGGAGGTTTCATCGTGGCCGCGTTCCTCTACGTCGGGATCTTGGTGATTGCGCCGCTGATCGGCATCGCGTGGGCCGCGCTCTCCGCGGGATGGTCGACGATCGTCGCCACCTTGAAACAGCCCGACGTGCTGCACGCCTTCTATCTGACAGGAGTCATCACGATCATCACCGTGATCGTGACTTCGATCCTCGGCGTCGTCGTCGCGCTCGTGATCGCTCGCGACCGTTTCCCAGGGCGAGCCCTAATGAGCGCGCTCGTCGACCTGCCCCTCGCCGTGTCTCCGGTCATCGTCGGGCTGATGGCTGTGGTGCTGTTCGGACTGGGCGGTTGGTTCGAGCCGTGGTTCACGAGCCGTGGCGTCCAGATCCTGTTCGCGCTGCCGTCGATGGTGCTCGTCACGATCTTCATCTGCATCCCCTTCGTGATCCGCGAGG
>DATDKZ010000146.1:0-3236 GCA_036519575.1 Actinomycetota bacterium | reverse complement strand
GGAGTGTCCGTCTCCGGCCACCAGGTCGTGCCTCTGGAGGGTGCTCGAGACACCTTCGATGATCGTGAGCGGGGTCCTGAATTCGTGCGACACGGTAGCGATGACGGCGGCTTTCCGAAGGGCCAGATCGCGCTCCTCGTTCGCCAGACGAAGCTCTCGATCAGCTTGGCGACGAAGGCGTCGGGAGGCGGTGGCGACGATACGGAACAGCGCGACATACAGAAGGGCCAGGCCACCCAGGAGCACCAGATACAACCTGTGACTATCCCGTGCGACCGCGGCCTCGATCGGCAGGTAAGGAAGGTAGAGCTCGAACGCTCCCGCCGGTGCCGGATCACCCGGGAAGATCAGGGGAACGTACACCTCGAGCAGCTTCCCATAGCTTCGGTCGCCGACGTTCTCCTCCTTGGTGAGATCGGACACCTCGGAGACGATCTGACCGTCCAAAGCATCCTCGAGCTCATGAGAGGAGGGAAAGGCGCGACCGATGAGCTCAGGGTCGTCCGAGTACACCACGCGGAGATCGCGGCTCCAGATCTTGACCCGCGCGATCTCCTCGCCGAACAGCCCCGCATGCAGGACATGGTCGAGTTGCCGAAGACGCTCGGGTGTGAGTCCGCGCGTGAGGTCATCAGGTGTCAGCTGCGGCTGGATGTCGAGTCGAGCGATCGTCGCAGCCAGTTGCCGGGCGTTCGTCAGCGCTTGATTCCGGATCTGGATCTGGAGCGTCTTGGCCAGGACCAGCCCGAGGAGCACGATCGGGATCAAGCTGGCAACGGCAAACTTCCCCAAGAGGCTGAGCCTTGGCAAGCGGATGGCGACCCTCGAGGAGGCCACGACGACCCTTCTTTCACGTTTCGGTCGAGTATCGGCATCGTCACCAGGCGCTTGAGATGCAGGGAACCCGGCACACCCGTATCGGCGTCCAAGCTCGGTCGTTCCCGACCGAAGGAGGCACGCCATGCGCCGACGGATCGTGTTCCTGGTGCCCGCCACCCTCGTCCTACTCCTGGCCGCCGGCCCGGCATGGGCCTGCGGCGGGCTGGTGAACGCGAATGGCAGCGTCACCCTGGTCCGCACCACCACCCTCGCCGCGTATCACCAGGGGGTCGAGCATTACGTGACCTCGTTCGAATTCGCCGGGGTCGGGGGCGAATTCGGTTCGATCGTGCCGCTGCCGGGCGTTCCGTCGAAGGTCGTGCGGGCCGGGGACTGGACGCTCCAGCGGCTGGTGCAGGAGACGCAGCCGGTGCTCGAGTTCGCCGCGCTCGCCGCCCCCGCAGCGAAAGACGCCCAGGTGCTCCTCGAGACACAGATCGACGCCCTCGACGTGACGGTCCTGAAGGGCGGGGGCACGGCCGTCGGCAACTGGGCTCGGGAGCACGGGTTCCTCCTCCCGCCCGATGCGCCCGAGGTCCTCGACTTCTACGCCAACCGCAGCCCCATCTTCATGGCCGTCAGGTTCAACGGCGAACGTGCCGAGGAGCAGGGGATCTCCCAGGGCGAGGGCACCCCGGTGCATGTCGTCATCCCCACGACGAACCCATGGGTCCCCCTCCGTATCCTGGGGCTCGGCGCTCCGGCCGAGGCGCCGGTCGAGGCCGATGTCTACCTGCTGACCGACCGGGAGCCCGCGCTGCTCCCGGCACCCGTCCAGGCCGGATCGAGTTCGTCGCTCATCGGTGTGGTTCCCGAGAGCGGCCCGTCCCGGCCGGGCCTGGTGCTCGAGCGCAGCGAGCCGGCCTCGGCCTCGCTCCTCACCGACCTTCGTTCAGACAAGGGCATGCAGTGGCTCCCCGCATCGGGGATGTGGCTCACGTACATGCGCGTGGACGCGAACGCCGGTGCGCTCAAGTACGACCTTGCCGTCGATGCGACCGGCGCCGGGAAGCCGTCGCCGGTCGCCGCCGGCCTGTCGCCCCGGGACGCTTCCGCCCTGGACGCGGCCGCCCGTCACATCTGGCCGGCGGCGCTGGCGGCCCTGGCCCTGGTCGCCGGCATCGCCACGGGCGCCTGGCTGGGACGGAGCCGGCTCCGTCCGCGGGTGGGGTAACGGCGTGAAGGGCGGCACGCGCCTGGTGCTGGCGATCGCGTTGGTCGCGGTCCCGGCCGCGTGCCGCCCCGCCACCGCGGACGAAGGGGTCGAGACGGTGGAGATCACCATCCACTACTCGCACTTCGATCCCTCGACGCTCGAGTTCCCCCCGGGCACGACCGTTCGGTTCATCGTCCACAACACCGATCCGATCGACCACGAGTTCATCCTGGGGGATACCAGGGTCCAGGACATCCACGAGCTGGGGACCGAGGCGCACCATCCTCCACGTCCCGGTGAGATGTCGGTCCCCGCGGGCACCACCCGGACGACGACCTATACGTTCACGAGGCCCGAAGCGCTCATCTTCGGTTGCCACCTGCCGGGGCACTACGCATTCGGCATGCACGGGCTGGTGACCGTGGCCTGAGACTCAGAACACCGGTCGCTGGCGCTCTGAGTACCCTCCCGGCATGGACCTCCCCTCCGGGTACGAGCTCCGAGCGCCGACAGCAGGCGACGCCGATGCGGTGGCCAATGTGCTCGCCGTCGCCGGGCAGACCGTCCTGGACGCGGACTTCCTACGAGACGAGTGGAGCCGGGCGGGGTTCGATCTCACCACCGATTCATGGGTTGTGGTCGACGGTGAGGGCACGGTCATCGCGTATGCGCAGGCCTTGCGAGACGAGCCGAGCATCGTGGAGGGCTGGGGGGTTGTTCACCCCAAGCACCGCGGGCGGGGCATCGGCGCCTCGCTGATGAACAGGATCGAGCAGCGGGCCCCCGAACTGGTGGCCGGGCTTCCGTCCGTCCGGTTCCGCCATGCCATCGACGCCGGCGACCGAGCCGCAGCTGCGATGCTTCGCGCCCGAGGCCTGCGACCCGTTCGCCACTTCTGGCACATGCGGATCGATCTGGTCGGACCGGTCGAGCCGGGCCCGGCGCCGGAGGGCATCGAGATCACCGCGATCGAGGCCCCCGACGATCTCCCGGCCGTTCACGCGGTCCTCGACGAGGCCTTCGCCGACGACTGGGGCCACCATCCGGAGCCGTTCGATCGCTGGGCCGACGAGCAGACGACGAGCCCGAGCTACGACCCGACGCTCTGGCTATTGGGGACGGTTGGAGGCGAGCCGGTTGGCGCCCTCACCGCGAACGTCTGGGGCGATCGCGGCTGGGTGAACGAGATCGGGGTCCTGCC
>DATDKZ010000145.1:0-3373 GCA_036519575.1 Actinomycetota bacterium | reverse complement strand
GTTGAGCGCCTATGAACGCCTGTCGCCGGGCTTCGGCCTCTTGAAGTTCTTTCTCCGTCTGCATGATCCCCGATGATGCACCTTCGGGGTCACTCAGCGCCACGCTCGCGACCACCCGTACAGCTCGGAGATCCTAAGGGCGTAGCAGCACCGCCGTAGAGCTAGGCCCATCCCAGAACGCGAAGGTCAACCACACGATCAGTACGCCGAGGGCGAGGAAGATGATCCAAAGCCCGACCTTCTCCATCGGTGTCCAGTCGTCCACTCTCGAAACGTACCCCGATTTCCCACGGCCGTTCATCGCCCTTTCGCATCAATCTCCCCGAGCAGCCGCGCTACCTTCCCGCCGCGCCTCCGGGTCCATCGTCAGCATGTCGATGGTGTCGGCCCAGCCGTCGCCTCGTCCGTCGCGGTAGCGAAGCAGCTGCGACGCGATCGCGTCGCGGTCGGCTCAATGACACTCGAACACTTCGCACAGACCGCGAAGGTGACCGAACACGCACCGCGGGGCCGAGACACCTCGCGAAACTCGCTCGTGCCTCTCGGCGCAAGTGAGTCTCCTCGCTTGGCGCTCGGCCCCGCGGTCTCCGTGCCGCGGTATCTCGCCCCCACGACCGGGCGCGGCAAGCGGGATCTTTGGCTCGAAAAGTGGTCCCAGGCAACCTCAAACGACCGGCTTGGTTTCCTCGCGGTACCTCGGCTTTGGGGTCTCCCAGATTCCCCGCAGGCACAGGCAGTTGGCTTTCCCACCCATACCCACAGGTACTCCGAGTCGCCTTACGGCTCTAGCCCGCTCGGTTCCCTGCTTCGATCTGTTCGGCCGCCTGGGACCGATTTCGAACCTAACGTCGAACCCTCCAACGGGTCAAACCCGCTCGACCAGCACATATGCCCTTTGACCTGTGCTTCCGTGGCGACAGAAAGAGTGACAAGACAAACCGCCGCGCTTCGGTGTCCGGACGGTCTAGGGGTCGGTCTCAGCCGTCAACTCACCGAGCGCCCGCACGATTCGGCGCCTCGCGCCCGGCCATATCGTCAAGAAGTCGATGATGTCGACCCGGTCCTGGCTGCGCCTCCGCTAAGGGCGCCCAGCTACGTGATTTCTTCCCATTCGAGGCTCTCGTCGTCCCACTCGAAGGTCACGGTTAGGGACGGGAAGCTCCCGGGAACATCTAGGTCGGCCGGATGCGGCGCGATCGTGGGCTCCAATGCCGATGGAATATCGACGCTGACGAAAGCAGCCCACCTTCGGGTGTACCCGATTGCCTCACGTTCCGTATCCGGGCGACTTGCGTCCGAAGGTCGAAAGTCAGGCTGAACTGCTGGTGCATCACGGGCACACTACCGCCACGGGTGGATTAGTGGTGAGACTTGGGATGGGCGGCGGGCGTTCCGGTCGGCCTGGTCACGGATCAGGACGCGGCGGAGGTCGTCGCGGGCCTTCGGGTCGAGGATTCCAAGCAGTGCGCGGAGTTCGGCTTCGCCATCAGTCATGCCCTTAAGAAGGGGGAGGCGTCACAGCGGGCAGCCGGTGGGCGGCGATTCGGGACGCGGCGAGCAGGAGCAGCGCCCCCACGAGGAATTCGATGCACATCAGGATGAGCGGACGGGCACTGAACCCTGCATAGAACGGACGCGCCACACCGTCGAGGATGACGAACAGTCCCGCGCCGAGGAAGACGCCAGCGGCCAGAGCCACCCGTCCGCGACTCATGATCAGTAGCCCGACGGCGATGATCAACGGCACCGTGAAGTTGTGAATGAGGAAGCCGTAGGTGACGCGAGCGTAAACAACAGAAGGAAAGGGCATTCTCCCAATCGACGGCTGCGCCAGGGTAGCGACCCAGACTCACCCAGAGTGGGAGGAACAAGGCCGGGACGTAGATGATGAGCGCCGCTCCGGCCAAGCGCCGTGCGCCTCGGACATCGACCGTCGCTTCATCTACGGTCATGGCGGCATTGTCCCTCAGAGGGTCGTTGGCTTCCATATCCCGATGCTCGCTCGGTTCGATCCGCAACGAACGTCTGCCGCCACCCGTACAGCTTGCAGATCCGATCCCACGTCTCGATCGAGAGTTGGCAGGTAGTCACTACATGCGGCTCAGTAGATCGGCTTTCTTGGCTTGGAATTCGTCGTCAGAAAGGATTCCTTCGTCTCGAAGAGCCGCGAGCTTGCGAATCTGCTCCCCGAGGTCAGGCTCCTGGCTCAGGGAAGGACCCTGAGGCGCATGCGCCTCCGCGATCCGGTGCTCTATGTAATCGCGGAGTGCCTCGAACTCGGCCAAGGACTTCTTGTCGAAGAGGACGCTGTTCTCGTCTTTGGTAGCGTCGCTCACTCCCTTGCGGGATTCGTTTCCCCCGCCGAGCGAGAACTGGATGTACCCACGGGTCATGCCGGGCTTCTTCAGCTGCACGGCCGTGATCGTGTGGATGTTGAGCCGCTTCTCACCCTTGGTGAAGCCCTGGCTCATCTTGGCCATGAAGCCTTTCCTCGCGATAACGATGAAGTCACCGATGACCGAGATCTGGCCGTTCACCCCTTCGACAGACATCGTCGGTTCGGGACTCGACATCAGTTCACCTCCGTCTCTCTTCCAATCCAATGCCGCGTGCGTCTATTCGCAGCCAAGCCCGTCGTTGTCTCCGTCGAGCCCGTACGGATCAGATCCCGTGACGCTGTACGTGACACCGGGCTTCGTGTAGTAGGGCCCGTTACCTCCGCCGCCGTAGCAGTCATAGTCGGCGCCACCGTGATACACGAGGCACGGCGAATAGCCAGACGTGCAAGTTCCGCCGCCGCCACCTCCCCCACCTCCGCCGCCACCCGTCGAAGCCTTGTGGCAGTCGCCCTTGATGCTCAAGACAGGATGAAGCTCGATCCCGTTCGGCGCGATACCGGTCTGGCCATGCTTCGCATCCCAGAACCCGACACCCGTGATAGTCACGGACCCGGCGAGCTTCGACCACGATGACGCGGAGACTGCCCCGCAGTTGTTCAAGAACTGCTGCCGCGCCTGCCCGATCCTGAATCGCTTGAACCACGACGCGACACAGGTCTTCTTCGGGAACTCGACGATCATCGTTTTGGATCGCGCAAATGGCTGTGAGATCACCAGATGGATGTCGTTATCGTCTTCGAGCTTCGCTTGGATCGGGCGCGCCTTCACTGTCCATGTGTGGAACTCCGTCCGGCTGACCCGAGGCGTGTACGTCCCGAACGAGATGCTTGGTCGGGCTCTCAGTCGGAGCTGCTTGACCTTCACTGCGACGGGGTGGAAATCGACTTTGTTCTTAGCAGGGTCGGAGAGCGTCTTGACCGGCCACCGCCACACGCCGCAGGTCGCCTGGGCGGTCTGCTGCGCGACCGTGGGGA
>DATDKZ010000144.1:0-3634 GCA_036519575.1 Actinomycetota bacterium | reverse complement strand
GTTGCTCGACGAGGAGGAGGCGGGCCTGTCACCGCAGGAGAAGCTGCTCATCGTTCGACAGATCGGGGACAGCGTCCTGGGGCTGGGTCCGCTCGAGCCGTTCGCCCGCGACCCCGACGTCACCGAGATCATGGTGAACGGCTGGAACTCCATCTACGTCGAGCGCGCCGGCAAGATCTATTGGACCGGTGCGAAGTTCCATGACGATGGCCAGCTCCGCCGGATCATCGACAAGATCGTGGCCAGGGTGGGTCGCCGGGTCGACGAGTCGTCGCCGTACGTGGACGCGCGCCTGCCCGACGGCTCGCGCGTGAACGCGATCGTCCCGCCACTCGCGATCGACGGCGCCTGCCTGACCATCCGGAAGTTCTCGGCCGAGCCGTACCGGGCCGACGACCTGGTCTCGTTCGGGACCCTCACCAGGCAAACCGTGGAGCTGCTGGACGCGTGTGTCCGCGGGCGCCTGAACATCCTGGTCTCCGGGGGAACCGGCGCGGGCAAGACGACGACGCTGAACGTGCTGTCGTCGTTCCTCCCCGACGACGAGCGCATCCTCACGATCGAGGACTCGGCGGAACTTCGGCTCCAGCAGCCCCACGTGGTGCGCCTGGAGTACCGGCCGCCGAACATCGAGGGCCGGGGCGAGATCACCATCCGCGACCTGGTCAAGAACGCCCTGCGCATGCGGCCCGATCGGATCGTGGTCGGGGAGGTCCGTGGCGGCGAGGCCCTGGACATGATGCAGGCCATGAACACCGGGCACGACGGTTCGATCTCGACCGTTCACTCGAACTCGCCGCGCGACGGACTGGCCCGAATCGAGACCATGATGCTGATGGCCGGGGTGGACCTGGGGATCCGGGCGATCAGGGAACAGGTCGCCTCGGCCCTGAATCTGATCGTCCACCAGGCCCGCATGAAGGACGGGGTCCGTCGCATCACCCACATCACGGAGGTCGTGGGCATGGAGGGCGACATCATCACCCTCCAGGACCTGTTCCTGTTCGATTACAGCGCCGGGATCGACGACGAGGGCAAGTTCCGCGGGCAGCTTCGGCCAACCGGCCTCCGTCCGCAGTTCGTTGAGCACCTGGCCGACCAGGGCGTTCAGGTCCCCATCGAGGCCTTCGCGCCTGATGGAGGTCGCCGCAAATGACCCAGATCGAGAAGCTGCTCGGCACCGATGCCTGGCTGACCCTCGTCCTGGGGGCGGCGTTCGTGGCGGCGTTCCTGCTGGCCGTGCTGCTCCTGTCGGTCAGGGCGAAGGGTCGGCGTCGACGGAGCGTGGCCAACCTGATGCTTGGACGGGGCAAAGACACCGCTGTCGAGACCACGTGGATGCCCGCGGGACTGGCCCAGGCCGGGGAGCGGGTCGCCGAGGCGGGCGGCTTCGGCAGCGGCCTGGAGGCGAAGCTCGAACAGGCAGGGCTCCCCATGAAGGCCGGCGAGTTCGTGGCGTTGACTGCCGTCTGCGCCGTCGCCGGCGGCATCCTGGGAGCCTTCCTGCTGGGGAACATCTTCGTCGCCCTGTTGTTCGCCGCCGCCGGAAGCCTGATCCCGTATGCGTGGCTGCTACGCGCGCGGAGCCAGCGGCAGAAGAGGATGGCCGAGCAGCTCGCGGACGTCCTGTCGATCCTGGCGAGCTCCCTCCGAGCGGGACACAGCTTCCTCCAGGCTCTCGACCAGGTGGCCAACGAGATCAAGGATCCGTCGGCCGCCGAGTTCCATCGAGTGGTGTCGGAGATCCGGCTGGGTCGGTCCGTCGACGACGCAATGCTCGAGATGGCCGACCGCATCGGCAGCGAGGACATGCGGTGGGCCGTCATGGCCGTGAACATCCAGCGGCAAGTGGGTGGAAACCTGGCGGAAGTGCTCGATATCGTGTCCAACACCGTTCGCGAGCGCGCGTACATCCACCGTCAGGTGAGGGTGCTGTCGGCGGAGGGACGGATCTCGATCGGGATCCTGGCCGTACTCCCCGTTGGCATCTTCTTCTACCTCATGCTGGTGAATCCGGAGTACGTCAGCGTCTTGTTCACCCACCCGATCGGCCGCATCATGTTGCTCGCAGGCGGGGCCCTCATGGCGGCCGGTATCTACGTGATGACAAGGATCGTGAAGATCGATGTCTAACAATCAGGTATGGCTCGCGGTCGCGCTCGTTGGAACGTTCGGGACGATCTTCATGCTCGGCTTGGTGGTCGACATGGCGCTCAGCGCGCGCCGCCGGTACGTGTCGGTGCTTCGCACGCACGTCGGGGACACGGCAGACAGCATCGCGAACCTTCGGAATGACCAGCTCAGGAGGTCGGCTCTGGAGCGGCTCGTGCTTCCGTTTGCCGGCAAGGTGATCTCCTCGATCACTCGCCTCACGCCGCTGGATCTGTACGGGCGCGTGAACCGACTGATCGTGCTGGCAGGGAACCCACCGGCCTTCACCGCAGAGCGGATCGTGGCGTTCAAGATCGTGTTTGGCATCGCCGGCCTGGTGGTCGGCCTCATGCTGGCCCAGTTGCTCCCGTTCACGGGGTTTCTCAAGGTGGGGGTGGTCGCGCTGCTCACGTTGACCGGGTACACGATCCCGAGCGCAGCCATCGCGGCTCGCGCCTCCAAGCGGCAGAAGGAGATCCGCAAGGCCCTGTCCGACACCATGGACCTCCTCACGATCAGCGTTGAGGCAGGCCTCGGCTTCGATGCAGCGCTCGGCCAGGTGGTCAGGAACGTTCCCGGTCCGCTGTCGGACGAGATCTCCCGGATGCTCCAGGAGATGCAGATCGGCGTGAGCCGGACCGAGGCGCTCCGCCACCTCACCGAGCGGACCGAGGTGCCGGAACTCGATGGCTTCGTGCTGTCGATGATCCAGGCCGACAAGTACGGCGTTGGGATCGCCAAGGTGCTGCGGTCTCAGTCACAGGAGCTTCGACAGAAGCGCCGACAGCGAGCCGAGGAGACGGCCCAGAAGGTGCCGTTGAAGCTGCTGTTCCCCACGATCTTCATGCTCCTGCCGGCCCTGTTCATCGTGATCTTGGGGCCGGGCGTCATCAAGATCTACGAGTCGTTCATCAAGTAGCGCAGGGGCGATCTCAGGCGCTGTTACCCTTCGGCGTCATGAGGGTGGCCTACCAGGGGGAACCGGGAGCGTTCAGCGAGTCCGCCGTACTCGCCGTGTTCCCCCAGGCCGAGCCCCTGCCGTGTGAGACGGTTCGGATCGTGTTCTCTCGGGTCACCAGCGGCGAGGCCGACTTCGGCGTCGCGCCGGTGGAGAACTCCCAGGCCGGCTCGGTGAACGAGACCTACGATCTGCTGCTCAATAGCAGCCTGGTCAAGATACTGGGCGAGGTCGTGGTGCGGGTCGACCACGCCCTCCTGGGGAACCCCGGATCCCGGCTGGAGAGTATCGAGCGAGCGCACTCCCATTGGCAGGCCCTGGCCCAGAGCGAGGACTTCCTGGCTGCCCACCACATCGAACCGGTGCCGGTGCACGATACGGCGGGGGCCGCGCGGATAGTGGCCACGTCGGGTCGGATGAACGAGGCTGCGATCGCGAGCGTCGACGCCGGTACCAAGCTTGGGCTGGTGGTGCTGGCCGAGCGGATCCAGACCATCCCGGACAACTTCACCAAGTTCGCCGTCG
>DATDKZ010000143.1:0-3094 GCA_036519575.1 Actinomycetota bacterium | reverse complement strand
CCGTTCGACGCCGCCCACGCGGGCGTCTATCGATCGTACGCCGGGCGACGAGAGACCGCGTCGGTGACCCGAGTATGTTCCTGACCAGTCGTTATCCTTTGGCGGGTTTGGGCCAGTTCGAAGCCCTGTTTCGCATCCGACGAACGTTGGATCGGTGGGCTCGCGACGACGACTTCTGGGTCCGACGGTCGTCGCTGCTCGCAGAACTGACGCCCTTGAAGCACGGTGCTCCGTTCGAGCCATTCGCGCGCCGCGCGGATGCGATGCTCGACGAGACCGAGTTCTTCATCCGCAAGGCGATCGGGTGGGTCCTCCGAGAGACCTCGAAGACACGGCCCGACGAGGTGTACCGCTGGATTGCGCCGCGCACGCACCGGGCATCCGGCGTCACGATGCGCGAGGCCGTCAAGTACCTCGACGCCACACGGGCCGAGGGCTGATGCGGGCGTACAAGGAGGCCCGCCCGGCCGTTCGGCCTGCTCGAACATCCCGATCGAGCTGATCGCGTCGAACGGGCGGTGTGGATAATGCGGCGTAGACGGATCGTCCCCTCGCGGGGCGCGGAGGACCGTACCTGTGAGTGCACCCATGACGAGGGTCTACCGGAAGGGGATCCTCGAGGCCGAGGGCTTCCCGGTTGCCGATGTCTCTGAATACCTGGTCGACCCGGATACCGTCGTGTGGGTCGATCTCTCCGGCCCGACGAAGGAAGAGCTTCACGAGCTGGCCGCGGAGCTCGGGCTCCACGAGCTTGCCGTCGAGGACGCCCTGGAACCTCACCAGCGTCCCAAGCTCGACCGGTATGCAACGCATCTCTTCCTGTCCTGTCATGCAGTGCGCGTCGACGTCCAGGCTGGCCGTCTCGATGAGACGGAGATCGATGCGTTCATCAACGAGCGCTGGCTGATCACCGTCCGCGAGAACGACCGGTTCCAGATCGATCCAGTGTTCGAGCGGTGTGACCGATCGCCCGACCTTGCCGTCTTCGGGGTCGGCTTCCTCCTCTACGCCCTGCTCGACGTGATCGTCGACAGCTACTTCGACACGGTCCAGGCGTTCGATGAGTACTACGAGGAGGTCAGCGACGGGATCTTCGCCGACCGTCCCCTCGATCCGGCGAAGCAGCGTCACTGGTTCGACATGCGCCGAGCGATGGTGCGGTTCCATCGTCTCGTCGTCCCGCTGCGAGAGGCGATCAGCAGCCTCATGCGGCGGGAACACTCCCCGATCGCCGAAGAGCTCTACCCCTACTTCCAGGATGTCTACGACCACATCCTGCGCGTGAGCGAGTCCTCCGATTCGCTCCGTGACCTGGTGAGCACGATCGTCGAGACGAACCTCAGCTTGCGGGACTATCGGCAGAACCAGATCGTCAAGAAGGTGAGCAGCTGGGCGGCGATCATCGCCGTACCCGCCCTCGTCACGGGCTACTACGGGATGAACGTCCCGTATCCGGGCTTCTCGCAACCCTGGGGGGTCGTCACCTCGGGGATCGTGATCATCGGCGCGTCGATCGGCCTGTACTGGGTGTTCCGCCGCGCCGGCTGGCTCTAGGCGATGGATCGAACCGGAAGACCGCCGGAGATCGAGCCGACGCCGACCGATGTGTCGGCCGTGTTCCGGTCCCGCAACGTCGTCGGCGAGTCGCCCTTATGGGACGTCGGAACGCAGCGGCTCTACCTGGTGGACATCCCAGGGCAGCGGATCCACATCTTCCGTCCCACCGACGGCGACCATCGCACGTTCGACCTGCCGGACTGGGTGACGTCCGTATCCACACGGGCGCAGGGCGGTCTCGTGCTCTCGATGCGCAAGAACTTCGCGTTCTACGATCCGGACTCCGGTGATCTCGAGGTCTTGGCGGACCCCGAACCGGATCGCAGCGGGAACCGGTTCAACGACGGCAAGTGCGACCGTCAAGGTCGACTCTGGGCCGGCACGATGGGAGCTGAGGACTGGCTCGCGCCGACGGGCGCGCTGTACCGCTTCGATCCGGATAAGCGGATCACGCGCATGCAAGACGAGGTCAAGTGTTCGAACGGGATGGGGTGGAGTCCTGATGGCCGGACCATGTATCACACGGAGAGCTTCCGGTACGCCATCTACGCGTTCGACTTCGATCCGGGCAGCGGCGAGATCGACGGACGGCGTACGTTCGTCCAGCTCGACCCGGAGGCTCGTGGTTTCCCGGATGGACTCACGGTGGACCGTGAGGGGTTCGTGTGGAGCGCCCAACCCGTGTACGGCCGCATCGTGCGCTACGACCCGGACGGCGAGATCGACCGGATCGTCGATCTGCCGGTCTCGCGCGGCACCGGCGTCGCCTTCGGCGGCCCGGATCTGGGAACCCTGTACATCACGAGCGCGACCGAGACGCTGACCGACGCCGAGATCGCCGAAGAGCCGCTCGCCGGCAGTGTGTTCGCGTGCACGCCAGGTGTCCGAGGCATCGCCGAGACGCCGTTCGCCGGCTGAGGACTCGCGGGGATTCCTCGAGGGTCGCGGCGAGTTTGCGTCCTTAGCGCAACAGGCAACGGTTGGATAAGCACAGGATGTGCGTTGTGAACGGTCTCAAAGCTCCAGTTCGCCCCGAACCCGTCGGAGTGCCCTCGAGTAGGAGGATAGGCCATGGGCAAGCTCGTCGTGATGAATCAGATCACCATCAACGGCGCCTTCGAGGCGCCGACGCCCGACGCGTGGCTCGTGCTCGACGAAGACAGCAGTGAGGCCTCCCTCGAACAGCTCGTGCTCGCCGATGCTATGGTCCTCGGGCGCAAGACGTACGAGGGCCTCGCGGCCGTGTGGCCGCAGCTGGCCGACGATCCGGCGATGGTTCGCTTCGCCGAACGATTGAACCCGATGCCGAAGTACGTCGCGTCGCGAACTCTGACCGAGCCGCTGGGATGGAACGCCAGCCTGATCAGGGGCGACCTCGACATGGCTATCCCCGCCCTCAAGGCGGAGCATCGAGGGAACCTGATCGTGTCCGGTTGCGGTGAACTCGCGCACTCGCTGACCCGGCAAGGTTCGGTCGACGAGTTCTGGTTCTGGATCAATCCGTTCATCTGGGCAGAAGGCCCGAGGATCTTCGACG
>DATDKZ010000142.1:0-5631 GCA_036519575.1 Actinomycetota bacterium | reverse complement strand
AGGTGGCGTGGAGACCACCCCGGTCAGGACCGAGGGCCCCTGCGAGGTCGGCTCGGATGGCGCGACAGCGATGTCGTTGGCCGCCGGGAGGTTCGCGCTGAACAGACCTGCAGGGTCGTAGTACCTGGCGAAGTCGCGGTTCTTTCCGGCCGAGCATGCGACGAGCGCCATCACCGCCATAGCCGTCGCGATCGCCGTCCGCCTCATAGCCCAATGGTGCCACGGTGTCATCGGGATTGACCAGCCACCCCCAAAGTCGTTACGTTGCAGTCATCGGCCTGGGGGAAGGGCGGATCGGATGAACAAGAACGGCCTCATCGCGGAGATCGCCAAGCGGACCGGCTCGAGCAAGGCGGACATCGGGCGCACGATCGATGCGGAGATCAGGGTCATCCGGGAGACGGTGTCCAAGGGGGAGCGCGTCTCGCTCGTGGGATTCGGTACGTTCGAGCGCAAGCGCCGGAACCGCCGCGTGGCCCGCAACCCTCGCAAGCCGGCCACCCCCATCGTCGTCCCCGCCAGGGACCTCCCGTGGTTCATCCCCGGCAAGGAGTTCAAGGAGATGGTGGCACGCCGCCGGCGGACTGTAGCCCGGTCGTCTAGTCGAAGGTAACGATCCGCAGGGTCCTGGCCACCTTCCGCCCGCCCTCCTCGACCAGATCGAACTTCACCCGTTGCCCGATCCGCAGGTACCGGATCCCCGCTCCCTCTACCGATGTTGGGTCGATGTGGACCTCGGTGCGATCATCAGTCAACAGGGTCCCGGTCCGTTCGTCGTCGTCGAAGTCCCTGATCGTCCCCTGCGACACACCGTCCCCCTAGCCCTGCGCGGTCAACCGCTCGCGAAGATCCATCTCCAGGCAGACCTGGCGAGCGCGGCCGCGCCTCCCCGTCGCGAGCAGGGTGAGGATATCCGACGGCAGGTCGAGGTCGAACGACAGCTCCCGGCGGTCCACCACGGCGGCCGGGAGGCCACGAGCCTCGGCCTGGTCGAGGTGGCGACGGAACGACTGGGGGCCGAACCGAGCCGGGATTGCTTTCGGCGGTCGACGGAGCAAGAGGTTGGTCCCCGCCTCGTCGTGGGAGGGGGCAAGGACCACGGGCCCCAAGGTCCGAAGCGCCGCCGTCAGGGCCTCGGTCGTGATCAGCGGGAGGTCGCCCGGCAGGACAGCGAGCGCATCGACCTCCCGCTCCGTGGCCAGGCGCTCCACCTGGCGGATGGCCGATGCGAGCGGGGGCTTCTCCTCCGGAACCGATGTCGCGCCGCGGCGGACGGCGATCTCCAGCACGATCTCGTCCGGGGAGACGACCCACGTCTGCCACCCGGTCACCGACTGGGCCGCATCCAGGACATCCTCCAGCATGGCCAGGGTCAGGGCCCCACGCTCGAGCGGCGTGAGGTCGGGGGCGACCCGGCGCTTGGCTCCCGCGAGCGATTTCACCGGTACGGCGATGACCCGCATCGTCCAAGGCTATCGCGAGGGATGCGCCGTGGTCCCCTGGATACAATCCGGCCGCGAGAGGAGGGCCTCCTGGAACCGTGGTACCGCGTGGCCAAGGCGGTCGCGCTTCCCCCCCTGAAGCTGTGGTTCAACTGGCGGATGGAAGGCGTCGATCGGGTGCCGCGCGAGGGGCCCATCATCATCGCGGGCAACCATCTGTCTTATCTCGATCCCCTGGCCCACGCGTACTTCGTGGTACAGGCCGGCAGGCGCCCGAGGTTCCTGGCCAAGGCTGAGCTGTTCGACAACCCGCTGCTTCGCATCGTGCTGCGGGGGGCGCGGCAGATCCCTGTTCGCCGCGGCACCGGCGACCAGACGCCTCTCGAGGAAGCAGCGCGAGCCCTCGAACGGGGCGAGGCGGTGGTGATCTACCCAGAGGGCACGAGCATGACCGAGGACCCCGACCTGTCCCCCATGCGGGGCAGGACCGGGGCGGTCCGTCTGTCGATAAGGACGGGGGTCCCCATCCTGCCCGTGGCGACGTGGGGTGGCCAGCACGTGTGGCGCAAGGGCAGGACGAAGAGCTTCGCCTTCGGCCGCCCCATCTGGCTGAAGGCGGGGCAGCCCGTGAATCCGCCGGCCGTGGAACAGCCCACGGAGCAGGACCCGCAGCTCGTGCGACGGCTCACGGACGAGCTCATGGGCCGGCTCACCGTGCTGGTGGACGATCTCCGATCCCGCTACCCCAAGCGATGGGCGTGAGGCTACGCTTGACCGCATGAGCGGGGAGCGGAGGCCCGGGTTCACCACTCGAGCCATCCACGTCCCGCCTCCCCCAATGGACCAGGAGGTCCCCAGTGTCCCGATCTTCCAGACCTCCACGTTCCGGTTCGACACCTCGGAGGACTACGCCGAGACGATCAGCTTCCGCCGACCCGGCTACACGTACACCAGGGGGTACGGCAACCCCACATTGCTCGCGTTCGAGCGGCTGGTCGCCGAGCTGGAGGGGACCGAGTCGGGATTCTCGTTCGCATCGGGGATGGCGGCGGTCCACACGCTCGTCACGTCCCTTGCGAAGGCCGGCGACAGGATCGTCGCCAGCAATGAGCTCTACGGGGGCAGCTACTCGCTGTTCACGAAGGTACTCCCGCGCTACGGGATCGAGGTGACGTTCGTCAACCCCCACGACGCCGATGCCGTCGCTGCGGTACTCCCGGATGCCGTGCTCTTCTATGGGGAAACGATCGCGAACCCCACCGTGACCGTGGCGGACCTCGAAGCTCTCGGCTCGTTGTGCCGAAGGAGCGGGGTACCGGCGGCGGTGGACAACACGTTCGCCTCCCCGTACCTGTGCAACCCGGCCCGGTTCGGCTTCGACCACGTTCTTCACTCGGCCACCAAGTACATCGGCGGCCACCACGACCTCACGGGCGGCGTCGTTGCGACGACCGAGGACGGGATGCGGGGACTTCGCGACATGGCCATCGAGACCGGGGGCACGATGGCGCCCTTCGAGGCCTGGCTCGCCCTCCGCGGCCTGATGACCCTGGAGCTTCGGATGGAGCGGCACTGTCGGAGCGCGCAGACGCTCGCCGAATTCCTCGAGGGGCAGGCCAAGGTGGAACGGGTGCACTATCCGGGACTTCCCTCCCATCCCCACCACGAGGTGGCACGGCGGCTCCTGCCCCGAGGCTTCGGGGGGATGCTGGCATTCGAGATCGAGGGCGGCGTGGAGGCCGGGATGCGGTTCTGCGACGCGCTCGAGCTCGCGTGGATCGCCACGAGCTTGGGTGGAACGCACACGCTCGTGGGGCACGCCGCGTCCACCACCCATCGACAGATGGACCCGGCAGCGCGCCGGGCGGCGGGGATCGCCGACGGGCTGGTCCGGGTGAGCGTGGGCCTGGAAGACGTGGAGGACCTGATCGAGGATTTCCAACGGGCCTTGGAGAAGGCATGAGGAGGCGGATCGCCATCCTGTTCGGAGGGCGATCTGCCGAGCACGAGGTGTCGGTGGTCTCGGCCCGATCGGTGATGGACGCCCTGGATCCGGGGCGGTACGAGGTCATCCCCATCGGGGTCACCCGCGAGGGGCGGTGGCAGCTCGTGGCCGGCGGGCCGGCCGCCCTGGCGGCCAGCCCGCCCGGCCACCTGCCCCGGGTGACCGACGCCTCGGGTCCGGAGGTGGCCCTGGACCAAGAACCGGGATCTCAGACCCTGGTGGCCGAGGACGGGTCCCGGACCCCCATCGATGTGGTGTTCCCGGTGATCCACGGTCCGTACGGGGAGGACGGCTCGATCCAGGGGTTCCTCGAGGTGGCCGGCGTTCCCTACGTCGGCGCCGGCGTGCTGGCGTCGGCGGTGGGCATGGACAAGGCGATCCAGAAGATCCTGTTCCGGGCAGCGGGGATCCCCGTCGTCGAGCATGAGGTGGTGCACGAATCGGAATGGGAGGAGGACCCGGAGGCCGTCGAGGCGGGCGCGGAGCACCTGGGATACCCGCTCTTCGCCAAGCCCTCCTCGCTGGGCTCGTCCGTCGGCGTGAGCAAGGTGCGCGACCGGGGGGACCTGCGAGGCGCCCTGGAGCGCGCGTTCCGATACGGACGCAAGGCGCTGCTGGAGCGGGCCGTCGAGGGTGGACGGGAGCTCGAGGTGGCCGTGCTTGGAAACGACGATCCGGTGGCGTCCGTGGCCGGCGAGATCGTGCCCCGGCACGAGTTCTACAGCTACGAGGCGAAGTACCTGGACGAGAGGGGAGCCGAACTCGTGATCCCGGCGGACGTCTCGGCGGAGATCATGGAGGAGGCACAGCGGCTGGCGGTGGCGGCCTTCCTGGCGGTGGACGGCGCCGGGATGGCCCGGGTGGACTTCTTCCTCCGGCCGAGCGGAGATGTGCTGATCAACGAGATCAACACCATCCCTGGATTCACGCAGATCTCGATGTACCCCAAGCTGTGGGAGGCCTCAGGGCTGTCCTATCCCGAGCTCATCGACCGCCTCCTCGAGCTGGCGGTGGAGCGTCACGAGCGGGAGCGAAAGAAGGGGACCGGCCTCGATCCCTGATGGTCCGCCGGTCCTCGAACCGGCCTAGAGGTGGACGACGGGGCAGGTCAGCGTGCGCGTGATCCCCTCGACCGACTGGATCTTGGCCACCACGAGCTTTCCCAACTCATCGACGTTCTTGGCCTCAGCGCGGACGATCACGTCGTAGGGCCCCGTCACGTCCTCGGCCTCGGCCACACCCCCGATGTCCCGGACTTCCTTTGCCACCTGGGCCGCCTTACCTACCTCGGTCTGGATCAGGATGTAGGCCTGGACCACGACTGACCTCCCTGGCTCGCGCGAACCCTCAGCGTATCGACCGGCCGGAGTGCGCGGCAACGCCAGCGTCCTCGGGCGTTGCCGCGGCGAGATAATCGGGATATGGCCAGGGCCAAGAAGAAGAAGCGGTCGAAGGGGACCGGGTTCCTCCAGACCTATCGATCCATCCGAAAGCCCATGCCACCCCCCGAGAAGGTGATGAAGGACCGCCGGCGCAGGGACGAGGAGGACCTGGCCCGCAGGGAGATCGAGAAGGGCGAAGGGCGTCGCGTGGCTGGGAGCGAGTGATGTTCGAGGATCGGGTGGACGCCGGCGAGCGGTTGGCAAAGGCGCTGCTCGAGTACGCGGGGCACGAGGTGGTCGTCCTGGCCATCCCCAGGGGCGGTGTGATCGTCGGGGAGGTGGTGGCGAGGCACCTCGGCGCACCCCTCGATGTGGTCGTGCCACGCAAGGTCGGCGCGCCGGGCAACCCTGAGCTGGGGCTCGGCGCCATCGCGCCGGGCGTGCGTGTCCTCGACGAGCGGATGATCCAGATGCTCGGCGTGTCCCCCCGGTACGTGGAGCAGGAGATCGCCGCCCAGGAGCGGGAGATCGCGCGTCGGATGGCCGCGTACCGGGCCGGCGGGGCGCCCGCGGACGTGGCCGGAAGGACGGCCATCGTCGTCGACGACGGGGTGGCGACGGGGGGGACCGCCGTGGCCGCCGTCCGGTGGGCCAGGGCCCAGGGGGCGAGCAGGGTGGTGCTTGCCGTGCCCGTTGCCCCCGGCGCCGCACTCGGTCGGCTCCGCGAAGAGGCCGACGAGGTGGTGGTCCTGGCCGCGCCCGAGCCGTTCTTCGCCGTGGGCGAGTGGTACCGCCGGTTCGA
>DATDKZ010000141.1:0-3481 GCA_036519575.1 Actinomycetota bacterium | reverse complement strand
ACGAACGTGGCGGTGGGGACGGCGCGCTACGGGCACCGCGCCGGGGTGATCACGAAGGTCGGCGACGACGGGTTCGGGGCCTATGTGAGGTCGGCGCTTCGCTCCTTCGGGGTCGACGAACGCTACGTGGGCACCGATCCTGAGCTTCGGACCCCGATCGTCTTCTGCGAGCTCTTCCCGCCGGACTCCTTCCCCCTGCTCTTCTACCGGGAGCCGAAGGCGCCCGACATGAACCTGACCGCTGACGACCTCGACCTCGACGCCATCCAAGGGGCCAGGATCTTCTGGACAACCGGGACCGGCCTCTCGGACGAGCCCAGCCGGTCGGCCACGACCGCCGCCCTTCGGGCCCGGGGACGCTCTCGGATCACCGTCCACGACCTGGATTTCCGCCCCTCGTTCTGGCCCGCGCCGGGGGAGGCCGGGGACCGGCAGCGTCGAGCGTTGGAGCACGCGACGGTGGCCGTCGGCAACCGGGAGGAAGCCGCGATCGTCGTCGGAGAGGGCGAGCCGGAAGTCCAGGCGGAACGGTTGCTCGCACTGGGGCTCGAGTTGGCGGTGGTGAAGCTGGGACCCGACGGTGTGCTGGTGGCATGGGAAGGCGGCATGGAACGGATCCCCCCGGTGCCAGTGGACGTCGTGAATGGGCTGGGGGCGGGGGACGCATTCGGGGCGGCGCTCTGCCATGGCCTCTTAAACGGTTGGGAGATCGTCACGACGATCAGGTTCGCCAACGCGGCCGGCGGGTACGTCGCCGCCCAGCTGGCATGCGCCGACGCCATGCCGGGCGAGGACCAGGTGCGCGCACTCATGGACCATGGCTGAGGTCGCGCCCGGCCCACGCACGGACCAGTGCAACGGATCTCGGGAGGATCAACATCGCCGGATGCGCGGGCGGGCCCAATACCACCTGGACGACCGACTCGGCGAACTGCTCGGACGGGGTGGTCTCCCACGACCTTCCCTCGAACCAGGGCGCGGATGGCGGAAGCTTCTGGGCCACCAGAAAGGGCACTCGAACATCGTGCTGCTCTGGGCAGGTGAACTCCATGTGGTGCGCGAACTCGTGGACCAGCGAGGCGCGCAGGTTCGCAGCCGTGCCGGGGATCCGGACCGTGACCAGTCGCCGACCGGGGTCGTACGAGCCCCGATCGTCCAGCTCCCATGCCCCCTGGACCGTGACCGGGGCGAGGCAGCTCCGGCGCGCGGGGAACGCCTCGACGAACCGATCCCATGTCGCCACGATGAGTGCTCGAAGGTCGTCGGGGGAGGCACCCGTGATCCTCAGCTCGGGGACGCGCGCGGTGCTGGGTGGCATCGCCAGGACGAACAGGAGCAGGAGTGCCGGGAACCGTCTCACCGCCGCCCGAGGGTACCGATACGGGCACGTCCCCGCAGGAGCTGGTTGCCACGGTGAGCGAGCTCCTCCACCCCGCCCGAACGCTGGCCGACGGCCCGGACCCGGTGCTCCTCACGCCGGACGCGGCTGGGTGGGGGTACGCCGCCTTGCGCGTCATCGCCCTCGCGCCGGGGGAGCGGCGAGTGATCACCCTCGACGGATTCGAGGCCGCGCTCCTCCCGCTCTCCGGCTCGTGCCGCGTCGAGGTCGGATCGCATGCATTCGAGCTCGACGGGCGCGCCGAGGTCTTCTCCCAGGTCAGCGATTTCGTCTACGTTCCGCAAGAGACCGAGGCCGTCCTCACCAGTCACGGCGGTGGCGAGTTCGCGTTCCCCATGGCGCGCGCCGAGCGGCGACTTGAACCCGCCTACGTGCCGGCCCGAGCCGTGGGCGTTGAGGTCCGGGGTGGCGGGGCCGCCACCCGGCAAGTGAACAACTTCATGTCCGCGGACGCCTTCGAGGCGGAGCGGCTCATCGCGGTCGAGGTGCTCACACCGGACGGGAACTGGTCGTCCTTCCCACCCCACAAACACGACGAGCGAACCGATCGGGAGGTGCCGCTGGAGGAGATCTACTACTTCCGGATCCGGGGGGATGGTGGGTTCGGTATGCACCGGACCTACACAAGGAGCGGCGACATCGACGTCACGGTGACGGTCCGCGACGGGGACGTGTTCCTGGTCCCCAGGGGCTATCACGGGCCAAGCGTGGCTCCACCCGGTCACACGATGTACTACCTGAACGTCATGGCCGGGCCGGCCGAGCGCGCATGGCGCGTGTGCACGGATCCCACGCACGAGTGGTTGTGGGAGCTCTTCGCCGAGCTCGGCCCCGACCCCCGATGCCCGCTGACCACGGCCGACGGCCCGACGCTCTGAGAGGGCCGCCCCGCCCATACCGAACGACGCGGCCGAGGCCACGAAGGCGACGCCCGTTACCTCGCCAGGGAGCTGAAGCGGGAAGATAGAGGACGTGAAGGGGATCCTCCGGGCGGTCGACGCGTTCCAGAAGCGGCATGCAACGGTCGCGTTCCCCTTGGCGGCATTCAAGAAGTTCGGTGAAGACCAGGCCGGGAACCTGGCCGCGGTGATCTCCTACTACGGCTTCTTCTCCCTGTTTCCTCTGTTGCTCGTGCTCGTGACCGTCCTGGGCATGGTCTTGAGCAACAACCCCGACCTCCAGACTCGCATCCTCGATTCGGCGCTGGCCAACTTCCCGGTCATCGGGACCGAGATCTCCCGCAACGTCCACGCGCTGGAAGGAAGTGGCGTCACGCTCGCCCTGGGGATCGCGCTGACCCTGTGGGCCGGCCTGGGGGTGGTCAAGGCCACGCAAACCGCGATGAATTCGGTGTGGAACGTCCCCTTCCAGCACCGGCCGAATTTCCTCAAGTCCACGCTGCGGGGGCTGATCATGCTCGGGGTGCTTGGCGTGATGACCCTCGTTTCCGCCGCAGCGGGAACCGTCGGCGGCGGAAGCGGTCAGTGGTGGTTGGTGATCCTCGGCCTGGCCGTCTCGCTGGTGGTGAACCTGTTCCTGTTCCTACTCGCATTCCGTATCCTGACCAGCGAGAACCTCACCTGGGGGGATGTGCTGCCGGGCGCCGCGATGGGATCGGTGGCCTGGACGATCCTTCAGGCCCTTGGCGGGTTCTACGTGAGCCGCCAGATCCAGGGGGCGAGCGACGTGTACGGGACGTTCGCCGTAGTCATCGGGTTGCTCGCCTGGATCTTCATCGGTGCCCAGCTGACGCTCCTCGCCGCCGAGGTCAACGTGGTTCGGAAGCGGCATCTCTGGCCGAGGAGCCTGGTGCAGCCGCCGTTCACCGACGCGGACGTCGAGGCGCTGACCCGCTACGCGAAGCAGGAGGGCCGCCGGCCCGAGGAGCGGATCGATGTCGAGGTCCAGGGGCGGCGCTCGGACGCGGGCGGGCCGGCCGCCCGGTAGCGTCCGGGAACGCTGCCGGGCGGGCTGGACTACCATCGATGCCGGCACCGGACGGGCGCGGACCACCCCAGTCTGCGTGTGGGTCGGCGCGGGAAGGAGGAAGTATGGCCAAGGACACGCGGAGCGACCCGTTCA
>DATDKZ010000140.1:0-3473 GCA_036519575.1 Actinomycetota bacterium | reverse complement strand
CATCTTCCTGGCGGGCGACGACGCACGGGCCAAGGCGAGGGTCGCCACCTTGATCCAGGAGATCGGGTTCACGCCGATCGACACCGGCTCACTTGTCCGCGGCGGCCGGCTCCTCGAGCCCGGCTCGACGATCTACGGCCGGCCGCTGCTGCCGGCGGAAGCCCGCAGGCTCGTGTCTTTGGGCTGAGGATCGCCCTGAGCGACATGACTCTGAGGATGACCCACGGCCGGGGAGGTACGTGAGATTCCCGAGAAAACCGGAAGGATGATGGCGCCCCCGAAGTGGCCCTAACGCGCGCTTCCTACCGATCCAGCCCGCTCGATCTCGACGAGAACATCAATGATGTCCCGACCTATGTCGGTCACGTTTGCGCGACTCTCTCGGTAGCGCGTCCTCTTGTGCTCTAGGCGGGCCCGAAGCCCGACAAGTGGGTCGTTCTCTTTCGACCACCGACGGTACGCCCGGTCGCACGCGTAGGGTACCCCGATCACCGCGGCAACGATGAGGAGCGTCGCCACCGCATTGAACCGTCTGATCCAATCGTCGGCGTCTCGGATCTCAGCCATCCCGACCCCCATCCTAGCCAGCTACGTTGACCCTCGCACCACGGAAACGGCTGCCGGGACATCTGGGTGGCGAACCGTAACGCGTGGCCCGCTCCGCCTGGCAAGCCGATCCCTCTTGCTGTGGTGGTCTCAATTCGTCAGTGCAGGGAGACCTCGAGCCAGACCAGCCCGAAACCCGCGACTAGGAGAACCGTGGCGACCCCGAGACTGCGACCCCAGCCGAGCCCCGCCGCCCGTGCTTCCCGGACGCCGAATGCGGCCAGCGACAGGATTCCGGCCGCGATCGCCGCCCGCAATCCCGCTCGGTCGTCCAGCAGGCCAAGCATCGCGAAGACAAGAGGTATCACCGGGATCGCGACCGCTGCGAGAATCCCGACCTGGTCCCCGGCGGTCTCGAGGAAGCTGCCCGTGCGCAGCCGACCCATTGCCGCAATCCTCGGGACGAGATGCGCGTAGACGTGGGCCAGCCAGAACACGAGGGCCGTGCCAACCAGGATCGCGACGGCGTCCTTCGGATCGGTTCGATCCTCTTCCAAGAGCACCAGGATCGTGACGTACACGACGGTGCCGTAGATCGCACTCGCCGCGAGGTGCTCCCGGTGGATCCGTTCACGATCGCCCATGTGGGCCGGACCGTACCAGCCATCTCCAGGACCCGGTAATGGTTCGGCGCGGCTCGGGTTACATGTCGACCGCCGTGCTCTCGGTGCGCCTCGATGTCGCCACGGCGGGCCGAAGCGTCGATCCCGGCTGATCCGTGGGGATTCGGGTGGAGAAGAACAGTGCGATCAGCGCGATCAGCGCGAGCACAATGAGCGCTGTGCGAAGCCCATCCAGGCGGGCCTGCTCGTTCTCATCCAGAACGGCCTGCGCGAGCTCCTGGCTCGCGCCAGCCTCCGTGAGGGCCGCCTGGAGGTCGGCATCCGAGATGAACGGGATCCCGTCCGCGAGCTCGACGTTCGCCTGGGCGCTCACCTCCGGTGGCACGGCCGGGTTCTGCTCGATCCCATGCAGGAACGACGCGGTGAGCGCGGCGATCAGGAGAGAGCCGGCGAGAGCCGTGCCGATCGAAGCGCCCAAATTCGTCGCAGTGTTCTGGAGCCCGCCGACCTCGGGGCTCTCGTCGTCGGGAACCGCCGAGACCGTCACACTGCCGAGCTGCGAGGCAAGGGCGCCAATCCCGAGCCCGGCGAGCAGGAGCGGGACGGTCACGATCTCCGCACCTGCGTGCACGTCGATACTCATGAACAGCCACACGATTCCCGCGAACATCGCTAGGAGCCCGGCCTGCACGATGAGTCGGGGCGAGACGTTCGGGAGGAACCGCGGGATGCCGGCGGCTGCGATCAGGAGTGTGATCGAGAGCGGCATGATCCTGATGCCGGTGTCGATCGCAGAGAGCCCGAGCGCGACGGAGAGGAAAAGCGGGATCGTGAAGAAAAGCCCTGCTTGGACCAGGAACTGAAAGAAGAACATTCCGAGGCCGCCGGTGAACTGCCGGTTCCCGAGCATCGACAGTCGCACGAGTGGCTCGCCGCCTGTCCTCTCGACGTGGTGTTCCCAGCCGCCGAACAGCCAGAGCACGAACAGTCCACCGAAGATCAACACGATCGTCGGGGAGAGACCGAGGATCGCCGGCCCGTCCGGCTTCGGCAGCACCCAACCCCACAGGCTTGAACGCAGGACGCCGAACACCGCCAACCCGAGCCCGGCGGCCGAGAGCACCGCTCCGACCAGGTCGAGATGGGTTGGCCGCTCTATCGGCGCGTCTTGGACCCGGCGCGCGAGGGCCAGGATCGCGATCACGATCAGAACCTCGCCGACGAAGACCCACCGCCAAGAGAAGTAGGTGGTCGCGATACCCCCGATCAGCGGACCGACCGCGACGGCGATCGCCCCAGCCGCCATCACCAGGCCGTACGCGCGAGGACGACCCTCGGGGGGGAAGTTGCCGGCGACGAGCGCGACGATCGCGGGAAGGATGAGCGCTGCGCCGATGCCCTCGAGGACCGACCAGCCGATGATGAGAACGGTGAGGTTCTGCGCGAGCGCCGTCGTCAGGGAGCCGGCACCGTAGATCACGCAGCCGATCGAGAAGGCGCGCTTGCGCCCGATCATCGAGCCGGCTTTTCCACCTGGGATCATCAGCATCGCCATCACGAGGGTGTACAGCGTGATCGCGGTCTGGATCCCGGTAACGGTCGTGCCGACGTCCTTGGCGACGGTCGCGATCGCCACGTTCATGACGGAAGTGTCGAGCGTCATGAGGAACTGGCCCGACGCCAGCGTGAGGAGGATCTGTCCGGTCCGCTGCTTCATCCCCACGTCCGTCACGCGTGGATGGTATCCGAGGGCGTCGCGTCGGCGCGAGTAGCGTCGAGCAGCGCAACGAGATCTAGTGAAACGACGAAGCTCCGGCCCGATGCCTTCCCTAGGCTGAGTCGGACTCAGCCGCCGCTCCGGCCGTTGTCACCGGCCCTGTCGGAACGCGCGGCTGCCAGTCGTAGACGACCTTCGTTCGCACCACCAGGTCCTGGATCGACGCGCTATCGCGGCTGAACAGCGACCAGAAGAGTCCGATCGGGAAGGCGGCGCACAGCAGCGCGCGCACGAACGCATGACCCAGGCGCAACCCGCTGCCGTCGTGTCGTTCCACGCGAAGGCCCATCACCTGCTTGCCGACCGAGCGACCGGTGCCGCTCCACGCGACGGTGAGGTAGACGATGAGCAACCCCCAACCGATGATCCCGATCGTCAGCGCGCCAGGCGACGGCCACGCGAACCGTCGCGGCGCAAGGAGGAAGTCGGTCGCGGCGACCCCCAGGTAGACGACGCCGATCGCGACGAGCACCAGCAGGAGATCGATTGCATCGGCGACGAACCGGGATATCAAGCCGGCGCGGCGA
>DATDKZ010000139.1:0-30421 GCA_036519575.1 Actinomycetota bacterium | reverse complement strand
CCCGCCGCGACCTTCCTGGCCCGGCGCTCTTCGCCGAACTCGAATACGATCCGCGCCAGCTCCTCCTCCGAAGCCGAGTTGACGAGGTCGAGGGCGCTCTCGGTCCCCTCTTCGCCGCCCCCTCCCATCCGCATGTCCAGCGGACCGGGGACCCGGTAGCTGAAGCCTCGTTCGGCTCGCTCCAATTGCATCGTTGAGACCCCGAGGTCGAAGAGGACGCCGTCCGCCCGATTCCCCGCGGGCACCTCCGAGAACCGGGCGTGGACGGCGACGAACCGATCACCGAATGGCGCGAGTCGCGATCCGGCCAGGGCGATAGCCTCGGGGTCGCGATCGATGCCAACGACTCGCTTGCATCCCGAGCGCAGGAGCGCTTCCGCATGTCCGCCGTCCCCGAGGGTCATGTCGATCACGGTGTCCCGTCCCCCGAGGAACCCGACGACCTCCTCGACCATGACCGGCTCGTGGGTCCTGGCCCTCGTACCCTCATCGGCCACCCTCGTCCCTCGTCCCTCATCCCAGGACCCGGACGGCGAGCAGCCCGAGGGCCACGTAGACGCCCATCGTCGCGGCCGAGTACAGGAGCAACCGAACGCTCTGACCGACCTCCCGTGACAGCGTTCCCCTCATCCCTCTCCTCCGATGTCGAGTGTTCCCGCCTGGTACGCGCCACCGTGGGTCCCTTCGTAGCGATCGTGGGCCGCGCGGTCCCATACCTCCATCCGGTCGTAGACGCCCACGATCACCGCCTCCCTGCGGATGCCTGCCTCGCCTCGCAGCCGTTGGGGGATCGTCAGCCGGCCCTGTGCGTCCAGGTCGACCGGCTCGGCCTTGCCGAAGAACATCCGGGCATACGCCCGGGCCCGGGCATCGGACAGCGGTCGATCTCTAACCTCGCCGGCTCGCGCCTCCCACTCGGCCTTGGGGAAGCAGAACAGGCAGCCGTCCTGGCCCAGCGTCAGGACCGCGCCGTCGGCGAAAGCGGCCCGGAACCTCGCCGGCAGGCTGATCCTGCCCTTGGGGTCCAGCTGATAACTGTGCGTGCCGAGCAGTTCGGCCACGCGCGTCCTCCCCTTCTCCTCCACAGAGCTCCACACTTATGCCACTGGAGCTCCACCAAGTCAAGGCCCGAGAACGGCGAACTGGGCTCGGGGGCCAGTTCAGACTTGCGAGCGATAAGAAGATAAGGACGTCGCGGAGCGCTTCACGTGCAGAACGCCGACGGACCCCAGCCGGCTAGGTCAGGAAGGGCTCCCATTCCGGATCCAGGCGGCCGAGCGACAGTCGGAACCCATCGGCCGGCGCGAACGGCCGGCGGAGGAGGCGCAGCCCCGCGTCCTCGGGCCGGCGATTCTCCTTCTTCGAGTTGCACCGGCGGCACGCCGCGACGACGTTCTCCCAACTGTGCTCACCACCACGCGACCGAGGGACGATGTGATCGAGGTTCTCGGCCGCTGCGCCGCAGTACTGGCAGGACCACGCGTCTCTGGCGAAAACGGCGCGCCGGGTGAGGGGGGCCTGGGCCCGGTAGGGGACCCTGACGAAGTACCGCAGCCTGAGGACCGATGGAGCTTCGATCTCATACCGCTCGGAACGGAAGATCATGCCATTGGAGACGACGACCTCCGCCTTGTCCTTCAGGACGAGCACCACCGCCCTCCTGGCGGTCACGACTGCCAGAGGCTGGTGGGACGCGTTGAGTACGAGCGCTCTTCCCATTCGGGACCTGCGGCGAGTATAGCGAGCGGACTCCGGAATCCGGCCCAGGTGCTTGAATCGGCCAAATCGCAGGGTTGTAATCCGGCCGAAGGCGGCGGGTGGATCGTGTCCGAGGGATCGGGACGCCTGAAGTAGCGAACAAGGGGCCGCGCGGGGCGTCCAGCAGCTCGGTTCGGGCTGCCCCCGCCTTCCTTGCGTCCTGGTTCCCAGCAGCACGATGGCACGTTCCAACGAGCCGTGAGCCCGGTGCGCTCGGGTGGGTGGAACGGTCGACCGCCCTCTCCAGTCGAAGGAAGGAACCGGGAGGCGTCCGGCTGCGTACACCCCGGTAAGATGATTGTTCCAGCCCGGGGAGGTGGTCGTGGAAGCGCGCGAGAAAACCGAGGCCTGGCAGCGCTTCGCCGAGCGCTTCCGAGAGGTCGAGGCCAACGTCGAGAAGGTCGTCCAGGGCAAGCACCGTGAGATCCGGCTGGCGCTCGTCACCATGGTCGCCGAGGGTCACGCACTGATCGAGGACGTCCCCGGCGTGGGCAAGACCATGTTGGCCAAGGCCATCGCTCGATCCATCGACTGCTCGTTCCGCCGCATCCAGTTCACCCCTGACCTGCTGCCCACGGATATCACCGGCGTCAACGTGTTCAACCAGGAGCGAGGAGACTTCGAGTTCAAGCCCGGTGCCATCTTCGCGAACATCGTCCTCGGTGACGAGATCAACCGAGCCAGCCCAAAGACCCAGTCGGCGCTTCTGGAGTGCATGGAGGAGCGACAGGTCACGATCGACACCGAGACCTATCAGCTCGGGCAGCCGTTCATGGTCATCGCCACCCAGAACCCCATCGAGCACGAGGGCACGTACCCCTTGCCCGAGGCACAGCTCGACCGGTTCATGATGCGGATCGCGATCGGCTATCCCTCCGCCGAGGTGGAGGCCCAGATCCTGGCCACCCACGGGGTTCAGTCGACGCTAACCGACATCGGGCCGGTGACCGACGCGCTCGGCGTCCGCGGCATGATCGACATGGCTCGGCAGGTGCACGTATCGCCGCCCGTCCGCCGGTACATCGTCGACATCGTCGAGGCCACCCGGGTGCATCCCGACGTGTACCTGGGCGCCAGCCCCCGGGCGTCGATCATGCTCCTGCGAGCGGCCAGGGCCCTGGCCGCGGCGGAGGAACGGGATTTCGTGATCCCCGACGACGTGAAGGGGCTTGCCCTGCCGGTCCTGTCCCACCGCGTGATCGTGACGGCCGATGCGGTGATGAGCGGGCGGACCGCGGGCGCGGTGCTGGCGGAAGTGATCAACGAGGTCGCGGTCCCGGTCTCCGGAAAGGCCTGACCGTGCCCTCCGGCCGGGGCGCGGTGGTGTTCGCCGCCGGCATCGCCCTGTGGCTCGCCGCCCGGGTGGCCGGATCGCCCATCCTCCACATGGTGGCCGTCGGACTTGTCGTCCTGCCATTCGCCGCCGCGCTGTTCGCACGATGGAGCCGGTTCCGCGTTTCGGTCCGGCGGCGTCTGTCCGACCAACGGATCGCCCCGGGCCAGCGCGTCACCGTCGAGCTCGAGGTGGAGAACGAGTCTCCCGTGTGGACCTCGTTCCTGCTGCTCGAGGACGGGATCCCTCGTCCCCTGGGCCGCAACGCACGGCTGGTCGTGGCGGGGATCCCGCCGCGGAGCAAACAGCGCGCCACGTACACGCTGGTTCCCGAGGTTCGTGGACGATACTCGCTCGGGCCGCTGACGGTGGACGTGTCCGACCCCTTCGCCCTCACGAAGCTTCGGATCGGCTTCGACCAGCGGGACGACCTGGTCGTGACCCCCGAGATCGAGCGCCTGGAGTCCGGACCGGCTTCCCCCTTTGGGGGCGCGAGCGGGCTGTCGCTCGCCCGGCATCTGTTCCGAACGGGCGAGGAGTTCTACACGATGCGCCAGTACCAGGAGGGCGACGACCTCCGCCGCATCCACTGGCCGAGCGTCGCCCGGTCCAACCAGCTGATGATCCGCCAGGACGAGTCCACGCGGCGATCCACGGCGGTCATCTTCCTCGACACACGTGAGCCCGCCGTCGGATCGAGCCACGCTCCATCCTTCGAGAAGTGCGTGTCGGCCGCCGCTTCGGTCGGCGCGCTCCTGGCGCGGTACGGGTTCTCGATCCGCTTGGCCACCTCGAACATGCCGCCCACGATGGTGACCGAGGACCAGATGCTCGAGGCGCTCGCCGGAGTTGGGCACGTGACGTCCCGGGCATTCTCTGCCGGCCTCACCCGGTTGCGGTCGGTCGCGGCCGGCGACACCACGCTCGTCGTCGTGACCGCCCCGCCCCAGCCGACCGAGCTCACCTCCCTGGTCCGCTCGGGCGTGGTCTTTGGGCCCAAGCTCGCGATCCTGGTCCATGCCACCGACCCGCGCGATCTTCCGCCCGACCGACAGTCCCAACTCGAAGGCCGAGCCTCGTCGGCCCGCCTGTCGTTGTCCAGATCCGGATGGGAGGTGCTCGTCCTCCCCCCCACGGGAAGGCTTCGTGACGCATGGCAGCGCAGCAAGAACCCACTTCCCGAGCTCACCGGCTCCTCGCGCTAGGCGCCGTCGGGCTCCTGGCCGCGGCCACCGCGATCGCCTTCGGCCGCGTGTTCGTGGGGCATGGAGCGACGTGGAAGCTCCTCGCGGCCGGCCTGGTCTCGGTCGCCGTGGCCGGGCTCCTCGAACGACGGAGCTTGCTTCTGGCCACTGTGGCCAGCGCGGTATGCCTCCTGGTCGCGCTGGCGGTCCTGGTCTTCCCCCAGACCACATGGGTCGGGCTTCCCACGTCCGAGACACTCGCGGCCATCCGAGAAGCCCTGGGGCGCGTGGGAGAGCAGGCTCGCGTGCAAGTGGCACCGAGCGCGCCGCTCTCCCCCCTGTTGCTGGCGGCGGTGACCGCGGTGTGGACGGCGTCGTTCTCCGCACACGCGCTGGCCATCCGAGCGGGAGCCCCGTTGCTCGCCGTCCTGCCATCGGTGGCCCTGGTCGGGTTCACCGACACCGTGATGCAGGACGGTGCACGTCCCGGCTATGCGGTCCTATTGCTGTCGGCGGTGCTGTTCGTGTGCTTCGTCGACGGGATCCGCCGCATCGGCCACTGGGGGCCGATGTGGGGGTCGCGGGGCAGGCCCCTGTCCGCCGCCACAGGACACGGCGCGCGGCGGGTGGCCACCCTCGCCGTAGCGGTCGCGGTCCTCGTTCCCGGGATCCTCCCAGGGTTCCATTCGGTGGCCCTGGTGGACTTCTCGACCACGGGGAACGGCCAGGCCCGCATCGACCCCTTCGTCTCCATCAAGGCTCAGCTTCAGCGCCGGGATCCCGTCGATCTCTTCCAGGTCACCTCGGTGGATGAGAGCGGTGACCCACGGCCCGCGTACTGGCGGTTGTACGCCCTCGACCAGTTCGACGGGATCACGTGGCGGAGCTCGGACGCCGAGGCCGAGCGAGGCCGGATCCTTTCGATGCCGGCCACCCTCTCGACGAGCTCATCGTCCGGCCCGGCGCTCGACCAGCGATACCGCATCCTCACGGACTTCGCGACCCGGTGGCTGCCGATGGCGTATCCGCCGCAGACGGTGGACGTGCCGTTCGGCATGATCCGCTACGACCCGGACCTCACCGCGGCCGTTGCGCCGGATACCTTGGGCGAGGGTGACGAGTACTCGGTGCGATCGCTCGTCGTCTCGCCAACACCTGAGGAGCTCGACGCGGTCTCGTTCTCGCCCTCCGTCCTCCAGGGCATCGGCGTGCCGGATCGGTACACGTTCGTCCCCGACGACGTGCCCGTCGCCGTGCGGGAGATCGCCGAGGCGTGGACGGAGAACGCCTCGACGCCCTACCGCCAGGTGCTGGCGATCCAGCAGCGCTTCACCTCCTCCGGCGACTTCCACTACTCCCTCGACGTTCGCCCCAAGGCCGACACGAATGCGCTGGTGGATTTCTTGACCAAGACCAGGACCGGGTTCTGCCAGCAGTTCGCCGCCGCGATGGCCATCCTGGTCCGCGAGCTCGGCATCCCCGCCCGGGTGGCGGTGGGCTTCCGGCCGGGATCCCAGTCGGGCGACACGTTCACGGTGAGCACCGAGGACGCGCACAGCTGGGTGGAGGTCCGGTTCCCGGGCTATGGCTGGCTCCCGTTCGAGCCCACCCCGGGCGGGTGGAGGAGTCCACTGGCCACGACGGGGTCCTACCTCTCACCGGAGACCCCGGGCGGATGCCCCCCCTCTCAGCCCGGCTGCGCTACTGGGGGTGAGACGACCGTGGGGTCGGGGTCGACGGGCGGAAGCCTGACCGGCAAGCTCCAGCAGGTAGAGCTCTCGATCCGCGACGACGGGGCACAGCGCAGGAGAGGCGGCTTCGAGACCCCGGTCCCCGACACCGGATACTCCATCCCCTATCGGCTCCTGTTCCTCGTGCTGCTGGCAATGGCGGCGCTTCTTCTGATCGCCGTCCCCATCGTCAAGGCCGCCTGGCGAAGGAGGACGGTGCGCGGGGCCCGGGATCCGGACTCGCTGGTGCTTCGGGCCTACCGGGTCTTCGACGGCGAGGCCGCCGATCTCGGCTTGGGGCGGGCGGGCGGCGAGACCCTGGCCGAGCACCGCGATCGGTTGACGGACACGGTCCGCTTCTCCGACGGGCATCTCGATCGCCTGACGACCGCCGCCATCCGGGCCGCGTATTCGGAACGCTCGACCTCCGAGGCCGAGGCGCGCGATGCCCTCCGCGACGCCCGGACGGCGATCCGGGACATCCGGTCCGACGCCGGGTTGCTTCGGAGGCTCCGCGGGGTGTACAGGCCCGGACTGTGACCTAGCCGCGGCTCTGGGCGTGGGCCGCCGCCTCTCGCAGCGCCCTGACGAACCGGTCCCGGTCCTCGCGGAACTGTCCCACCTTGACCTCGACTCCGGTGGCGATCTCGTCGATGGCCACGAAGAATGCCAGCTGGCCCTCCCTGAGGGCGTCGAGGACCTCCTCGTTTCGCTTGGCCACCTTGAAAATGCTCACCCCGTCGGTGATGAGCTTCACCTCCGACAGGTGCCGGTCCAGGGCCGCCCGCCGGTTCAGGTAGTCCCAGGCCCGTCGGACCCGTTGCAGGGACATCCCCCCGTCGAGGAGCGACTTGACGACCTTGAGGGCGACCAGGTCCCGGAAGGAATACATCCGCGGAACCCCCGGCCGTCCCCCCGTTCCCTGGACAGATGGCGTGACCAGGTTGATCTGGTCCCAGTATCGGAGCTGGCGGGGGGTGCAACCGGTGAACTTCGTGGCCTGATGTGCCGTGAACCCTTCCATCCGACGCGCGCCCTCCGACGACTCGTCACCCACCAACGAACCCGGTCGTCCGTCAGCTCGTCGAGGGGGAAGGTCCCGACATGCCACGACGTTCACACCTCGGGGGAAGGTGAGCGATGTTCTACTGCGCTGCGCGGTGTGGAGCAAGTGCGCAGGGTGACCGGGGCGCGCGGTGGTCGATTCGAGGATGTGGTGTGGGTCGATGGGCCTACGGAATCACTGCGGAGGGGGCTCGGAGGGCCCGCGCATCCGGCCGGACAGCCGGGCCAACAGGGCCGCGATGGAGAACCGGCCCGACTGTTGCATCGCCCGGACCTGATCCCTGCCGAGCTGCTTCAGGTATCGGTAAATCAGGAGCGACGAGACGAGCATCACGCCGAACCCAGCGGCCGCGATCCACAGCGAGATGGGGAACAGCATCAGCATGACGAATCCCGCCAGGAACGCGAGCGAGGACCACCGGATGCGCCGGGCCAGGTGGGTGTACAGCGACGTCCGGGAGACGGCCTCGACCAGGCGAGGGTCCTCCTCGGCCAACCGCTTCTCGATCTCCTCGAGGATCTGCTGCTCGTGCTCGGAGAGCGGCATCGGCTCCTACCTGTCGACCGGCGATCCCATTATAGGAAGGTGAACCTCTCCGGTTGAAGGTCCCATTCCCGTGCACATCCATCGGCGGCCGGCCACGCGTCCTTCAGTCCTCGCCGATACGGGGGTCGCCGACGGCATCGCGCCGGATCCGCCGGTCAGCGAGCCGGCCGGTCGATGAGGGTGGCGGGGCCAGCGGCGCCCCGTCCGAACCGCCGCTCGATCCGGTCAACGGCCCGCTCCACGTCGCGCCACCGTTCTCCCTTGAGCAACGCCAGCTGCTCGGCCGCCCCCGGCGAGAGTCCGGTGGCCGCAACGCCCAGCAATCGCACGCGTCGGCGCGCGCCGGGCAGGCCTCGGTACAGCTCGCAAGCCACCTCGTACAGGTCGGCCGCGACGTCGGTGGGCGCCGGCAGCGTCCGGGCCCGGGTGAGGGTGGTGAAGTTGGCCAATCGGACCTTGAGGACCACCGTCCTGGCCCGATAGCCATCCGTTCGAAGTCGCGAGGCCACGCGATGCGACAGAGCCAGGGCTTCGCGCAACAGGTCCTCCTCGGCATCGAGATCGACGCCGAACGTCTCCTCGTGGGAGATGGATTTCGGCGGCTCGTAGGGGACGACCGCGCGGTCGTCGATCCCTCGCGACAGGTCGTGGAGTTCCCGGGCGTGCTGGTCGCCGATGAGCCGGGCGAGCACCGCCGGTGGGGTCCTGGCCAGGTCGCCGACGGTCCTCACCCCCAGCCGACCGAGCATCTCGACCGTCTTCTCCCCCACCCCCCACAGCGCCCGCGCCGGGAGGGGCTCGAGGAACGTGGCGACCGTCTCGTCCCTGACGACCACCAGCCCGTCGGGCTTGGCCTGCCGCGACGCCAGTTTGGCCAGAAGCTTGTTGGGGGCGACCCCCACCGAGCAGCTCACGCCGACCTCGGACCGGACCTCCCTGCGAACCCGTTCGGCGATCTCCTTGGGGGGCCCGAACAGCAGGACGGCCCCGGAGACGTCGAGGAAGGCCTCGTCCAGAGCGATGGGCTCCACGAGCGGCGTCACCGAGAGGAGGATCTCGCGGAACCGATTGGAGTGGGCCCGGTAGGAATCGAAGTCCGGAGGCAGGAAGACCGTGTCGGGGCACAGGCGCCGCGCCCGCACTGCGGGCATTGCGTTCCTGATGCCGAAGGCTCGAGCCTCGTACGAGGCTGACATCACGACCCCCCGCGAGCCGGCTCCTCCCACCACCACCGGCCTGCCTACGAGCGAAGGATCCTTCTGGACCTCCACCGAGGCGTAGAAGGCGTCGAGGTCGACGTGGAGAACGGGTTCGATCACCATCCGGCCGAGCCTCCGCTGGCATGCCACAGCTTCCTGGGGGGAAGTCCGGGGAAGGGATCGCCTGCCGCCAGCGCCTCCGACAGCCGGCCGGCTCGCCGAGCCTGCTGGAGGCGGGTGAGGTCCCAAGCGTCCTCGGCGATGATACTCACGCCCTTCACCCCCGTCCGGCGAAGCCGTCCCCGCACGGCCAGGACGAAGGAATGGAACACCGTCTTCAGCACCTTCGCCTGCACCTTCTCGAACACCACCACCTCGACCGGCCCGGTCGCGTCGTCCAGGGTGAGGAACACGATCCGCTGACCGCTCCGCACCGCCGGCGTCTGGGAGGCAACCTTCACCCCGGCCACCACGACCATCGCGTCGCCGCGCTCCTTGTGGAGGTCCCTGGCCCTGGTCACACCGAGGTCGGCGAGCAGCGGCTCGAAGAACGAGACCACGTGGCGCGATGCATCCAGGCCGAGCACCTCCAGCTCGGCCCGTACCCGTTCGGCATCCGAGTACTCGGTGAGCGAGAACCGCGGTCCGTTCGTCTGACTCGATGCCGACCACAGGTCCAGCGTGAGCTGGTCGCCCTCCCGCTGTGGATCGGTGACCATGGCCTCGTACAGGCGATCGCGGCGCGTGCCGGCGGGGAGGGGGTCGAACGCCCCGGCGTGTACGAGGGCCTCGACGACCGGTCGCGACACATTGGCCCGGCGCAGGAAGTCGCCGACATCCCGGAACGGCCGTTCGGCCCGGGCCTCTTGGATGGACCGGACCTCCGCGTCGGAGATTCCGTGCACGTCCTTCAGCGCCAGCCGGATCCCGTAGCCCGCGCCGACGCGCTCGGCCACGTAGTCGGGTTCGCTCACGTTCATGTCGAGCGGGAGGATCTCGATGCCGTGCTCCCTGGCGTCTTCCAGGATCAGCCGGCGAGGGTACATGCCGGGATCGTGGGTCAGCACACCGGCCAGGAAGTGCGCGGGGAAGTGGGCCTTCAGGTACGCCGATTGGTAGGTGGGAACGGCGAACGCCGCGGCGTGGGCCTTGCAGAACCCGAATGAGGCGAACTGCGCGACGTCGTCCCACGTCGTCTCGGCCACGTCGTCGGGGACACCCCGTTCTCGTGCACGGTTCAGGAAATCCTCACGGAGCGACGGGAGCTCCGCGTCGTCGTCCAGGTGCCGGCGGATGCGGTCGGCCGTCGAGAGGTCGTAGCCGGCGAGGGCGGCCAGGGTCCGCATGACCTGCTCGTGGTAGACGATGACGCCGAAGGTCTCGCGGAGCGCCGGCCGGAGCGCCGGGTGCGCGTAGACCGGCCGTTCCATCCCGTGCCGACGGTTCAGGTATGGACGGATCATGTCCGACTTCACCGGACCCGGGCGGAACAGCGAGATGTCGACGATCAGGTCCTCCCACCGGGTCGGCTGGAGCTTCTGGAGCAGCTCCCGCTGGCCGGGCGACTCGATCTGGAAGCAGCCGAGGGTGTCGGAGGCCCGGATCAGATCGAACGTCGGCCCGTCATCGAGCGGGATCTGGTCGAGATCGACCTTGAGGGCCTCGGTCCGGGCGATCTCGTCCAGCGCATGGCGCATCGACGAGAGCATCCGGACCCCGAGGACGTCGAGCTTCAGGTACCCGAGGACCTCAACGTCGTCCTTGTCGGCCTGGATCATCCGGTAGCCCTGGAACGACCGCTCGAGCGGCACCCGGTTCACCAGGTCGTCGTCCGACAGGACGATGCCGGAGGGGTGGAGCGCGAGGTGCCGGGGGAAACCCTCCAGCCGCTCGGCCACCCGGAACAGGAGCTCGAGCTGTCCGGCGGCCAGGTTCGAGCCGGCGAGCTCGGGGAGGATCTCGATGGCCTTGCGGATGTCCTGGGCCCCGATGTGGGGGAAGGCCTTGGCCACCGTGTCGATCTCGACTTCCGGGTACCCAAGAGCCTTGCCCACCTCGCGGATGGACGAGCGGGCCCGATACGTGTCGACCATGGTCACGCAGGCGCACCGGTCCTGGCCGTATCGCGACAGGATCATGTCGTAGACGTCCTCGCGGCGGGCCGACTCGACGTCGACATCGATGTCGGGGAGCTCGTCGCGGAGCGGGTTCAGGAACCGCTCGAACACGAGATCGTGGCGGACGGCGTCGACGTCGGAGATGCCGGTGAGATAGCAGACGAGTGACCCGGCCGCTGAGCCCCGGCAGGCGCAGCGGATCCCCATGGCCTTGATGTCCGCGACGATGTCGGCGACCGTCAGGAAATAGGCCGCGTACCCCATCCGCTGGATCAGCGCGAGCTCGAGGTCCAGTCGGTCCCGGACGTCGGGCGTCGCCTCCATCCCCCGTCCATCGATCCCTCGCCAGCACCGCTCGGCCAGGACCGAGGCCGCGGAACGCCCCCTCGGCGTGGGGAAATCCGGGAAGTGGACCGTCCCAAGCCCGATGTCGAACGTGCACGACTCGGCGATCTCGATGGTTCGGTCGCACAGGTCGGGGCGTTCGGCGAACAGCGCGCGCATCTCGCCGGCCGGTTTCAGGAAGCCCTCGGCGTTCACCCTCGAAACGTGATGGGACGCGACCGGCACGATCTCGCGCATGCACTCCAGGGCGTCGGCCAGGAACGCGTCCCCTGGGACCAGGTAGCGCACGGGGTTGGTGGCAACGGCCTTCGCCCCGATCCACTCGGCCAGCCGGAGCAGCAGGCGGACCTCGGCGGCAGAGTTCGGCTCCAGGCGGTGCTGGACCGCGACGAACAGCCGCTCGCCGAACGCCTCCCTGAACGGGCCGATGGCGTTCCGTGCCGCGTCGAACCGCCCATCGACAGCCAGCGACCCAGGAAGCGAGGAGGGGCCGAGCAGGCACAGGAGGCCGTGGGCGTGGGCGCAGATCTGCTCGGACGCGAGCCAGGGATCACCTCGCTCCCCGGTCATTTGGGCATCCGTGATGAGCCGGCACAGGTTGGCGTATCCCCGGTCGTCGTGCGCCAACAGGATCACGTTGGTGGCGGTGGAGCCCGCCGACCATGGATCGCCCCGGCCGACCGCGGCATCTCTCACCGTCAGGGTGGCGCCGAGGATGGGCTTCACCCCGGCCTTTCGGCACGCGTCCACGAAACGGGCGGTTCCGTACAGCCCGTCTCGGTCGGTTAGGGACACCGCCGGCATGCCGAGCCCGGCCGCACGGCGCGCCAGGTCCTCGGGGGAGAACGCCCCGTCCTTCAAGGAGAAGAAGGACCGGACGTCCAGGTGCACGAATCCGGAGGAGGTTCCCAATCGCTTCGTCGAAGATCAGTCCCAGAGGCGCTCCACGTGCCACCGGTCGGCGGCACGGTCGTGGTACAGGTCCCATACCGCCCCGCCCCTTGCCTCCACTCGCCAGTACTCGCGGTCACGGCCGTCGGCCCACCACCGGCCCTCGACCCGCCACCGGCCGATCACGTCGGCCACCTCGTAGCGCCGGTCGCGCCACACGAAGGCGGCGGGCATCCCGGCGTCCCGCTCGACCCGCACCTCATCGTCGTACCGCTTGGCCACGGCCGGTCCGCCTCGATCCTCCGCCCCTGCCCAGTCGAACGTATGTTCGAGAGGAAGGCGACTCTACTCCCGGGTCCGGACAACGGTCAAGCCGAGGTGTTTCCCGGGAGGAGCGGATGGGCGGTCGTGCCGGCGGCCGCCTGTCGGTATCGTTCCGGCGCGAGGAGGATGGATGGCCGAAGCTGAACCGTATGAGCCGCTCGTGGCCGTCGTCCCAAACTTCAGCGAGGGTCGCCGACGGGACGTCATCGACGCCATCTGCGCCGCCCTGGAGGTCCCCGGCGCCCACCTGGTCTACCGGCAGGCCGATCCGGACCACAACCGGCTGGATACGACGGTGCTCGGCACCCCGGATGCCGTGCGCCGGAGCGCCCTCGCCGGCGCCGCGAAGGCCATCGAGCTGATCGACATGGAGCGGCACACAGGCAGTCATCCGAGGATGGGTGCCGCCGATGTGATCCCGTTCGTGCCGCTCCGAGGGATCACGATGGACGAGACCGTCGAGCTCGCGCGCGAGCTCGCGCGCGAGCTCGCCGACACCCTGCACCTCCCCGTCTACCTCTATGACCGGGCCGCGCTCGTCCCCGAGCGACACAGCTTGGCCGAGATCCGCAAGGGCGAGTACGAGGCGCTCAAGGAGGCCGTGGCCCGAGGGGAGCGGCTCCCCGACTTCGGACCGCACGCGATCGGTCGAGCCGGTGCCACCGCGGTTGGCGCGCGGAAGCCCCTGATCGCGTTCAACGTCTATCTCTCCGGCACCGACGAGGCGGGGGCCAAGGAGATCGCTCGCGCGGTCCGCGAGTCCTCGGGTGGCCTGCCGACGGTCCGGGCCATCGGCTTCCTTGTCCCCGAACGGGGCAGTGTGACCGTCTCGATGAACCTCGTGGACTACGAGGTGACCGGGTTGCGCTCGGCCTTCGAGGCGGTGAGGGTTGAGGCCGATAAGCGGGGCATGGCGACGCTGTCGAGCGAGATCGTCGGCCTGGTCCCCCAGGCCGCGATCACCGATCAGGATGTGATCGATCTTCGACTGGAGGGGTTCGATGGGGACCACCAGATCCTGGAGCGACTGGTGAACCAGGCGAGGCCGGGCGGGCGATCGTGATCGGCGAGCGGACCATCGACCGGTTCCTTGCCACGCTCGCCTCCGACTCCCCTACCCCGGGGGGCGGCGCCGTTGCCGCCCTGGCCGGGGCGGCCGGCGCAGCCCTCATCGAGATGGTGTGCAACCTCACGATCGACAAGAAGAACTACGAGGACGCGTGGGACCGGATGCGCGAGCTCCGCGGCCAGGCCGAACGAGCCCGAAGCGAGCTCGTGGCGTTGGCAGACCGGGACGCAACCGCGTTCGACGGAGTGATGGAGGCCTTCAAGATGCCGAAGGACACCGAGGAGCAGCGGGCCGTACGGGCCGCTGCCATCCAGCGCGGCTATCTCGCGGCGGCCCAGGTCCCGTTGGAGATCGCCAGGGCCTCGGCATCCCTGATGCCGCTCGCTCTGGAGACCGTGGAGCGAGGGAACGTGAACGCGGCCTCCGACGGGGTGTCGGCCGCCCAGATGCTGTTCGCCGGGACCGAGTGCGCGATCTACAACGTCCAGATCAACGCGGCCGCGCTCAAGGACGAGGCTGCGGCCGCGGCGCTCCGGGACGACGTCGCAGCATTGGAGGGCACGGCCGAAGAGCTGCTCGCCGCGGCGAACGCCGCCTTCGCGGCGCGCCTCGCGTCGTAGGCCGCGCGTGCGCCGCTTTCGGACCGGCGAGCCCATCGTCCTCCGGGAGATGTGGCGGGACCGGATCTGGTCGGCACGACCGATGATCGTGATCCAGGACGAGGAGGACCAGCGGATCTTCTACACCCCGAACGGTATCCGGCTGGTCGTTGCGGGCACTGACGGGACGAAGCTCCGGCTCCCGGATGCCGAGTGGGACCTCCTCGAGCGGACATGGCTCAAGGGACCGATCCTCTCCTTCTCCTGGCCCTCCACGGGCCACGCCATCCTCCTGTTCTTCCATCGCGACTGGACCCCCTGGGTCTGGTACGTGAACGTCGAGGCGCCGCTTCGTCCCACCGAGCTCGGCTTCGACACCGAGGAACGCATCCTCGACGTGCTAGTGGCCCCGGATGGGTCGGGCTGGGAGTGGAAGGACCAGGACGAGCTGGAGCAGGCCGTCCGGCGGGGCCTGTTCACGCCGACTCAGGCGGCGGAGTTCCGAGTCGAGGCCGAACGCGGGCTCCACCGGATCCTCGACCGGGAGCCCCCGTTCGACCGGGACTGGACGACCTGGCGGCCCGATCCCGATTGGCCGGTCCCCGACCTCCCGACCGGGTGGGACGCCGTCTAGGGTATGCGGCGATGGCCAATCTCGATCCCTCGGCCCTCCGGGCAGGGTTCCCCGCGCTTGCTCGAACGCTGGACGGGCGCCCCTGCGTCTTCGCCGACGCGCCGGGTGGGACCCAGGTCCCAGAGGCGGTCATCGAGGCAATGGGCGCCTACCTGCGCACGAGCAACGCGAACGTGCACGGTGCCTTCGTCACCAGCGCCGAGACGGACCACCTGATCGAGGAGGCGCATCTTGCCGGCGCCGATCTCCTCGGCTGCGGCTCCGATGAGGTCGTGTTCGGGCCGAACGCCACCACATTGCTGTTCGCTCTTTCCCGCTCCATCGCACGGACCCTCGGACCGGGCGACGAGATCGTCGTCACCCGGCTCGACCACGACGCCAACATCCGGCCGTGGCTCATGGTCGCCGAGGACACGGGCGCCACGGTTCGATGGGTCGACGTCCGCGACGACGACGTGACCGTCGACTTCGACTCGTTCGAGAAGGCCCTGACCGACCGGACGAAGGTCGTGGCCTTCACGCTGGCGTCGAACGCGGTGGGCACGGTGACGCCCGCGACGGACATGGCGCGGGTGGCGCACGATTCCGGTGCCTTCGTGGTGTGCGACGGCGTCCACCTGGCACAGCATCGGCTCATCGACGTGCAGGCCATCGGGGCCGACGTGGTGGTCTGCTCGCCGTACAAGATCTTCGGTCCTCATCTCGGCATCCTGTTCGGCCGCCGGGAGCTGCTGGGATCGTGGAGCCCGTACAAGGTCCGGCCGGCGAGCGAGGACCTGCCGTACCGATGGGAGACCGGGACCCAGAACCACGAGGGCCTGGCGGGGTTCGTGGCCGCCGTGGACTACCTGGCCGATGTAGGGCGAACCCACGGGTGGCCGGCGGGCCCGAGGCGACGCGACTCGATCGCCGCCGCGTTCGAGGCCATCGGAGCCCACGAGGCGAACCTGTCACGTAGGTTCCTCGACGGGATCGGTGGCGTCGAGGAGCTCCGCGTGTATGGCATCGCGGACATCGACCGGGTGGCGGAGCGCACGCCGACGTTCGCGGTCCGGCTGGGCGACCAGCACCCGGTCGAGACGGCCAAGCTCCTCGGAGAGCGTGGCATCTTCGTGTGGGACGGTCACTACTACGCCCTCGAGCTCATGGAGCGGCTTGGCCTCCAGGAGACCGGCGGGGCGGTCCGGATTGGGTTTTGTCACTACAACACGGAGCAGGAAGTGGACCGAATCCTCGCGGAGCTGGCGTCGCCGACGTGAGCCGCCGGAGCCGCTCCGACGGATTTCCGCAGGTCGGAGCCCGGGTAGAATTGGCCGGGTTTCCGCCCCGAACCTGAGAGGAACGCGATGCGCATCCTGATCTTGGGCGGCGACGGCTACCTCGGGTGGCCGACGTCCATGCACTTCTCCCGGCGCGGCCATGAGGTGCACGCGCTCGACGATTACCTGCGACGCCGGGCCCACGCCGAGGCCGGCACGGACTCGCTCACCCCGATCCTTGCGTCCCTCCCAGCCCGGGCCAAGGCCTGGCGCGACGTCACCGGCCTGGAGATCGGGGTGACCGAGGGCGACCTGTTGGACTGGGAGGTCGTGGAACGGGTCTTCCGGGAGTTCCAGCCGGAGGCCATCGTCCACTACGGCGAGATGCCCTCGGCGCCCTACTCGATGATCGACCGCGAGCACGCCGCGTTCACTCAGACGAACAACGTGATCGGCACCCTGAACGTCCTCTTCGCCATGACCGAGCTCGCCCCTCACGCCCATCTGGTCAAGCTGGGCACGATGGGCGAGTACGGCACGCCGAACATCGACATCGAGGAGGGGTTCATCACCATCCAGCACAAGGGCCGAAGCGACACCCTTCCGTTTCCCAAGATGCCCGGGAGCCTCTACCACCTGAGCAAGGTGCACGACTCGCACAACATCCAATTCGCCTGCCGCATCTGGGGACTGCGGTCCACGGACCTCAACCAGGGCGTCGTGTACGGCATCGAGACCGACGAGACGACGCTCGACCCCGGCTTGGCCACACGGTTCGACTACGACGAGGTCTTCGGCACCGCGCTGAACCGGTTCTGCCTCCAGGCCGTCATCGGCCACCCGCTCACGGTGTACGGGAAGGGCGGCCAGACCCGGGGCTACCTGAACATCGTCGACACGCTGCGGTGCGTCGAGCTGGCCGTCCAGAATCCACCCGAGCCCGGGGAATATCGGGTGTTCAACCAGTTCACCGAACAGTTCTCCATCCTGGACCTGGCCCGACAGGTACACGAGGCGGGCGCGGCGTACGGGTTGCCCGTCGAGGTGCGCCACCTGGACAATCCGCGGGTGGAGTCAGAGGACCATTACTACAACCCCGCGCACACGAAGCTCCTCGACCTCGGGCTGGAGCCCCACCTGCTGTCGGACACGCTGATCGAGTCGATGTTCTCGGCGATCGAACGACACAAGGACCGCGTCATCCTGGATCACATCATGCCGAGCACCAGGTGGCGTCCCCCGGCTCGCGAGCGCACGCCGCGCTGAGGGACGAGGCATGATCGCCCTGCGGATCCTCGGAGGGCTGGCGGCGGTCGCGTTCCTCGCCATCGCCATCGTCCGTCACCAACGACGCCAGATCAGCCGGCTGTCGCTCATCATCTCGTCGGTCCTCACCATCGGGGTCCTGCTCCTGGCCATCGTGCCCGACCTGTTCAATCCCATCTTCGATCTCCTGCACTTCAGGCCGGGAAGCGGGCGGCGGCTCACGGCACTGCTGCTCGTCGCGGTGGCCGTCCTGTTCGCCCTGGTGATCCGGTTGCAGTCTCATGTGGACGTGAACGAGCGGAACCTCCGGCTACTGGTCGAGGCCTTCGGCAGGGAACGGTTCGATTGGGACGCGGCCAGGCCCCTGCCGTCGGGGAAGGGAATCGTGGTCATCTCCCCCGCCCACAACGAGGAGGGGAACATCGGGGCGGTGATCCACGCGATGCCCGAGGAGATCGACGGGTACGACGTCGTCCCCATCGTCATCGACGACGGCTCCGTGGACGGCACGGCCGACGCGGCGCGACGGGCTGGCGCGCTCGTGGCCAGCCTCCCGATCCGCCGGGGCGGAGGGCTGGCGCTCCGGGTGGGTTATGAGATCGCGCTGAAGCTGGGGGCGGACATCGTGGTGACGATCGATGCCGACGGGCAGCACCTGCCCGAGGAGATGCCCATCCTGGTCAAGCCGATCATCGAGGGCCAGGCCGACCACGTGAACGGCTCGCGGATGCTCGGCGAGTTCGAGCGAGGACCTCTGATCCGTCACGCCGGCGTCCACTTCTTCTCGTGGCTGGTGACCATCCTGGCCGGCCAGCGGATCACGGACGCGTCCAGCGGGTACCGGGCCACTCGGGCCGACACGCTTCGCAAGCTGGTGCTGGAGCAGGACCAGTTCTGGAGCTCGGAGGTGCTGATCGAGTGCCTTCGACACCGAGCCCGAATCGTGGAGGTGCCGGTCACGTTCCTCACCCGGCGCGGCGGGGAGTCGAAGAAACCGAAGTCGCTTCGCTACGCCTGGCACTTCTCCAAGGCCATCGCTAAGACCTGGCTGCGCTAGCGAGCGCCGAGGCCACCTCCGTGGCCAGACCCGCGTTGCACTCCAGAAGTGAAAGGTTCGCCCGGAGGCTCTGGCCGCCGGTCCTCTCGGCGAGGCAGGACAGCAGGAACGGCGTCACCTCCTTGCCCCGGACCCCTCGGCGCACGGCGGCCTCCTCACAAGCTCGAACGGCGTCGGCCACCACATCGCGGTCCAGCGCGACGCCGTTGGGAACGGGGTTGCACAGGACGACGGACGAGCCGAGGCCGAGCCTCCGCAGGGCCAGGATCACGGCGGCCGCCGCTCCGGGAGTGTCGACGTGGTGCTCTAGCAGAACGTCGGCGTGCCTGGCCACGAAGAACGGCAGCCGGTCGGACCGGTAGCCGAGCACCGATACGCCCAGCTCCTCGAGGCGTTCCATGGTGGCCTCGGGGTCCACGATCGACTTGGGACCGGAGCACACCACCAGGATGGGCGTGGCGGCGAGCTCGAGCAGGTCCGCCGAGACGTCGCCGGAGCCGCGATGTACCCCGCCGATCCCACCGGTCGCCAGGACGTCGATCCCGGCACGATGGGCGGCCCACGATGCCGCCGAAACCGTGGTCGCGCCGAGGCCACCCGATGCGACGACCATCGGCAGGTCCCGCCGGGCGACCTTGGCCGCCGCACCCGGCACCGTCAGGCGAGCCAGGTCCGCGTCCCCGACTCCGATCCGAACCTCACCGCCGTCGACGGCGATCCAGGCGGGCACGCCGCCCGTCGCGCGAATGGCGCCGGCCATGGTGCGGGCGGCTTCGTCGTTCTGCGGAACCGGCAGGCCTTGCGCCAGGACGCTCGTCTCCAGGGCGACGACGGGCCGTCCGCCGGCGAGGGCCTCGGCCACCTCCTCCGAGAGCCGGATCGGGCCGGTCATCCCGCGGTGGGCCACAGGTCGGGGCCTGCGGCCACCCGGGCGCCCGCGGCGCACGCCACGCGAAGCGCCTCCCCGGGTGAGGCCCCCGTCGCCAGGGAGGCGAGGAACACGCCGTCGAAGGCATCGCCGGCGCCGGTCGGGTCGGCCTCCACGACGGGCTCGCCCTCGTAGCGGATGAGCAGCCCTTCCCACGACATCGTCGCCCCGCGCGGGCCGCGCTTCACGCACACGACCTGGTATCGCTGGGCCAGGGTCTCGGCGGCGTCCTCTCCCCGCCGGCCGCACAGCACCTCGGCCTCGAGCTCGTTCACCAGCAGGACCGAGGCCGACTCCGTCGCGGCGAAGAACCGGGTGGTGCCGAACTCCCGCAGGAGCGGCCAGGAGGCGGCGTCCACGGCCACGTATCGAGCCTTCGCCCGTTTCAGGGCGGCCATCGCGGCGGGAAGCGATCCCTCGTCGAGCAGGAGGTACCCCGAGACCAACACCGCAGTCGCCTCGATCTCGGCGGGGAGGTCAGCGGGGGACAGGCGAGCGTTCGCCCCCCGGTCGGCGACCATCGATCGCTCCCCCGCCGAGTGGACCACCAGCAGCGATCCCGTTCGCGCCTGGGCGTCCACGGCGAGGACGGTCTCCACGCCGTGCTCGGCGATCGATTCCTGGAGCAGCCGACCGCTCAGGTCGTCGCCGACCCGCCCGTGGAGCCGGACCGAAGCCCGGGTCGCCGCCCCCCAGACGGCGGCGTTCGCCGCGCTGCCCCCCGGTCGAACCGACACCCGCCCGTGGACGTCGCCTCCCTCCGCCAGCGCCGTCGCCTCCACACTGACGTCGACCATCACGTCGCCCACCGTGACCAGGTCCATGGCCGGACAACCCTATCGCGAGGCTCGATGAGCCCGGGGTGCTCAGGTCCGGTCGCGGATCCCTTCGGCCTCCTCTGCCCACCGGCCGAACGCGCCCCAGAACGGATCCAACCCGGGGTGCTCGAGCGGTTCGTCGCCCCGATCGGTCACCAGGACGGCACCGCGTTCGGTCTCCGTCACCTGCCCAACGATCGCGGAATCGATACCGGCGTCCCCGAGCGCCGACACGAACGCGTCGGCTCCGGCCGGGACCACCGTACAGATCAGCGTCCCCTCGGAGATCGACGTGTACGGGTCCATCCCGACGTGCTCGCACACGGCACGGACCTCTGGCCGCAGGGGGATTCCGGCTCTCTCGACCCGCATCCCCACGCCGGAGGCCGAGGCGACCTCGGTGAGCCCACCGAGCACGCCGCCCTCCGTTGCGTCGTGCATGGACGTCACCCCTTCGTCCCGAAGGCCGAACTCCCGGGCCACGGCCGCCTCCGGCACGACGGTCATCCGCTCGAACAGGGCGTCGGCCGCCTTCACCACGTCCTCCCCCAGGCCCCGCGTCAGACGCTCGGGGAACGTGGCCGCGAACAGCGCCGTGGCCTCGATGGCCGCGCCCTTCGTGACCACGATCGCGTCGCCGGGTCGCGCCATCTTCGGCGTCACGTAGCGGTCCTCGGGTCCCGCGGCCATGCAGACGGCCCCGCCCACCATGGGCCATGCACAGCCTTCGTACCGAGCGGTGTGTCCGGTCACCACGGCGATCCCGATATCCCGGCACGTCCGATGGAACGCATCCCACAGGGCGGTCAGCTCCTCGTCGGTGACCTCCGGTGGAAGGTTCAGGTCCACGGCCATCCACCGAAGGGGAAGGCCGCTCGTGGCGGCGTCCGAGGCCAGGATATGCACGGCGAACCACGCCGCCCGGTCCCAGCCGTAGGCCGGGACGACGAACACGGGGTCGGCGGTCAGCGCCATGGCCACGCCGTCGGCCACCCGCACGACGCCGACATCGACACCGTGCTCCGGGCCCACCAGGACGTCAGGATCCTTCGCCCCCAGCCGGCGCAGGATGACCTGCTCGAACAGCTCCGCCGTGGCCTTGCCCAGACGCGGCTCCGCCATCTCGAGTCAGCCTCTCGGCACGGATGCCGCCGCGTGGACGGCCTCCAGCAGCCGCCGGGTCGCCGCGACCGGGTCCGACGCCGTCCCCACCGCGGAGACGACCGCGACGCCGGCGGCCCCCGTCGCAAGGACCTTTCGCGCATTCGAGGGATCGATCCCGCCGACCCCGACGACCGGCAGCGACGTCGCCTCGACGATCGATCGAAGTCCGTCGAGCCCGATCGGCACGGCCTCGGCCTTGGTCGGTGTGGCGAACACGGTGACCCCCAGGTAGTCGGCTCCGGCACTCTCGGCCGCTTCGGCCTGCTCCGGCGTCGTCACGCTGATCCCCAGCACTCCCCGTGGCCCCAGTCGCTCGCTGGCGCTCTCTGGATGGTCACCCTGGCCGACGTGCGCTCCCCCAGCGCCGACCGCGACGGCGATGTCGATCCGGTCATTCACGACGAACAGGACGTGGCCCCTCCGGCAGCGGCGTTCGATCTCCCCCGCCACCGACAGCACCTCGTGGTCCGAGAGCTCCGGCGCGCGGAGCTGCACCACGTCGGCGCCGCCCTCGATCGCCGCATCCGCCACCTCGATGTGCCCACGGCCCGGGACGAGCCCACTCGAGGTGATGACATGGACCCGAAGCCGCTCTAGATCGATCCGGCCCATCGTTCCCTCCGCCCGCATTACCGGGATCAGGTTCCTCGGGTCGCCGGCGCTTTGTCCTGAGGGCTACCGCTTCGCTGCTTGAGCCCCGTTCTGGGGCTACCGCTTCGCTGCTTGAGCCCCGTTCTGGGGCTACCGCTTCGCTGCTTGAGCCCCGTTGCCGGCCTCTCAGCCCGGTTGTCCCGAGCTCCCCGGTGGTTCCACCTCAGTATAGGTCGCTATCGTCGACGGCCGGCTTGGGCCCGAGCCAGGGCCCGTTCCCGCGCCACCCGCTTCCAATCGCTCCTCGTCCTGGAGAGGAGGATGTCCGTGACGATCTGGAGGACGCCGATGCCGGCCAGGACCCAGACGGCCCACGCCGGCCCGTTCGCGGCGAGACAGAACCCAAGGGCCGCGAACGGCGCGACCTTCGTGGCCAGGGCGCCGGACGCGTGCATCCAGGCTCGCGCTGCCGGCGATGTCCGAAGGTAGGAGGCGTAGTCGATCTTCAGCCCGGGCCACGGAGGGAAACTGATGTAGTAGGCCAGGAACGAGATGCCGACCAGCCGACCAACTGTCCAATGCGCGAGGTCGTGGACGCACACCAACCACGCCACGCCCGCCACCACGAAGGCCCATCCGGACACGGTCGGGTTGTCGCACCGCATGCCATATACGGTCGCCGCCGCTCCGAACAACACGCCGATCAGGAGCACCAGGTTCCCGAACCACACCGGGAACCGGAACCGGACGCTCGTCTCGAACGCCTTGCGGTCGATCCGGCCGGCCTGGTCCGCCCAGTGCTCGGCGAGCACGGGCTCGACCTTCACTCGACGGAGCAGCCGCCAGAATCCGAGCCCTGTGAGGTCCGTCTGACCCGCATCAACGGCCGATTCCATGCGGGCGAACGCGTCCTGATAGTCCTCCCCCTCCGGGGGAAGACCGCCCGGTTCGCCCATCCGGCCTCCGTTCCACGCTACGATGGGCCCCGGCCCTTCACACGTCGCCCGCGCGCGGGAGGTCCAGCGACGTCCAGCCGTACAGAACCGGATCGCACGGTCCGCATCTCCGAGACCACATCCACCCTAACCACGCTCGACGGTCGCTACCAGGTCCTGGAGCGGATCGCCGCGGGGGGGATGGGCGAGATCTTCCGGGCCCACGACGCCGTCCTGGCGCGGGAGGTGGCCGTCAAGGTCCTCCACCCCAATCTGGCCTCGGATCCGGGCTTCGTCGACCGGTTCCGCCGCGAGGCCCGGGCTGCCGCGGGGCTCAGTCACCCGAACATCGTCGGGGTGCACGACTGGGGGGCCGTCGACGGCGTGTATTTCATGGTCATGGAGTTCGTTCGGGGCCAGAGCCTTCGCGACGTCCTCGCCGCCGAAGGGTTGCTTGCCCCGGCCCAGGCCGCGGAGGTCCTCCTGCAAGTGCTCGCGGCCCTCGAGCATGCACACCGAAAGGGCATCGTTCATCGCGATGTGAAGCCCGAGAACGTGCTCGTCACCCGCGACGGCGTGGCCAAGGTGACCGACTTCGGGCTGGCGCACGCGTACGCGGACGCGCGCTCTACCCAGACGGGGACGATCTCGGGGACCGCCCACTACCTCGCGCCCGAGCAGCTGTTGGGCGAGCCGGCCGATCCTCGCACCGACCTGTACTCCGTTGGGATCGTGGCCTTCGAGCTGCTCACGGGGAGCGCGCCCTTCAACGGCGAGACGTCGGTGGCCATCGCGTACAAGCATCTGCGCGATCGCGTCCCCCGACCCTCGGCCCGAAACACATCGGTGCCGAAGGGCCTCGACGGCTGGGTGGGATCGATGACGGAGAAGGACCGGGAGCTCCGTCCGGAGTCGGCGACCGAAGCGCGTCGGGACCTCGCAGCCGAGGCCGCGACATTCCCGGCCGCGCCGCCGATCCAGCAGCTGGTCCGTGAGGTACCTCCATCGTCGCAGCGGCCAGACCCCGGACGCGCCCCGACGGTGGTCATCCCCCGCGACAAATCAACCGGACGGCGGCGGCGCGGTGGATGGCTCCTGGGCTCGTTGCTCGGGGTGCTCGCTCTGGCGGCCGCGGCCTGGGGCGGGTGGACGTATCTGATCCCCCACAACGTGGATGTCCCACGGGTCCTCGGTCTGCCGGTTGCCGTCGCCACGGCTCGCCTCGCCGACGACCTCGAGGTCTCGGTGGGTGCCGGTCGGTACTCGCTCCAGGTGCCGGCGGGCCGCGTCCTGCAGGTCCAGCCACCTCCCGGGACGGTCGTTCGCACCGGGACGAAGGTGACGCTGACGCCGTCCCTTGGCCCTCGACCCGTGCCGGTGCCCGACCTCGTGGGGAAGACGATCCCCGCGGCCCGAGACCTCCTGAGGGACGGCCACCTCGCGCTTGGCAAGCGAAGTACGCGATTCAGCGACCGGTTCCCAGAGGGTCGGATCATCGGCCAGAGCGAGCCGGGGACCGGTACGGCCCCCCAGGGGAGCGCGATCGACGTGGTCCTGAGCAAGGGCCCGACGCCTCAACCGGTGCCCAAGGTGGTGGGAAGGTCCGAGGAGCAGGCCAGGCACATGTTGACCCCCTGGGTGGTGAACAAACAAGGGGAGTACTCCGACGGCGCCCCCCGTGGCCAGGTGATCGCCCAGGACCCCGACACAAGGGCCAAGCTCCAGCCCGGCGAAGCCGTCACCATCGTGGTGTCCCTCGGGCCGAAATTCTTCGAAGTGCCAAGCTTCGTGGGGGAAACCCGAATCGAGGCCATCGCGGCGATCCAGGCCCTCGGCCTGCACGCATCGATCATCCCGGTGCCGGGCTCGAACGGCGACACGGTCAGAGGCCAGCTGCCCCAAGGGGGAACTAGGGTCCGGGCCGGCTCCACGGTGACGCTCTACGTGGCGTGAGGATCGGGGCCCACGTCCCTACCAGGGGCGGGCTGCCGTCGGCCATCCGCGCCGCGCACGAGTGCGGCGCGGACGCCATCCAGGTCTTCATCTCCAACCCCCGAGCATGGGCGGCGCCCCGGATCTCCGCCAAGGAGGCAGACGCGTTCGGCGAAGCATGGGCCCAGTCCGGTCTCGGTCCGATGTTCGTGCACGCCCCCTACGTGGTGAACCTCGCGTCGCCCGTTCCCGAGTTCCTGGACCGGTCGATCGACGTCGTGCGCCGCTCGGTGGCGGCCGCATCGAGCATCGGCGCGAATGGCTACGTCGTGCACGCCGGGTCCGGTGGTCCAGGCGAGCCCGCCGAGGCCTTCCACCGGGCCGTCTCGGCGTTGCGAGCCGTTCCGCCACAGGGCGACTGCGACGTCGTCGTTGAGCTCACCGCGGGTACCGCCGGCTCGGTTGCCGCCACGTTCCCCGAGGCAGCCCGCCTGTTCGACGCGGTGGACGACCACCGGTTGAAGCTCTGTGCCGACACCTGCCACCTGTTCGCCGCGGGGTACGCGCTGGACGAGCCCGAAGGGGTGGCGGCCTGCTTCGAGGAGCTGCGGACGAGCGGCTTGGACGATCGACTCGTCCTCATCCATGCGAACGATGCGAAGTACGGACGGGGATCCCGCCGGGATCGACACGAACACATCGGTCAGGGCGGCATCGGGGTGGAGGGCTTCTTCGAGATCCTGCACCGTCCCGAGGTCCAGGACCTCGCGCTCGTCGTCGAGACGCCCGGCCGACTCGAGGATCACGCGCGCGACATCGCGACCCTTCGCCGCCTCGCCGCCGACTGAAAGCTAGGGCTCGAGCTCGGCTCGCGAGTCTTCCTGGTAGGAGTACCGCTCCTCGCGCCAGGGGTCGGCGTGGACGTGGTACCCCCGGACCTCCCAGAATCCCCGCTTGTTCTGCTCGGCGAACTCGAGTCCCCGTAGCCACTTCGCGCTCTTCCATGCATAGCGCTTGGGAACGACCAGGCGGAGGGGGAACCCGTGCTCGGGCGCGAGGGGCTCGCCGTTGTGAGCCCAGGCCACGAGCACGTCGTCGTCCAGCATCGCCTGGAGGGAGAGGTCCGAGGTGTACCCGTAGTCGCAACGGGCGATGACCCACTTCGCCTCGGGCCTTGGCCCGGCCTTCTCGGCAAGGACCCGGAGCGGGATGCCCGTCCATTCGTTGTCGAGCGTCGACCACCCGGTGACGCAATGCATGTCGGCCTGGACGTCGGCGGGACCGAGGCCTTTCAGCTCGCTGTAGGTGAGCGTGTACGGGCTTGCGACCGCCCCGGACACCTCCAGGTCCCAGCCGGCCTCGTCGAACGTGGGGATGGGCCCGTAGTGGAGGACGGGCCACCCCTTCACCAGCCGCTGCCCAGGTGGAATGCGCTTGGCGATCTCCTCCGGGTATCGCTGGCCGAACAACTTCATCGTCCCTCCTCGCGCACAGCCCCAGCGACCGTTCGCCACGCCGCGATGGCCGCCTCGATGTCCCGATCGGTCACATCGACGTGGGTGACCATCCGCACCTTCCCCGACACGAAGGTCGCGCCCACGCGCTGTTCCCTCAATCGAGCGATGGCATCGACCGGCTCCATCCCCACCGCTTCGGTGTCCACGTAGACCATGTTCGTTTCAACCGCTGCCGGATCGAGCGCGCCGGGCATCGCCTCCGCCACGCCCTCCGCCAGCCGGCGGGCTCGGACGTGGTCCTCGTGGAGGCGCGTGGGGCCATCCTCCAGGGCCACGAGGCCCGCGGCGGCGACTACCCCGGCTTGCCGCCAGGCCCCCCCGAACAGGATCTTCAGCCGACGGGCCTCCCGAACCATGTCGGCCGGCCCGCAGACGAGCGACCCGATCGGCGCGCCCAGTCCCTTGGAGACGCAGAACATCATGGTGTCCACCTCGGCGCAGAACTCGGCGACGTCGGTCCCACTCGCCACCGCCGCGTTGAAGATCCGCGCCCCATCCAGGTGCACCGGGACCCCGGCCTCCTGAGCGACCTTGCGGATGGACCGGAGGTCCTCAACCGACATCACCGTCCCTCCGGCGTGCCCGTGGGTGTTCTCCAACGAGACGAGGTCCACCACGTCCACGTCGTAGGCCTCGTCGGGCTCCAGCGAACGGCGCACCTGATCCGCCGAGATCTGTCCCCTGTCGTCACCGGCGAGGGCCTTGAAGGCGATCCCCGACAGAGCGGCGGCGCTCATGACCTCTGTCGTGGTCACGTGGGCCCGGGATTCCGCCACGACCAGGTGACCGGCCCCTCGGAAGTGCAATCGGAGCGCGATCTGATTGGCCATGGTCCCCGTGGGGACGTACAGCGCAGCCTCCTTGCCGGTGATCTCGGCCGCACGGTCCTGGAGCCGATTCACGGTGGGGTCGTCGCCGAACCAGTCGTCGCCGACCTTGGCGTCGGCCATGGCCCTGCGCATGGCGGGCGACGGCGTGGTGACGGTGTCGGAGCGAAGGTCGACCAGGTAGGCGCCCATGGTCCGGCAGTATATGGGCCAGGTTCAGTACAGGAACATCGGCTTGCCGTCGACGTGCTGGATCTTCGGCCGGTAGTTCTGGACGTCGTACAGCGCCCCGACGTCGACGCGCTTCACCCCCTGGCGAACCACGGCGATCGGCACGTTCACGTAGTTGCCGTTGCGCATAGCCACCAGGCGTCCCACGTTCCCCTCGATCACCAGGTCCGCCGCCATGACCGCGTAGTTGATGGCCACCATCAGGTCGAGGGAGTCGGGCGTGCCGGACCGCATGAGGTACCCGAGCTGCTGGTAGATGATCCCTTCGCTAGTGATCTGCTTGAGGGCCTCGCCCGTGATCTGGCCGATGCCCCCGAGCTTGCGGTGCCCGTAGGCATCCTCGTGCTTCCCCATCACCATCTGGCCGCCAACCATCGTGGCGCCCTCGGAGATGGTCATCATGGCGTACCTGCTGGGGTTGGCCGCCTTGTCCTGCATCAGCAACCCGGCGAGGCGCTCGATGTCGAAGGGGACCTCCGAGATGATCGCCCGGTCCACGCCGGCCAGGTACGCCGAGACGAGCGACGTCTCCCCGCTGTACCGGCCGAACACCTCCACCACAGCTAGGCGCTCGTGCGAGCCTGCGCTCGTGCGGAGCTGGTGGGCGAAGTTCACCGTCCGGGTGATGGCCGTGGAGAACCCGATGCAGTAGTCGGTTCCGTGGACGTCGTTGTCCATCGTCTTGGGGATGGCCACCACCGGCACCCCTTCGTCATGGAGCCGGAGGGCGAACGACAGCGTGTCGTCGCCGCCGATGGGGATCATGGCGTCGATCCCGAGCCGCTCCAGGGCCTTCAGGACGTGGGACGTGTGGTCACGGGGTTCGTCCTCCGGCCCTTCGGTCCGCAGGAACGACGGCTCGTCCTTGGCCCTGACCTTGGCCGGATTCGTTCGGGACGTGTGCAGGAACGTCCCGCCCGATCGGTCGATGGTCCGCACCACCGTCGGCGTGAGCGCCACCGTGTTGGCCGCCACCGACTGGCCGTCGTCCGGATCGCACTCGAGGAGCCCGGCCCATCCTCGGCGAATGCCCACCACCGAGTGCCCCTCCTCGGCGGCCCGATTGGTCACCGCCTTGATGCAGGCGTTCAGCCCGGGGACGTCGCCCCCGCCGGTGAGCACACCGATCCTCATCCGAAGAACACCTCGGACATCTGGTACAGCGCCTTCGGGACTCGCCGGACCTCGGCGATGGCTTCCTTGAGTGGCACAGTGGTGATCTCGTTTCCCCTCGCCGCGACCATCGTCCCCCATTCTCCTCGCGCGGCGGTGTCCACGGCGGCGATGCCCAACCTGGTGGCCAGGATGCGGTCGGTCGCCACCGGGGTGCCACCCCGCTGAACATGGCCGAGGACGGTGACCCGTGTCTCGAATCCGGTCATCCGCTCGATCTCCGGGCCCAGGATCGCGGAGATCCCCCCAAACCGTGGGAATCCCCGCTCGTCCACCGGGAGCTCGGGAAGGGTCAGCGTGCCGGCCTTGGGGACCGCTCCCTCGGCCACCACCACGATCGAGAACGATCGTCCCCGCGAATGTCGCCGCTGCAGGTGCGCGGTCACCTCCCGGAGGTCGAACGGCATCTCGGGGATCAGGATCGCGTCCCCGCCGCCTGCCGTGCCCGCGAACAGGGCGATCCACCCGGCACTCCTGCCCATCACCTCCACCAGCATCACCCGGTTGTGGCTCTCCGCCGTGCTGTGCAGCCGGTCGATGGCGTCGGTGGCGATCTGCACGGCCGTATGGAATCCGATGCAGTAGTCCGTGCCGCAGAGGTCGTTGTCGATGGTCTTGGGGATCCCGATGACCGCGAGGTCCTCCTCGGTCATGCTGGCCGCCGCCCCCAGGGTCCCCTCTCCGCCGATGGCGATCAGCCCTTCGATCCGGAGTTCCTCGAACGTGGCCCGGACCCTGTCGATGCCGCCCTCGTGGTACGGATCGGCCCCCGAGCTGCCCAGGATGGTTCCTCCCCGGTGCAGGATCCCGCGGACCGATTCGGTCGAGAGCTCGAGGACGTCCCCGTCCATCACCCCGCGCCAGCCGTTGCGGAACCCCACGACTTCCCATCCCCGGCCCCCGATGGCGCTTCGGACGACGGCACGGATGGCCCCGTTCAGCCCCGGACAGTCCCCTCCGCCGGTCAGGACGCCGATGCGCTTCATCGAAACAGGCTCTTGGACGGGCGGCCGGAGGTAGTTGCCATGGCGGTACGACCGATTCTACGCTGGGCCCCTCGTGCGCCCATCATGGAGGGGGCGAACGAGGCGGGGGAAGAATGCGAACGAGGGGCTTCGCCCTGATCGTCGCGCTCACGGCCACCTTGGTCTCGGCGCCAGCCGCTGCATCCCCAATCGGACAGCAGCTCTCACAGGCCCGAGCAGACAGGGAAGCCAAGCTCGTCAGGCTGGCCCAGCTTCGCGGCGAGCTGCGGGCTCTGAACGTTCGCTATTCGGCCCTGGAACGCCAGGCCGGCAGGGCTTCCCTTCAACTGGTGCAGGCGACCCTTGAGGCCCAGGAAGCTCGGATCGCGGTGGCTGCGGCCCAGGCCATGCTCGACCTCCATGCCAGGACGGTGTACGAGGTCGGCCCGAGCGGCGTCATCGAGGCCCTGCTCTCCGCTGAGACCTTCGCCGACGTGGCTGCCGCCAACGAGTTCTCGGCCCGGGCGTTGGGAGCGGATGCCGACGTGCTGCAGACCAGCGAGTCCGCCCAGGCCGTCTTGGCCGTGAAGCGAGCCAACGCGGCCCTCGTGCGGCAGCGTCTCGTCTCGAAGCAGACGGCGCTGGCGTCCATCCTGGCCGAGATGCGAAGTGCGGTGACCGAGACGGCGCGCCTCGCCGACCAGGCCGGGCGGACCGTGGCCTCCCTCGAGGCGCAACAGGCGGCCATCGAAAGTGCCTTGGAGCGAGAGGCGGGCCGGGACTTGATCGTCGGCGGTGTGGTGGGTGTGGAACAGTACGACCTGCTCGCGCTCCTCGGGCCGACCGGCGGCCGGACGTGCGAGATCCCCGAAGGCCTGCGCGACACGGGGAAGAGCTTCTCCGGCTTGGCTACCTGGTACGGATGGGAGTTCGCTGGACAGGGCACGGCGAGCGGAGCCGTCT
>DATDKZ010000138.1:0-52271 GCA_036519575.1 Actinomycetota bacterium | reverse complement strand
CAGCCCGCCGAAGCCATCCTTCGATACGACGTCGCGATCCAGATCCAGCGGGACGACTCGATCGTCGTGCGGGAGACGATCGACTACGACTTCGGGACCGCCCAGCGTCACGGGATCTTCCGAGACATCCCGACGAGCCTTCGATACGACGATACCCATGACCGGAACTACCCGCTGGACGCGGTGTCGGTCACGGGATCGCCGGGCACTCCCGTCCAGTACGAGACGGAGGATGCCGGAGCAGGCACGACCAGGATCAGGATCGGCGATCCGGACCGAACCATCACCGGCCGGCACACCTACGTGATCACCTACCGGATGGGTGGGGCCCTGAACGGGTTCCCCGATCACGACGAGCTGTACTGGAACGCGATCGGGCCGGACTGGTCCGCCCCCATCCAGCGGGCGAAGGTGACGGTCGCGGCCCCCGGTTCGATCGACCGGATCGCCTGCTACGCGGGACCCGCCGGCTCGAGCCTGGCATGTGAGAAGAGCGCGGCGAAGGACGGGACCGCATCCTTCGCGCAAGCGTCGCTCGATCCCTACGACGGCTTCACCGTCGTGGTGGGCCTACCCAAGGGCATCGTGGCCGAACCGGCCCCCATCCTCACGGAGCGTTGGACGCTTCGCCGAAGCTTCACCACCACGCCATTCACCGTGGGGGGCTCGCTCCTGCTTGCCGCCCTGGTCGTCGGGGGATTCGGTCGCATCGTCTGGAAGACGGGGCGAGACCGGCGCTACCGGGGTTCCCAGGTGGACGTGCTGATGGGCGGGCCGGAGACGCCCGAACAGATCGTCCCGCTGTTCGAGGGCGACGCGTCGGCCCCCGTCGAGTTCGCGCCGCCGCTCGGCCTTCGGCCGGGCCAGATCGGGACGCTGGTCGACGAGGTGGCCAACCCGCTCGACGTCACCGCGTCGGTGATCGACCTCGCCGTCAGGAAGTATCTGGTGATCGAGGAGATCCCCAAGAGGGGATGGTTCGGCAAGCCTGACTGGAAGCTCACGAAGCTGAAGGACCCCGACCGCGAGCTCCTCGAGTACGAACGGGAGCTGCTCGAGGGCCTATTCGAGGACGGGCAGGAGGTGAATCTGTCGGACCTGCGGACCAAGTTCGTCTCGCGCCTCCACCGCGTGCAGGACGCGCTGTACCGGGACGCGGTCGGAAAGCGGTGGTTCGCGGGGCGACCCGACCGCATCCGGGGGCGGTGGGTCGCCATGGGGATTGGCGTCCTGGTCGTGGGCGGGGTACTCGAGTTCGTGGCGGTCAGGTGGACTCGTCTGGCCCTCCTCCCGCTGGCGGTCATCCTGGCGGGACTGTTGCTGATCGTCGGCGCGAAATGGATGCCTCGACGGACGGCCGCGGGAACGGGGTTGGTACGGCGCGTTCGGGGGTTCCGCACTGTCATCGCCACCGCGGAGACCAACTTGGCCAGGTTCGCCGAGAAGGAGAACCTGTTCACGCGGTACCTTCCCTATGCGATCGTGTTCGGCCTGACCGAGAAGTGGGCGCGGGCCTTCGAGGTCCTGGGCGAGCCGCCACCGGATACGACGTGGTACGTCTCCTCGAACGCCTTCGCCTACGGCGCGTTCTCCGATGCCATGGACGGCTTCACCGTGACCACGGCTGGCACGATCGCTTCGACGCCCTCGGGTTCGGGAGGGAGCGGATTCGGCGGCGGCTCCGCGGGCGGAGGCGGGGGCGGCGGGGGCGGCGGATCCTGGTGAAGCCAGGATGATCCTGGCAGGTCCGAGATATCGTCCTGAAGCGGTCGCTTTCGGCGGAGCCGCTAGAGTTGACCGCATGTTCTTGCGGGAGAACGAGGAGGGGAGCCGCATCGCCCCGTATCTTCGGACGGGGCAGAGCATGCTCGACCTCGGAGCGGGAACGGGATTCATGGCCCGATGGCTCCGCGACAGGACCGGCGTGCGTCCCACGCTCTGCGATCTGGTCGACTACGGCAATCGCGATGCGACGATGCCGTTCGTCCTCCAGTCCGATCCCGTCCGGGTACCGTTCGAGGATGCTTCGTTCGATGTCGTCCTCCTGATGTTCGTGTTCCATCACATGGAGCGGTGGGGCGAACAGGAGCACCTGCTCGATGAAGCGCTGCGGATCGCCAGGGAACGCGTGATCATCGCGGAGGACACGCCGAATTCCAAGCTGGATCGCGCGTTCAACACGGCCTGGGACTGGCTTCTGAACATCCGCCACGACGTTCCCACGCCATTCACGTTTCGCGACGTCGAGCAGTGGACGACGCTGTTCAAGGAGCGGGACGTCTCGATGGCCCACGTCGAGACGTACCGGCCGATGTGGCCGACCCTCGGGACCTACCCTCACTCCGTCTTCGTCCTGGACCGCTAGCGGCATGGAGATCGTGTTCTCCGAGGACGGACGGGACTTCGTCCGCCGGGACTGGTCGAACCTGGTTACCGCGGACCCGGCGGGGACGTTCTTCCACACGCCGCAGTTCCTCAAGCTGTTCTGGGAGGAGTTCGTTCACGGGCAGGAGCAGCTGCTCCTGGCCTTCGCCGAGGAGGACGGGGCCCAGGTGGGTGCCGTGGCCTTCGAGCGCTCCGGCACACGACTTCGGTTCCTGGGAGGGACCGAGGTCACCGACTACATGGGCCCGGTCGCCCTCCCCGAGGCTGCGGGCGGCTTTGCCAAGGAGCTGCTGGCGGCGCTGGAGCTTCGTGACGACTGGTCTGAGGCGGACCTTCGGGGCCTGCCCGAGGATCGCCATTGGCTCCAGCGGCTCGCTGAAGCCGCTGCGGCGCAAGGGTTCCAGGTCGAGGTGGCCGATGACACGAATGGGATCGCGCCCTTCTTGCCGCTCCCCGGCTCCTACGCCGAGTACCTGAACTCGCTCCCCGCGAAGCTCCGTCACGAGATCCGACGCAAGGCCCGCAAGCTCGAGGCGGAGGCCGGCCCCTACCGGATCTGCCTGGCCCACGCGGACACGTTGTCGGAATACCTCGATCGGTTCGTGGAGCTGCACAAGCGCAGCGATGGGCCCAAGGGCGTGTTCCTCCAGTCGGGCATGGAGATCTTCTTCCGCAGGCTGGGGGAGGAGTTCCTCCCACGGGGGATCTTCAACCTGGCTTTCATCGAGGTCGGTGCGGAGAAGGTGGCCGGGACGGTGGGCTTTCGGTTCGAGGGGATCACCTATCTGTACAACTCGGCCTTCGACCGCTCTTGGCGGCGCCTCTCGCCGGGGATGGTGCTGGTGGCCGAGGACATCCGGATCGCCATCGAGGGCGGGTGCAGCGGGTTCGACATGTTGAAGGGGGAGTACGACTACAAGTACCGGTTCGGCGCCTATCCCCGCTCCATCAAGCGTCTGGCGATCTCCCGCTAGTCGCCGGAGATGGACCCCGTGGCGATGATCGCTCCGGACTCGTCCCGGACGATCACGGTCTCGAACGATCGGAGGTTCGAGGACGTGACGAGCCAGCTCGACGCCTCGCCACCGCCGCTGAACTCCATCGCATGCAACTGGATGGTTCGACGGTCCGGGGTCGAGAGCGTGACGGTTGCCTGGCCCTCCATGCCCGGAGCTTGAACCAGGACCAGCACCCAGGACTGCTCCACCTTCGAGTCGTAGACCACCGCGCTTCCCTCGAGCTGCTGGGATCCCTGCGGGCGGAGGGTGGCCACGCGCACGTTCTCGCCTCCGAGCGATTCCAGGAGCGCCTCGTACTTGGTCGCCGACCCCTCGTACCGGGCTGCGCGGTCGTTGGACCACAGCCCCCAGGACACCGAGCCGGCGATCAGCGCCACTGCCGCAGCTCGGGCCACCCACCGGATCGGGCGGCGACCGGACCCGCTCGTGACCGTCTCCTCGACCCAGTCGCCCCGCAGCTCCGAGAGGACCCGCTCCTTCAGCTCCGCCGGCGGGGCCAGCTCGTGGGCGGCCCTGGCGAAGGTGCTCATGCCCTCGGCAAGCGCGGTCATGTCCCCGCGGCAACCGGAGCAGCCGCGGAGATGCCGGCGCACCTGCACGTCGGCCGGCTCGTCCAGCGTCCCAAGCAGATGCTCGGCCAGCTGGTCGCGCACCTCGTCACATGTCACGCCGTTCCTCCAGCGCCTCGCGCAGCTTCAACAGTGCGGTCCTGATCCTCGTCTTGGCCGTGCCGAGCGGGATCCCTTCGAGCTCCGCCACCTCGGCGCTGGTCTTGCCCCCGAAGTACGCGAGCTCGAGCGCGGCTCGCTGCCCGGGCGAGAGGGTGGTCATGGCCCGGCGAGCCCTGGCCGCCAGGTCCTCCGTCTCGGCCACCTCGTCCGGCCCCGGGTCCGCCGAGACGTCGGCCCCCGGCCGGGCGGCCTCCGCCGTGCGTGCCTCGAGCACTCGCCTGCGGAGCGCATCGATGGCCAGGCTCCTGGCGACCAGGAGCACCCAGGTGTCGAGCCGCCCCCGGGCGTGGTCGAATCGGTCGGCGCTTCGCCACAGCTTCACGAAGGTGTCCTGCACCAGGTCCTGCGCCGCCGGCTCGTTCCCCAGCATCACGATCCCCAAGCCGTAGATGCGCGCGGCGAAGCGCTCGTACAGGACTTCGGCCGCCGCCGGGTCCCGTTGTCCGAACGATCGCATCAGCGATTCGTCCGGACGCTGCTCCTTCGATCGCACGCGTGGCACGGTACTCGGAAGGAGTACGCATGGGAACCGGGCCCGGCTCTGGGGACGGTGGTGCGTGGTGCGCTATTCGACGTAGGCCTTGATGTTCTCCAGGACGAGGGTCGCGAGGTCCTCGTCCCCTCCGATCACGAGGTTCCCCTCGTCGAGGTAATGCTCGGCGGGAACCCGCCGCCCGGCGACCAGGGCGAACGCGGGCGCCCGGCCATCGATGAAGGCATCCGGCTTCTTGTCCTCGGGGGGCGACTCTCGCGCGGCCAAGCCCCAGTGCCAGCTCCCCTCGCCCACGCCTTCCAGATCCACCTGGATGCTCTTCCCGGGGAAGGACAGCCCGGCCAGGCCCAGGGCATAGGGCAGCATCCGGATGCCCATGTCGTTGACGAGGTACAGGGGCCAGTGTTGGAGGTTCTCCTCCAGGCCCGCGCCGAGGCGGATGTCCTCCCCGTGGAGCCACCATTCGATGATCCGGGACTGGATGAGATACCGGACCCCGATCTCGCCGGCCACCCACGGGGCCCGGGTCGCCAGCCACTCGTCGTCGGGGATGAGGCCCGCTCGGGACAGGAACGCGTCGGCCCCCCGTCCCCAGTCGGTGAGGATCTGCCGAGTGGGGAGGTCGTTTCGCACTGCCACGGCCCACTCGTTGAACCCGTTCACCCAGAACTCTCCGTCGTTGGCCTGGCGAAACGCCTCGAACTCAACCGCCGGATCCCCCCCAACGACCTGGGCCGCGGCGGTCTCCTGGGCGGCCAGGTGGGCCATGATGTCGCGGTTTCGCCATCCGGCGCAGACGCTGTCCCGGTCCCAAGCCTCCGGCGCCGTGTACTGGGCTGTGCGGCCCAGGCGCTCTCGCTCGGCCTGGGCGATGCCCAACAGCTCGGTACGGTTCAGGATCACCCGCGCTTCCCCTGGTCGTGGATCGGCGTCCTGCCGGCGCCGCGGCGGATTGTACCCTCGGGCCGATGCGGGTCCTGATCGCGCCGGACAAGTTCCGCGGGACGCTCACGGCCGCCCAGGCCGCTCACGCGGTGGCGTCGGGGTGGCGCCGGGCCCGCCCCGGCGACACGGTCGTCGAGGTGCCGATGGCCGATGGCGGGGAGGGAACGCTCGACGCCCTCGTGGAGGCGCTGGATGGGGCGCGCCACCCCGCGAGGGTCCACGGCCCGCTGGGCGATCCGGTCGATGCCGAGTACGGGATCGTCTCCGGACCCTCCGGCGTGACCGCAGTGGTGGAGATGGCCCGGGCCTCCGGGCTCGCGCTGATCGGGGAAGCCCGCCGCGACCCCACACGGACCTCCTCCGTCGGAACCGGCGAGCTGATCCGCGCCGCCCTGGGCCATGGGCCGACCGAGCTGATCGTGTGCATCGGAGGGAGCGCGACGAACGACGGTGGTGCCGGCCTGGCGCAGGCGCTCGGGATTCGGCTGCTGAGCGCGTCCGGCGGTGAGATCGGTCCGGGCGGCGAGTCGCTCCTCGATCTGGACCGCATCGACGTCTCTGGTCTGGAACCAGCCGTCACCAGGACCCGGTTCCTGGTCGCCTGCGACGTGGACAATCCGCTCACGGGTCCCCGGGGGGCCTCGGTCGTCTACGGCCCGCAGAAGGGCGCCACCTCCGCCGACATCCTGCTGCTGGACCGGGCTCTCGGCCACATGGCCGCGGTCATCTACCGGGACCTCGGACTCGACGTCCGCGACCTCCCCGGAGGCGGTGCGGCCGGGGGGCTTGGGGCCGGGATGGTGGCGTTCCTAGGGGCCCATCTTCGGCCGGGGGTCGATGTGGTGATGGATGCGGTGGGCCTGGACCGCCGTCTGGCGGTGGCCGACGTGGTCGTGACAGGGGAGGGGGCGGTGGATCGGCAATCCATCCATGGGAAGGTCCCCGACGGCGTCATCGGGGCCGCCCGTGCGGCGGAGGTGCCCGCTCTCGTGCTGTGCGGGCGAGCCGAGGCCCAAGTCCTCGACGTCCCCGTGTTCGACCTCGTGGGGCGGTTCGGGGAGCACCGGGCGATGAGCGACGCCCGTGCGGCGCTTGAGGATCTGGCGGAGGAGGTGGCCGCGGGGCTTCAGGGGCTATCGTCGCAGCCATGAGGGCGATCGACCGATTCCTCGAGGCCGCCGAGGTGCTCGGGCACGACGTGGAGGTTCGCCGGTTCCCCGAAGGGACGAAGACGGCGGCGGACGCCGCTCGCGCCGTGGGATGCGACATCGGGCAGATCGTGAAGTCGCTGGTATTCATGGCCGACGGCCGAGCCGTCTTGGCGCTCACGTCGGGAGCCAACCGCGTGGATACGACGAAGCTGGCGGTGGTCTCGGGCGCGACAAAGGCCAGGCGGGCGAACGCCGACGAAGTCAGGGCCGCCACCGGGTATGCCATCGGTGGAACGCCTCCGTTCGGGCATCCCCGGCCGATCCCTGCGTACATCGACCAGGACCTCTTCGGATACGAGGAGATCTGGGCGGCCGCCGGAACCCCCGACTCGGTGTTCCGGACGACCCCGCAGGAGCTTCGGACCGCGGCCGTGGCGGACCTCGCTGACCTCGCGGAGCGGAGCCACGAAGCGCCGGAACGTCGCAGCCACCCGCTAGAATGAACGGGCAACGCCACCTATCACCCAGGCAGCACTGAAGCAGGACCGACCGGAGGACCGATGATCCAGCTGACCCAGAACGCAGCCGGCAAGGTGAAGGAGCTTCTCCAGGAGGAGGGCCGGGCGGACATCTCGCTCCGCGTGGCCGTACAGCCCGGTGGTTGCTCGGGGCTCCGCTACGCGATGTACCTCGACGACCAGGTCTCGGAGAAGGACGTCACCGCCGACCAGTTCGGGGTCACGCTGGTCGTGGACAAGATGAGCGTCCCCTACCTGACCCAGGCCACGATCGACTTCGTCGACAGCCTGGAGGCATCGGGCTTCACCATCGACAACCCGGCCGCGCAGAGCTCGTGCGCCTGCGGCCACTCATTCCACTAGGGCGTCCAGCGCGGCGCCGAAGCCGTCGCGGAGCTCACCGAGTTCGGCCCGATCGATCACCAGCGCCGGCGAGACCTGCAGGCCTCCCGTCGCGAGCGTCCTGGTCATGACGCCGGCATCCCGGCACGCTCGAACGGCCCGGGCGGGGAGCGTTGGGTCCTGGCGGATGGCCTGCGTTGACAGTTGGACGGCCGCGAGCACGCCGGTGCCGGCCCGGACCTCGTCGACCATCGGGTGAGCCGCAAGCGGCGTCAGCGCATCGGCCAGGTCGCCTTCCAGCTCCAGCGCTCGTTTGGGAAGCGCCTCACGCTCGAGGATGTCGAGATTGGCCATGGCCGCGGCGGCCACCGTGGCGTGGCCGGAATAGGTGTACCCGTGTCGCCACAGCCCGGCCGCCCCGTTCCAGAACGGCTCGGCCACACGAGGCGACGCGACGACGGCGCCCATCGGCAGGTAGCCGCTCGTGATGCCCTTGGCGCATGTGATGAGGTCGGGTTGGAGGTCCCACCGGTTGCTGGCGAACCAATCGCCCGTCCGCCCGAAACCGGTGATTACCTCGTCGGCCACGAACAGGACACCCGCCTGGCGGCAGATCGACCGGACCCCTTCGAGGTAGCCCTCCGGGGGCGCGAACACGCCCCCGGCCCCGATGACAGGTTCACAGAAGAACGCCGCGACCCGCTCCGGCGTTGCGGCATCGATGGCGTCGCGCAGGGCATCCGCTGAATCCCACGCGACCCTCGCCACGTCGGCCACGAGCGTGCCGTACCCGGATGCGTTGGCCCCGATGCCGGCCAGGCTGGTCCCGGCGACGTGCATGCCGTGGTAGGCGTTCTCTCGCGTGATGAACATCGTCCGGTCGGTCTGACCCAGGAGCTGCCAGTACCGGCGGGCCATCTTCGCCGCCGTGTCGATCGAGTCCGAGCCGCCGCTCGTGAAGAACACCTTGTCGTCGGGGTCGGGCGACAGGTCCGCCACCCGCTCGGCCAGCTCGATGGCTGGTCGGTTCGACACGTCACCGAATGTCGAGTAGGCGGACAGCCGGCGGAGCTGGGCGGCGGCGGCATCGGCGATCTCGGCCCGGCCGAACCCCACGTTGCAGTACCACAGGCCGGCGGTGGCATCGATGTACCTCCGGCCGTCCTCGTCCCAGACGTGCACGCCATCACCACGATCCAGGACGAGCTCGCCGCCCTCCTGGATCGCGGACATGTCGGCGAAGGAATGCCAGAACCGGCTCATGGCCGCCACGGTACCAGCCGTCGTCGGGGCGGAGGCTAGTCGGGATCGTACGCGAGGTTCGGACGGAGCCATCGTTCGGCCTCGGCGACCTCGATGCCCTTGCGCCGCGCGCAGTCCTCGACTTGGTCTCGGCCGATCCGGCCGACGTTGAAGTACCGGGCCGCGGGGTGGCCGAAGTACAACCCCGAGACCGAGGCAGCCGGAAGCATGGCGTAGCTCTCGGTCAGATCCATGCCCAACCTTGCCGCATCGAGGAGGTCGAACAACGTCCGCTTCTCGCTGTGGTCCGGGCACGACGGGTAGCCGAAGGCGGGGCGGATGCCGCGATACCGCTCCGCGATGAGCTCCTCGTTCGTCATCTTCGGCCCGGTCTCGTACCACTCACGGCGGGCCACCTCATGGAGGTGCTCGGCGAAGGCTTCGGCCAGTCGGTCGGCCAGCGCCTTCACCATGATGGCCCGGTAGTCGTCGTGGTCGGCCTCGAATTCGGCCACCACCTCGTCGACGCCAATGCCGGCCGTCACGGCGAACGCGCCGACGTGGTCGGCCAGGCCCGTTTCGGCAGGCGCTACGTAGTCGGCCAGCGAACGGTTGGGCCGGCCGTCGCCGTGGTCGGCCTGCTGGCGGAGCATGTGGAAGCGCATGCCCCCGGGGCCGGTCTGAAGGACCAGGTCGTCGCCGTCGGCGTTCGCTGGCCAGAACCCGTACACGCCGCGCGCCGAGATCCGGTCGCTCGCAACCAGCTCATCCAGCTCATCGTTCGCGTTCTCGTACAGCTCGCGCGCAGCGGCGCCATGGGCCGGATGGTCCAGGATGGCCGGGAACCGGCCTTTCAGCTCCCACGCCGTGAAGAAGAACGTCCAATCGATGTAGGGGCGAAGCGTCTCGATGGAGGCCTCGACGAGCCTCGTGCCGGTGAAGGCCGGTGCCGCCAGGTCGCGCCGATGCCACACGATCGGCGTGCGGTTCGCCTTCGCTTCGTCGTAGGGAAGGATCGGGCGCCGATCGCGTTCGGCGTGCTGCTCCCGGAGGTGCTGCTGGTCATCCCGGTTCTGGCGGTCGAGCTTGGCCCTTCGGTCCGGGTCGAGCAGGTCTGACACCACCCCCACTACCCGTGACGCGTCGATCACGTGGACGGTCGGGTTTCCGTACTCCGGCGCGATCCGCACCGCGGTGTGCTGCTTCGAGGTGGTGGCCCCGCCGATCAGAAGGGGAAGGTCGATGCCCCGGCGCTCCATCTCCTTGGCCACATGGACCATCTCGTCGAGCGACGGCGTGATGAGACCCGACACGCCCACGATGTCGCACCGCTCGTCGGCCGCGGTGTCCAGGAGGACGTCCGCCGGGACCATCACACCGAGGTCGATGACTTCGTAGTTGTTGCAGCCCAGCACGACGCCCACGATGTTCTTGCCGATGTCGTGGACGTCGCCTTTCACGGTGGCCAGCACGACCTTGCCCTGGGCGCGATCGGTCGTGCCGAGGCGGAGCTTCTCTTCCTCCATGAACGGCTCGAGGTACGCCACGGCCTTCTTCATGGCCCGTGCGCTCTTCACCACCTGCGGGAGGAACATCCTTCCCGAGCCAAACAGGTCGCCGACGACCTGCATGCCCTCCATCAGCGGTCCCTCGATGACCTCGAGCGGGCGGGGGTATTGTGCGCGAGCCTCCTCGGTGTCCTCCTCGATGAAGTCCACGATCCCGTGGATGAGCGCGTGCTTCAGCCGGTCCTGAACGGTGCCCTCGCGCCAGGTCAGATCACGCTCGCGCTTGGTCGCTTCGCCTCTGACGTTCCCGGCGAACGTCACCATCCGCTCGGTGGCGTCGGGACGGCGGTCGAAGATGATGTCCTCGACGTGCTCCAGGAGGTCGGCCGGGATGTCCTGGTAGAGCGTCAGCTGGCCGGCGTTCACGATGGCCATGTCGAGCCCGGCTTGGATGGCGTGATACAGGAACGCGGAGTGGATGGCCTCCCGGACCACGTCGTTGCCCCGGAACGAGAACGACAGGTTGGAGACGCCACCCGAGATCCGCACGCCGGGGCAGCGCTCCTTGATGATCCGCGAGGCCTCGATGAAGGCCTTGGCGTACCCGTTGTGCTCCTCGATCCCGGTGGCGATGGCCAGGATGCAGGGATCGAAGATGATGTCCTGGGGCTCCAGGCCCGCCTCCTCGGTGAGGAGCCGGTACGCGCGCTCGCAGATCTGGACCTTGCGTTCCACCGTGTCGGCTTGGCCCTTCTCGTCGAAGGCCATCACGACGACGCCGGCGCCGTACCGTCGAGCGGTTCGGGCCTTCTCCAGGAAGGCATCGTCGCCCTCCTTCAGGCTGATGGAGTTCACGACGCCCTTGCCCTGCACGCACTTCAGGCCGGCCTCGATCACCGACCACTTCGAGCTGTCGATCATCACCGGGACTCGAGCGATGTCGGGCTCGGTGGCCACGAGGTTCAGGAACCTCGTCATGGCCTGCTCGGAGTCCAACAGGTCGGCGTCCATGTTCACATCGATCAGGTTCGCACCGCCTCGGACCTGTTCCAGCGCCACCTCCACACCGCCCTGGAAGTCGCCTGCGTCGATCAACCGATGGAAGCGCCTGGATCCGGTGATGTTCGTGCGCTCGCCGATCATCACGAACCCGGTGTCGGGCTGGATGGCGAAGGGCTCCAGGCCAGAGAAGCTCGTCAAGCGTCGCGAGGCCGGGACCCGGCGAGGGGGCAGGCCCTCCAGTGCCGTGGCCACCCGCCGGATGTGCTCGGGTGTGGTGCCGCAGCAACCGCCCAGGATGTTGGCCAAGCCGGCCTCCGCGAACTCCCGAAGGTACTTCGCAGTGGTATCCGGTTGCTCGTCGTAGCCCCCGAACGCGTTCGGCAGTCCCGCGTTCGGGTAGCACGTCGTGAAGACCGGCGCCACCGTGGCCAGCGCCTCGAGGTACGGGCGCATCTCGGCCGCGCCGAGCGAGCAGTTCACCCCCACGCCGAACGGCTCCGCGTGCTCGACCGAGGTCCAGAAGGCCTCGATGGTCTGTCCGGAGAGCGTCCGCCCGCTCCTGTCCACGATCGTCACGGAGATCCATCGCGGGAGCTCGGGCGCCACGTCCATGGCGGCCGCGATCGCCGCCTTTGCGTTCAGGGTGTCGAAGATCGTTTCGATGAGCAGCAGGTCCACACCGCCGTCGCGGAGGCCCCGGATCTGCTCTGCGTACGCCTCGTACACCTGGTCGAACGTGACCTTCCGATAGGACGCGTCCTCGACCTTGGGGGACAACGAGAGGGTCACGTTGAGCGGCCCCACCGATCCGGCCACGAAACGGTCTTCGTGGCGGGCGACCGCCTCCCGGGCCAGACGAGCACCGGCCAGATTGATGTCGTACACGGCATCCTGCAGGCCGTAGTCGGCCTGCCCGATCGAGGTCGCCGTGAACGTGTTCGTGGTGGTGATGTCCGCACCTGCATCGAGGTAGGCGTGGTGGACCGAGGAGATGATGTCCGGTTGGGTCAGGTTGAGCAGGTCGGGATCGCCCCGAACGTCACGGGGGTGGTCGCGGAAGCGATCCCCACGAAACTCCTCCTCGGTGAGTCCCCGGCCCTGCAACAGGACGCCCCATGCCCCGTCGAGGATGACGATGCGCTCCGACAGCAACCGCTCCAGGCGGGTCAGGGCGACGTCGTTCTGCTTCGCGGGGGCGGGAGCAACCATCGAGCAATGCTAGCGCAGCTCTGTGACCCTGAGTCAGAGCGATCCCGACGGCCGGTCCCGTCCCGATGCCTCGGCGCCTGCGATAGGCTCGCGGCTCGACCGGGAGCGGAGGGAGGCCGATGAAGGACGCGCTCGATTCGCTGGCCGGACTGGTGCCGCCCTCCGTCTCGTCCTCCGGGGCGCCGTCACGACCTGCGTCGGGTCATGCCCGATCCGACCGACCACTGGGGAAGCGGGGCTTGGCCCTCTTGACCCGGGTCCCGCTGTTCGCCGGGCTGTCCCGTCGTCACCTGCGCGCTCTGGCCGAGCGGGCCGACCAGGTGGAGTTCCAGCCAGGAGAGGCGATCGTGATCGAGGGGATGCGGGGAGGAGCCTTCTTCGCGATCGTCGAGGGGAACGCCCGGGTGACCAGGGGGAAGCGAACGTTGACCACGCTCGGCCCGGGCGATTTCTTCGGTGAGCTGGCGCTGCTCGACGGCGGGGAGCGCACGGCATCGGTCGTGGCCTCGACCCCCATGCTGTGCATCCGGATCTTCAAGCGGGCGTTCGACCGACTGGTCGCCGAGGAGCCCGGCGTCTCCGCCAGGATGCTCTCGGTCCTGGCCGGCCGGCTTCGTCAGGCCGAGCGGCCACCCGCCGACTGATGTTGGCGATCGCGTACAACTGGTGGAAGCTGCTTCACGTCCTCGGCGTGCTCGCGTTCGTCATGTACCACGGCGTGTCGATGATCGTCGCCCTCCGGCTCCGAACGGAGCGCGATCGGACGAGGATCGCCGAGCTCCTGCAGTTCTCGGGTTCGTCGGTTCGGGGGATGTACGTCTCGCTCGCCTGGCTCACCGTGTTCGGCATCGTCGCCGGCGTGCAGAGCGGGATCTACACCCATCAGGGCTGGTTCTGGGTCTCCATCGGCATCCTGGTGGCCGTCAGCGCGGAGATGTCGATCGTGGCCCGGCCCTACTATCAGCGGCTGAAGGAGGCGGTCGAGATCCGGCCGTCGGGTGTTCCCCGGCGGAGCGACGAGGAGCTCGAGGCCATGCTGCGTTCGAGGCTCTCGTTGGGGAGCGCGGCATTCGGCTTCGCCGCACTCGTGTTCATCGCCTACCTGATGATCTTCAAGCCGTTCTGACGCCCGACGGGGTTACAGGTCAGTGGGCTCGAGCGGCTTGGCGGCGGGCCCGTTCACCACCTGGCCGAAGGGCGAGTACCGCGACCCGTGACACGGGCAGTCCCAGGTCTTCTGCGAGGGGTTCCACTTCACGGTGCACCCCATGTGGGTGCACTTGGCCGAGACCGCGTGCACGACGCCCTTCTCGTCTCGGTACACGGCCACCTTGTGGTCTCCGGTGGCAACGATCCCCCCTTCGCCCTTGCCGATCTCCGAGAGGCTCTGGGCCACCGTGCGCGCGATCAGCACGTCGCAGGGGGCGTATTCCGAGATCTTCTTGGGGACCGACGCCAGGAAGAGGCCCTTGGCGCCGGCCAGCCCCCGGTTGCCCACCACGATGAGGTCCAAGCCCTCACGTGCGGCCGCTTCCATGATGGCCTCGGCCGGGTCTCCCTGGAGGATCAGCATCGCCGCCGGCGCGGCGCCCTGGCCGATCGTGGCCGCGGTGTCCTTCAGGATCAGCTCGCCGGTCTTCGGATGCCCCACGAACGCCAACGTCACCGACGCCCCGAGCCGGGTGGCCAGCGCATAGCCCTTCCTGGCGGCCCGATCTGCCGTGGAGGAGCCGTCGGTGGCCAGGAGCATCCTCGCATAGGGCATGGCCCCTTCCACCCGCTGCCCGACCGGTCGCTCCCGAACCAGGAGGACGTCGCACGGCGCGTGGCGGGACACCTTGGCGGCCACGGTGCCGATGATCTGCGCCCCCAGGGAGAGCCCCCTGCTGCCCAGGACGATCAGGTCCGCCTCCCGTACGTCAGCCACCTCCACGATGTCCTCGGCGGGCACCCCGTCACGGAGGACCACCTCGGGCTCCAGCCCCTCGGCCCTGGCTGCGGCCTCGGCCCGCTCGACGGCAGCCTGAGCCCGGTCCGGACGCGCGTACGTGTGGACGATCAGCAGCTCCTTGGCCTTCGTCGCCCGGGCCAGCGTCGCGGCCACGTGCTCGGCGCTCTCGGCGAAGGCCGAGCCGTCGGTCGCCAGGGCGATGCGCTTGTATGCCATGGAGGTCCTCCTGATGTCCGGTGGGCGACCCAATCGGGCTCCGGGAGCCTAGCGCGTCCGGCGCGAGATGAACGGCAGGAGCACGAAGGGCCGAGGTGTGGCTGTTGGTTCGGCCTCCGCGCGCTACGCTAGATGCGAATCCCCGAAACCCTGAGGAGGCGGCCGGGCGCGCCCGGCTGGGGCAGGATGCCGAAGGAAGTCGAAGAGAAAGACCGGGTCGTCATCCGGTTCGCAGGTGACTCGGGTGACGGCATGCAATTGACGGGCGACCGGTTTACCAATGCCACTGCTGTCCTGGGGAACGACCTGGCGACCCTCCCGGACTTTCCCGCCGAGATCCGGGCCCCTGCCGGTACGGTCCACGGGGTCTCCGCCTTCCAGATCCAGTTCGCCTCCGAGGACATCACCACCCCGGGCGACCACCCGAACGTCCTGGTGGCCATGAATCCGGCGGCCCTGAAGGCAGACCTGCACCTGCTCCAGAAGGGCGGGACCGTCATCGTCAACGAGGACGCCTTCGTCCAGCGGAACGTGGAGAAGGCCGGGTTCTCCTCCAACCCCCTGGAGGACGGCACCCTCGAGGGCTACCAGGTCTACAAGGTCCCGATGACCTCGATCACCGTGCGGGCCGTCGAGGAGCTCGGCCTGACCCGAAAGGAGGCCGAGCGGTCGAAGAACATGTTCGCCCTGGGCCTCGTGTCATGGATGTACGGCCGGCCCGTCGACGTAACGCTGAACTGGCTGCACAAGAAATTCGGCGACAAGCCGCAGGTCTACGACGCGAACGTCGCGGCGTTCAAGGCCGGATACAACTTCGGCGAGACCACCGAGCTGTTCGCCCACTCCTACCAGGTGAAGCCGGCTCCGGCCAGGCCGGGCACGTATCGGAACATCTCCGGGGCGCAGGCGCTGGCGCTCGGCCTGGTTGCGGCGAGCCAGCGGAGCGGGCTGTCGCTGTTCTACGCGAGCTACCCGATCACGCCGGCCTCGGAGCTGCTGCACGAGCTGTCGCGGCTGAAGAACTTCGGCGTGCGGACGCTCCAGGCCGAGGACGAGATCGCGGCGGCGAACGTGGCGCTGGGGGCGGCATTCGTGGGGCAGCTGGGGGTGACCGGAACCTCGGGCCCGGGGATGGACCTGAAGGCCGAGACCCTCGGCCTGGCCGTGACCCTGGAGCTCCCCATGGTGATCGTGGACGTCCAGCGGGCCGGGCCATCGACGGGGATGCCGACGAAAACCGAGGCCGCCGACCTGCTCCAGGCCATGTACGGACGACACGGCGAGTCGCCGATGCCCATCGTGGCCTGCTCCTCGCCGTCCAACTGCTTCGACGCGGCCATCGAAGCGGTCCGGATCGCGGTGAAGTACCGGACGCCGGTGATCCTGCTCTCGGACACATCCCTCTCCAACTCTTCCGAGCCGTGGCTCATCCCCGATGCCGATACGCTTCCCACGATCGACCCGGGGTTCGCCACGGGGCCGAACGCGGGGACCGAGTTCCTGCCGTACCTCCGCGACGAGAACCTGGCCCGGCCGTGGGCCATCCCCGGGACGCCGGGCCTTCGCCATCGGATCGGCGGCCTGGAGAAGGAGGACGGGACCGGCGACATCAGCTACGAACCGGAGAACCACGAGCTGATGACCGAGCTGCGAGCGGCCAAGGTGGCGGGGATCGCCAAGGACATCCCGCCGCTTTCGGAGGACGATCCCGACGGTGACGCGAAGCTCCTGGTGCTCGGGTGGGGCTCGACCTGGGGGACCATCAGGGCGGCCGCCCGCCGGGTCCGCGATCAAGGGAAGAAGGTGGCCACGGCCCACCTGGTCCACCTCAATCCGTTCCCGTCAAACATCGCCGAGGTGGTCCGGCGCTATCCCAAGGTGTTGATCCCCGAGATGAACTCTGGACAGCTCGCCCTCCTCATCCGAGGCCGGTTCCTGGTGGACGCGCAGAGCTTCACGAAGGTGCAGGGGCTCCCGATCTTCGTGGAGGACCTGGAGCAGGAGATCCTGAAGGTGATGGCGGAATGAGCGAGGTCGAGCACGAGCAAGCCGGCGGCAACGGCGGGAACGGTCAGCGCCCCGTGAGGACCCTGACCAAGAAGGACTTCACCAGCGATCAGGAGGTCCGGTGGTGCCCGGGGTGCGGCGATTACGCCATCCTGGCCACGGTCCAGGCGTTCATGCCGGAGCTCGGGATCACGCCCGACAACACCGTCTTCGTGTCGGGCATCGGGTGCTCCGGACGGTTCACGTATTACATGGACACGTACGGGGTGCACGGGATCCATGGCCGGGCACCGGCATTGGCCACGGGGATCGCCACCGCCCGTCCGGACCTCGACGTGTGGGTCGTCACCGGTGACGGGGACGGTCTGTCGATCGGGGGCAACCACCTGATCCACGCCCTCCGGCGCAACGTGAACATGAAGATCCTGCTGTTCAACAACCAGATCTACGGCCTGACCAAGGGCCAGTACTCGCCCACGAGCGAGGAGGGCAAGGTCACGAAATCCACGCCGTTCGGCTCCGTGGACCATCCGTTCAACCCCATCGCTCTGGCCTTGGGAGCGGAGGCAACCTTCGTGGCCCGGACGGTAGACAACGACCGTCAGCACCTGATGCAGATCTTGCGACAGGCGGCGGCCCACCGAGGAGCGGCGTTCGTCGAGATCTATCAGAACTGCAACGTGTTCAACGACGGCGCGTTCGACCTCCTTCGTGACAAGCCGCAGGGGGTCCACAACCAGATCCGTCTGGAGCACGGCAAGCCGATCATGTTCGACGAGGACAACCGGTGCGTGGCGGTGGGGGAGAACGGTCGGCTGATCCTGGCCGGCGTAGACGACGTGGCCCCGGACAGCATTGTGGTCCACGACGCGCACGGCCGTCCGTCGCTCGCGTTCGCGCTGGCCCACTTGGCACACGGGCCCACCGAGCCCACGTGCATCGGTGTGTTCCGGGAGGTCGAACGACCCGTCTACGGTCAGGCCATGGACAAGCAGATCGAGCTGGCCACCGAGCGGCTGGGACGGGGGGACCTGGCAACGCTGTTGCACTCGGGCGACACCTGGACCGTCGGGTAGCGACCGAGGTCCGGTCGGGGAGGCCTCGGTCAACCACCAGGCCTGTTGCATGGAAAGCGTCGGGTAGACGTCGGAGAGCGGCCCGAATATGATGGCTCCCGAGCCATCGACCACCGGTTCCCGGAGCTTCCAGTGGCCAAACAGGCGCCCAAGCACAAGGACGAGCAGCCAACTGCGCGGCCGGCCGCGCCGTCCACCGTCCGAAACTGCACGGTCTGCGGTACCCGACTGTCTATCTACAATCCCGGTCCCAACTGCTGGCAGCACACCATGGGCTATCCATGGAGGGGACCGACCGCAAAGCCGAAGTACGAGCCGTAGCTCGATTCGCTACGGGACGGCAGGCTCACGGTCCCGCATGAACGCCGACCAGTAGAGGACCGCGCCGATCACCCCGCCGGCGACCGGTCCCACCCAGTACACCCACCAGTCGTTCCAGGTCCCGGAGACCAGGGCCGGGGCGAATGAACGGACCGGGTTGACGGCGCCCCCGGTGAACGGCCCGGCGACCAGGATGTCGAAGGCGAGCACCGACCCGACCATCAGCCCGGCGGCCTGTGGGACGAGCCCTCGGTCGTCGAGGAGGGTGGCGAAGAACGTGAACACGAGGAAGAAGGCCAGGAGGGCCTCGATGAGGATGCCCTTGCCCTGGTCGATCCCGGTGGCGAGCACCGGCGTCCCAAGGTTCGCCGCTTTCCACACCGCCAGGGGGACCACGAACCGGAGCAGGAGGCAGGCGAAGATCCCCCCACCGAACTGGGCCACCACGTACGTCAGCGCCCTGCCCGATCCGATCTTGCCTGCGGCCCACACGCCGACGGTGACGGCCGGGTTCACGTGCCCGCCAGAGATGGGAGCGGTCACCGACACCATCACCGCGACGGCGAGCCCGGTAGCCAGGGCCACCCCGATCAGGCCGCTCCCGTAGGGGCCGGCCACGATCACGGAGCCGGCGCCCGCGAACACGTACCCGAAGGAGCCGATGAACTCGGCAAGCGCGGCCTTCCAGATGGTCTCCACCGTTCCTCCTCGCGGGCCCGCCGGACGATATCCGACGCGTCGGGACAGGGCAAAGGCACCAGGAGCCCTTGGTAGGATGCCGCCCGTGAAGGTCCTGCTCATGTCCCCGGACCCCGACTCCAGGACCATGACCCGCCTGGCAATCGCGAACATCGAACGACGCCTGGGTGAGAGGCTGCAATTCGTCGAGGCGGCGGATGGCGAGGACGGGCGAAGGAAGGCCTGGCGGGAACGCCCGGACGCCGTGGTGGCCGACGAGATCGCTTCCCGGATGGGCGCGTTCGCCCTTGCTCGGGACCTGCGGGGCGCGAACGAGCCCTATCCCGGCGCCATCGTGATCCTGCTGGAGCGCCGCCAGGACGAATGGCTGGCCAAGTGGTCGGGGGCCGACGCCTGGTTCGTCAGGCCCGTCGATCCGTTCGAGCTCGCCGACCGCGTGCTCGAGCTGGTGATGGCGAAGGAGCGGGCGTGAAGATCAAGGGGACGTGCCGGCGGTGCGGGCGCGAGTTCCTCGTCGAGCAGGTCATTCAGAACGGCGGCCGTTGCCCGTGGGACGGGAAGCCCTTCCAGGCCGACTACGCGGTGGTCCTGATGGATTCGCTCAGAGACGCCGAGACCTCTGGCAACACCCTGGAGAACGCGCTGGAGAAGGTGGCCGACATCGAGCCCGAGTTCGTGCTGGACATCGACTCGGTCATCGGCCGGATCCGGGAGCACCTCGAGCGGCTGGAGCGCACCCACGAACCGTAGCGGCGCCGCGGACGCCCGGGAACCGAACGGCTACCGCGTCGACGTCCGGCGGGAGGAAGCTGGTCTGGTCGTCGTGATCCTGGATCCTTCCGGCCGCGAGGTCTCGACCCGTGCATGCAGCGACGAGACCGAGGCCCGAACGTACGCCTCCACGGTACGCCAACACGCATACTGGCTGTCGGAGGCCAAGTTCCGTGAGTACTACCGGCTCCCGGGTCCCGCTGGGGGAGGCTGAGGTGGGCTTCAATGCGATGCGGCCCGGGAAGGTGAAGGCGGCCGACCTGGTCATGTTGGTGGCGGCCATCGTCGTGATCGTCGCGTTGGTGATCTGGGCCATCCGGTAGCCGTGGAGGAAGCAGAGCTCTCCGAGCTCGACTTCTGCTACGTGACCACCACGGGAAGGTCGTCCGGCCGTCCCCACACGATCGAGATCTGGTTCGCCCTCCATGACGCGAGGGCCTACGTGCTCTCCGGTGGCGGCGACGCCAGCGACTGGGTGAAGAACATCCGGGTCAATCCGACGGTCGGCCTTCGGATCGGCGATCGCGACATGATCTGCCGGGCCTATGTGGTCGAAGACACAGACGAGGACGCGCTGGCCCGTCGACTCGTGATGGAGAAGTACCGACCGCGCTACACCGGTGACCTGGACGAATGGCGGGAGACCGCCCTCCCCGTCGCGTTCGAACTTCCCGAGACCTAGGACTCGTCGAAGCCGATCGAGAACAGGCGCTCGAGGTCGTGCTTGGAGTAGACCTGGAAGGCGATGAGGGTTTCGGTCCGAACGATCCCCCCGACCTTGCCGATGCCCTGCGGGATCACGTTGGCCAGGTCGTCGTGGTTCACCACACGTACCACGGCGACGAGGTCGAACTCCCCGGCCACGGAATAGACCTCGCTCACACCGTCGATTGCGGCGATGGCCTGGGCGGCCTCTTGGATCTCGTCGATCTCGCACTGGATGAGGACGACCGCGTGGACCATCAGACGTGCTCCAGGACGACGGCCAGGCCCTGGCCGCCGGAGATGCACAGTGTGGCCAGGCCGAATGCGTGGCCCATCTCGCGCATCTCGTACGCGAGGGTCAGGAGGAGGCGCGCCCCGCTCATCCCGATGGGGTGTCCGAGTGAGATGCCGCCGCCCCGTGGGTTCAGCTTGTCGCGGTCGAACTTGAGGTCTCGCTCGCACGCGATGACCTGCGCGGCGAACGCCTCGTTGATCTCGATCACGTCGATGTCGGCGAGCGACAGGCCCGTCTTCTCCAGTACGTTCTTGGTTGCCGGGACCGGACCGATGCCCATGACCGCCGGGTCCACGCCGGCCCACGACATCCCGGCGATCCGCGCGAGCGGCCGACGGCCTTCGGCTGCGGCCCGGGACTCGGACATCAGCACCAGGGCCGCCGCGCCGTCCGTGATCCCGGAGGAGTTGCCCGCGGTCACACTCCCGTTCTCCCGGAAGACCGGCGGCAACGCCGCGAGTCGCTCGAGCGTGGTCTCGGGACGCGGATGTTCGTCCTCGCTTACCGTGATCGTGCCCGAGCGCTTGGGGTCGGGGGCTTGGACGGGGAATGTCTCGGCCGCGCGCCGATCCTTCGCCGCCTCCGCCTTCTGCTGCGACTCCAGGGCGAACTCATCCTGCTCTCCCCGCGAGATGTCGTACAGGTCGACGAGGTTCTCCGCGGTCTCGCCCATGATGAGCCCGCACAGCGGATCCAGGAGGCCGTCTCGGTACATCGCATCGTAGGCCGTCGCGTCCCCCGCCCGGTAACCGGTCCGCATCCGGTCGAGGAGGTAAGGGACACGGGTCATGTTCTCCATGCCCCCGGCCAGGACCACCTCCGCATCGCTCAGCGCGATCTGCTGGGCAGCCAACTGGACGGCCTTCATCCCCGAGCCGCAGGCGATGTTGACGTTATAGGCGGAGACCTCCTTCGGCACACCGGCTCGCACCGAGACTTGGCGTCCGGTGTTCGGCCCGTTCCCCGCCTGGCGGGCGTGGCCCATGATCGTCTGGTCGACCTGCTCGGGCTTGACCCCAGCCCGGCGCATCGCCTCCTGCGCGGCGAGCGTGCCGAGCTCGACGGCCGAGACCTCCGAGAACATGCCGAGGAACCTACCGATCGGCGTTCGCGCGCCCTCCAGGATGACCGCGGCCTCCACGAGCACAGTCTAGTGGGCGCCCTCGCGAGTTCGGTCCGTGGAGCGCAGTCGGGTGAGGAGCTGGTGGAGGGCGGCGCCGCCTTCCACCGGCTCCGCGGGCGGACGGTCGGCCCGCTCCACCCGGGCGGGATTGTGCAGAAGCCACGATCGCACCGCCGCGAGCTCGTCGGCCCGCTCCCTGGGACACGGCCGCGGGATCGGCAGCACGTCGCCGCCTCGCACCAGCGCGCCGCCGGCCAGCGGGAGCCGGTTGGCGTCGGCGTCGCGGAGCTCGAGCCGGCCCGGCCGGAGCAGCCAGTCGTCCACGCGAGCCCGCGCCAGCGCGTCGGCGAGCGCACGCAGCCGGTCGCGGGCAAGCCCCGCCTCCTCGAACCGTTCCTGTCGAGCGAGATCGTCCATCCGTACCTCGAGCGCCTCGAGGAGCCCGCCCGGAGACGAAAGGGAGGAGAGGAGGCTCCGGACGAGCTCTTCGTAGCGTTCGAGGCTCGCGCGGCCGTCGCAGGGGGCCACGCATCGGCCCATCTCGCCGAGGGCACATGGCGAGAACCTGGTGGAAGCCCGCATCCTCTTCGTGCATCGGCGGATGGGGAACGCCTCCTCCAGCGCCTCCTTGGCCAGCCGGGCCTGCTCGGTCGTACCGAATGGTCCGAGGAACGCGCCTTCCCCCTTCGGCTCGCGAACCACCTTGATGCGGGGGAAGGCCTCGGACGTATCGACCTTCAGGTACGCGTACCGTCGCCACCGCTTGCCCCTCCGGTTGTGCTTGGGCCGGTGGGACCGGATCAGCCGAGCTTCGAGTACCAGCGCCTCGAGCTCGGAGGTGCACCGGATCCCCTCCACCACAGCCGTCTCGGTGAGGAGATCCTGAACCTGTTTGCGGGAGTCGCCGTAGAAGTAGCTCTTGACCCGGCCCCGGATGTCCTTGGATTTGCCGACGTAGAGCACTCGCCCGTCCCGGCCCTTGAACAGGTAGACACCGGGTCCCCGTGGGAGGTGGTCGGCCAGCCGGATCTTGCCGAAGTTCGGACGTCCCCGTGCCGTCACGGCCTCGTGAAGGTCGCCGAGGGTCAGGATCCCCAGCCGCCTGCCGAGGTCGAGGAGGCCGTGGAACACCTCGGCGCACGCCTCGGCGTCGGGGAGGGCCCGGTGCGTTGGACGAGTCCGCGCCCGGAAGTACTCCGCGAGCGTATGGAGCCGCACGTTCGGCACGTCGGGCCACACGACGCGGCGAGCCAGCCGTGCGGTGCACACGGGGGGTGGTGGAAGCGGTTCGTAGTCCAGCCGAACCAGGCTCGCATTCAAGAACGTGAAGTCGAACCGGGCGTTGTGTGCCACGAACACGCACCCTCGGGCGAACTCGACGAACCCCGGGAGTGCCCATTCCAGGGTCGGGGCGTCTCGGACGATGGCGTCGTCGATGCCGGTGAGGTGGGTGATGAACCTGGGGATCGGTGTCCCGGGGGCCACCAGCGTCTCGAACACCCCGATCCGCTCACCACCCCGGTATTTGACCGCTCCGATCTCGGTGATGCGGGACTCGGCCGGGGACCCCCCGGTCGTCTCCAAGTCGACGATGCAGAAGGTCACCTCACCGAGAGGGATCCCCTCCTGCAAGGTCGTCTGAACCGGTTGGGCCAGCACGGGTCGGCCTCCGCCGGGGCCGCGGGCACTCGACGATACCGAACAGGTGTTCGATGGTCAAGTCTCGGTCGGATGTGAAGATGGGGCGGGCGGTTCGACAATCAGGGGCGGGGGTAAAGCTCGTCCTCCACGAGGAAGGCGATGAGCTGCTCCACGGCCAGATGGGCCTCCTGAACGTGTGAGGTCTCCGAGCTCGGGACCCGGATGGCGATGTCGGCGAGCGGCCCGAGCTTCCCGCCGGACTCGCCGGTCAACGCAACGGTCCGCATCCCCTGCCGCGCCGCCTGCTCCGTTGCCAGGACGACGTCCTCGGAGTTCCCGCTCGTCGAGATGCCGATCAGCATGTCGCCGGCCGTTCCCAGGGCTTCCACCTGGCGGGCGAAGACGCCCTCGAAACCGAAGTCGTTGGACACCGCGGTCAGGATCGAGGTATCGGTCGTGAGCGCCAGGGCCGGGATGGCCGGGCGCCGCCGATCCACGGTCAGGGTGCTGACCAGCTCGGCGGCCAGGTGCTGGCTGTCGGCGGCGCTCCCGCCGTTCCCGCAGATCAGGACCTTGCCGCCTCCTCGAACGCTCTCGGCGATGGCGGCGGCGGCCCGGGCGATCTCCTCGGAGCAGCTCTCCGCCGTGGCCGACACGGTGTCCATGGTTTCCGCCAGATATCCGGCGATGCGATCGGCGACGGTCACGGCCGGACCCCGGACACGACGCTGTCAAGGACCACCCCGGCCGCCTCCCGGAGGTCGGCCACGACGTGGTCGGCCTGGGCCCGCGCGCCCGTCTTCAGCTCGTCCTCCCCGTGGCCCGTGCGGACCAGGATCGTCACGGCCCCGATCGCTCGGCCGAGTCCCATGTCTGCGGCGTGGTCACCGACGACGAACGAGTCGTCCGGCCGGAACCCGTGGTCCGTCGCGGCGCGTAGGGCCAGCCCCGCCCTCGGCTTGCGGCAATCGCATCCGTCCTCTGGTGCGTGCGGGCAGACGTAGAGCCCGTCGAGGCGCACCCCCTCATCGGAGAGGAGCCGGGTGAGTCGGGCATGGATCTCCTCCAGCCGGTCCGCCGGGAGGAGCCCGCGGCCGACGTTCGCCTGGTTGGTGAGGACGACGAGCCCGAGGCCGGCCGAGCTGAGCCGCCGCATCGCCGCCGCGGCGCCGGGGATGAGCGCGACCTGGTCTGCCCGGTCGAGGTGGTCGACCTCCTGGTTGATCGTCCCGTCCCGGTCGAGCAGCACGAACCGTCCGGTCATCGGCGCGCGGGCCTCCACACCGCGTTCCCCACCTGAGCCTCGACCCCGGTCGGCGTGAACGCGAACGAGGTCAGCCTGCCTCCTAGGCTCTCGAGGGCGCCTCGGACTTCGGGCTGGCGGTCCTGCCGGCAATACAGGAGGAGGTATCCGCCACCGCCGGCCCCGCAGATCTTTCCTCCGGTCGCGCCGGCCTTGGTGGCCGCGTCGAACAGGCGCTCGATCCTCGTCCCCTCAACGATGTGCGGATTCATCCGCTTCTTGCTCTCAAATGCCTCGTGGAGCATCTCGCCCAGGCCGTCGACGTCCCCCGACTCCAGGGCATCCCGCATCTCGTAGGCCATCGCTTGGAGCTGCTTCATTCCCTGCATCGTCTCCTCGCGCCCCTCCCGGAACAGCCGGATTTGCGTATCGATGAGCCCGAGGTTCGCTCGGACCTGTCCCGTGTAGCAGAGGAGCAGGTTCGCCCGCAGCCGTCGGAGCACGTCGGGCTCCGCGCGAACCGGGATGACATCGACCCGCCGCGCGGAGAACTCGAGGAGGTTGAACCCGCCGTAGGCCGCGGCGTACTGGTCCTGCCAGCCTCCGGCGATCCCCAGGTCCTCACGTTCGATCGCGTAGCTCGTCCGAGCCAGCTCGTCGGCAGTGAACGAACGGCCTGCGAAGGCGGCGAGTGCGCCGGCCATCGCGGTCACCACCGCCGAGGAGCCGCCGAGGCCGCTTCCTGGCGGCGCGTCGCAGCGCACCTCGACATCGACCCCCCGGTGGACGCCGACCCGGTCGATGGCCGCCTTCGGCAGATCCATCACGCCGTCGTACTCGGGCGACTCGTGCAGGCGATATTGGACCATCTGGTGCAGGTCGAGCGATCGGATCCGGATGCGATCGTCGTCCCTGGGCCGGAGCGTGGCTTCGGCGTGATGGTCGATCGTCGCGGAAAGGACCGCCCCCCCGTGCGGCTCATACCAGTGGGGGAAGTCGGTTCCACCTCCGACGAAGCTGATGCGAAGCGGCGCCGCCGCTCTCACCGTGACGTCGCTCATGGTCAGCCAGTATGGGCGGCCCGGCCCCGAGGTGACCAGCCGGGATGCTCAGGCCACGAACCGGACCAGGCGACGGCGTTGCTGCTCCGTCAGGCCGCCCCACACCCCGTAGCGCTCGCCGTTCTTCAGCGCCCACGCCAGGCACATCTCCCGGATGCCGCAGCCCGAGCAGTAGGCGAGCGCCGGCCCCGCCTCCTCCTCCGAGGTGGGGAAGAACACGTCGGGGTCCAGGCCATGGCAGGCCGCCTTGTCTTGCCACATGTCCGGCGGGGAAGGGTTTCGAGGAAGTGTCTGGAGGTCGATGCCGCTCGTGCGCTCCTTGCTCACCACTCGATCCCCCCCGAGGTCCAAATCGAGTCTGACCAGCGGCCGGGCGGCCGTTCGAGCATCCGACACCCATTCTCGTCCGCGGCCGAGGGCCAAATGTAGTCTTGAAAAGTCGCGACCGCCGTAGTAACGGGCGGCCGGAACGAGCTCACGCCGGCGTGAGCTGGGCACCCGAGGCCGTGGTCAGCGGATGCGTCCTCGCATCCCACCGGACCCGCGCGAGCAGGGCGAACCCGTCGCGGGGCGGCGCCGCGCTCGAGACCGCGCCGACATCCCGGCCATCGGCGACGACCGGTTCACCGGTCCGAACGGGGATGGCGGCCCGCAGGGCCAGGACGATCCGTGGTGGGTGACCCAGGTTCCGGACCTTGGCAACCGCCTCCTGGCCCAGGAAGCATCCCTTGGTGAAGTCGATGAGGTACTCCAATCCCGCTTCGGCGGGAAGCGATTCCTCGTCGAGGTCCGTAGGGAACCGCGGCACCCCTCGCCGGATCCGCCACACCTCGCCGGCCTCCGGGCTCGCCTCCACGGCACCGTCGCCGGTGGCGCGCGTCACCGTCCATCCGCGATCCGAGGGCACGAGGACGACCTGAGCGCCGGGAACGCGTTGCAGGACCACGTCGGAGGACAGCACGTACGGTCGGAGGAGGTCGTCGATGGCAACGGGTTGGTCCGGTTCCTGGACGAGGAGGAACGCGCCGTCGGTCCGAACGATGTGGAAATCGGCACGCACACGTCCGGTGGGGGTGAGCAGGAGTGAGCGGGCCGTGCCACCCGGGGGGATGTCCTCCACCGACGCGGTCACCAGGTCGTTCAACCACCGGCCGGCGTCGCTTCCCGTCACCTCGACCGCGCGCAGCCGAGCGCCGTCGACGAACGCGCGGCGCTCGTCGAGGGCGTCGACCTGGTCCTCGAGCCTGTCCGCATCCACCGTCTGAGAGGATAGGCGGCCGTGGAGATCCCGCGGACGCTGCTGGTCACGAACGACTTTCCCCCGCGGGTGGGCGGGATCCAGCGGACGCTTCACGCGTTGGTCCGCGAGCTCCCGGCGGATCGGATGACCGTGCTCGCTCCCTCCTGGGAAGGGATGGAAGCCTTCGACGCCGTGGAGCCCTACCCCATCGTTCGAGCCCCTCATCGATTCCTGTGGCCCACCCCGGCGACGCAACGGCTGCTGATGGAGCTCGTCGATGGATCGGGTGCGCAGGTGGTGGTGTTCGGGGCTGCCATGCCCCTGGCAGCCATGGGACCGAGCCTGGCGAGCCGGGACATCCCGTACCTCGTGGCCGCCCACGGGTTCGACTACTGGCTCTCGCTCTTACCCGGCGCCCACGCCGGACTTGCATACATGACGTCGCGGGCCGCCCGCGTCCCCGTGATGTGCAGCGCGTTCATCGCGCGCGTGGTGCGGACCGCGGTGCCCGATGGCGTGCCGGTCTCCGTGATGTATCCCGGGGCAGACGTCGAGGCGTTCCGTCCCGGGATCCCGACCGATCGGATCCGCGAACGCCACCGGCTGGCCGGCCGGCCGGTGGTCGCGTGCGTGAGCCGGTTGGTGGTTCGCAAGGGCCAGGACGTCCTGATCCGGGCGATGTCACTCGTCCGAAGGCGTGTGCCCGAGGCCGTGCTGCTCGTCGTGGGCGACGGCCCGTATCGCTCGACGCTCGAGCGCCTGGCGGCGCGTGCCCCCTCCGGGTCCGTCGCCTTCGCCGGACAGGTTTCCGAAGCGGATCTGCCGAGCTACTACGCGGCGGGTGACGTGTTCGCCATGCCGTGCCGCACTCGCCTCGGCGGCCTGGAGGTCGAGGGGTGGGGCAACGTCTTCATCGAGGCCGCGGCGTGTGGACGCCCGGTCGTCGTGGGGGACTCCGGGGGTGCCCGGGAATCCGTGGTCGACGGTGAGACCGGGGTCCTGGTAGACGGGCGGAGCGTGGAGCAGGTCGCGGACGCCGTCTCCGGGTTGCTCGAGGACCCCGCGCTGGCCGACCACATGGGCAAGGCGGGCCGGGAGCGGGTCGAGGGCTTTTACACGTGGCCCCGGGCCGCGGCGCAGCTCGGGCGGTGGCTCCGGGAGGCCGAGGCGTGAGCAGTTGCCTTCCGCGAGGCACGGCCGGGGCTTCATCGGAAGGCGATCCGCGCCGAAATAGGTCGTGTGATGAGCGCGATGAGCGTGGAACGTCGCTGTCCCAGCTGCGGTGCGCTCACGGCGGTCGACGCGGACTGGTGTGGACAGTGTTACGCGTCCCTGGAAGCGCCCCGGGCGGTCCCGCAGGCGAAGGTCGCGGCCCCGCCGCGCCGTTCCGAGGGGGAGCCGACGTGGCCGTGTCCGGTGTGCGGCAATGCGAATCCAATCGCCATGAACCTGTGCGTGGCATGCGGCACGCCGTTCGCCCGGCTGTTCGAGGAACCGGAGCGGCGTCCCCAGATCGACCCGAAGACGGCGGCTCTGTGGTCGTTCCTCTTCCCCGGGCTGGGGCAGTGGAAGTGCGGCCGCCCGCTGGACGGCGTTGCCCGGATGGTGACGTTCCTCGTCCCGTTCGGCACGATGTTGCTCCTGGTGGTGTCGCGGCTCGGCCGGGGCGGCCTGGGCTCGACCACGTCGTTGTTCTCCGTGTTCCTGGTGGCCAGCCTTGTCGCCTGGTCCACCTCCGCGGTCGACGCCTACCGCCTGGCCTCGGGGGTCGACCCCCTCATCGGCCCGCGAAAGCTCCTGTGGGGCCTGGTCGGCCTCATCCTGGTCGCGGTGGGCCTGGCCACCGCGATCGCCCTGCCCGCGATCCGTGGCCGGTAGCGGCCCGATAGCATTCCTCACGCCATGGGGGAGCACGCCGAAGGGTCCGTCGTCATCGAGGCATCCGCGGCCGAGGTCATGGACGTCATCACCGACTACGAGGCCTACCCGGAGTGGGCCGACGTGAAGTCGGCACGGGTGCTCCAGCGGGGGCCCGGCGGGGTGGGGACGGAGGTCGCCTTCGAGGTCGACGTGCCGGTCCTCGGACGGGCGTCGTACACGCTCGCCTACCGTTACGCACCCGGCGACGCCGGTGTCTCCTGGGTGACGAAGGAGGCGCGAGGAGCCGTCAGCAACATCCGCGGGGAGTACCTGCTGAACGAGCTGGACGATCGGGAGACCGAGGTCACCTACCGGCTCAGCGTCGAGCTCGGGGTCCTGCTCCCGGGATTCGTCAGGACCCAGGGAGCCAAGCGCGTGATCGATAACGCGCTCGAGGGATTGAAGCGGCGGGTCGAGCTGGGGTAGGCGATCGTTCGCCGAGTCCTCCGCCGAAGGCGCGCGGACCATCAGCCGGCCTGCGGTCGATTTCCCGGGACTCGCTAAGCTAACCGGAGATGCGAGTCCTGCTCTTCACGGGAAAGGGCGGCGTGGGCAAGACCACCATTGCCGCCGCGACTGCCGTGAAGGCGGCTCGAGCCGGTGCCCGGACGTTGATCATGAGTACCGACCCCGCACATTCGCTCGCCGACTCCTTCGACCGCGACGTCGTTGACCAGGCCACCCCGATCGCGCGGAGCCTGTGGGCCGAGCAGATCGACGCCCAGGCCCGGCTGGAAACCAACTGGCGGGAGATCCAGGAGTATTTCATTCAATTGATGAACTGGGCCGGGGTGGAGACCATCCAGGCAGAGGAGCTCTCCGTCATCCCCGGACTGGACGAGATATTCAGCCTGATCGACGTCAAGCGCCACGTCGACGAGGGCAGCTACGACCTCCTGGTGGTGGACTGCGCTCCCACGGCTGAGACGCTTCGCCTCCTCTCGCTTCCCGAGGTGATGAACTGGTACATCGAGAGGATCTTCCCGATGGAGCGCCGGGTGGTGAAGGCCGTCCGCCCACTCATGACGAAGATCACCACGCTCCCCATCGCCGGGGATCAGTTCTTCGGTGCCGTTGAGCGGCTGCACCGCAACCTGGAGGCGGTGCGACGGATCCTGACCGACGAGCGCACGTCGACGGTCCGACTGGTGGTCAACCCGGAGAAGATGGTCATCGCGGAGGCCAGGCGAACGTACACGTATCTGGGGCTGTTCGGATATCGGGTCGACGCCGTGATCGTGAACCGCATCATCCCCGACGATGTCACCGACCCGTACTTCCGCACTTGGAAGGACATCCAGGCCGAGCACCTGCAGACGGTACGCGAGTCCTTCGAGCCCGTGCCCATCCTCACCGCCCGGCTGTTCGATCGGGAGATGGTCGGCGTCGAGTTGTTGGAAGCCATGGCGCAGGAGGTGTACGGGGACGGCGACGTCACCGAGATCCTGTATCGGGACGATCCCATCAGGGTTCGCCGCAAGGGGAACGGTTACTCCCTCACCATGCGGCTGCCGTTCGTCTCTCGTGACGACATGGACATCCACCGCCGGGGAGACGAGCTGTTTGTCCGGGTGGGTTCGTACAAGCGGAACCTCATCCTGCCTCAGACGCTCAAGCGCCTGGAGGTCCGGGGGGCGAACTTCGTTGGGGACCATCTGGAGATCGCGTTCTCCAAGGAGCCCGAGCCGGGTTCCTCGCGGGACGCCCGGAACGACCGGAGGGGGAGAGCGAATGTCTGATGGAGGGTCCGCAAGACGCGGGAGCGCCGCCGCTCCGCCGAGCGATAGGGAAGAACAGAGCGAGCACGTGTGTCCCGTGACGTTCTGCCCCATCGGATTCGCCCTTGGGACGGTGAACCGGTCCAGCCCGGAGGTGGTGGATCACCTCCTGGTCGCTGCCCGGGAGTTCCTCCTGGCGGCGAAGACGGTGTTGGACACGCGGGTGGCCGACACGGGCGGCGCGGCGACCAAGCTCGAGAAGATCGAGATCGCATGAGCACGACCAACGTCGACCACTCGGCGGTGCGCAAGCTGGCGCGATGGAACCCCGACGGCATCCCCATCACATCGGTCTATCTCACCGTGGACGGGCGCCGGTACCCTCGCAAGTCCGACTACGAGATTCGTTTGGACGACCTGCTGCGCCGCGGTCGGGCCCAAGCGGAAGGCGAGGGGCTGTCGAAAGAGGCCCTGCGCTCGGTCATGGGTGACCTCGAAGCGATCGGCTCCTTCGTGCGCGACGAGTTCGAACGGGGGGATACCCGGGGTCTGGCGCTGTTCTCGGCGTATGCCGCCGGATTGTGGGAGGAGGTCCGGCTGCCCCGGCCGGTTCGCGATCGCGCCACCGTGGCCTCGGCGGCCGACGTCCTCCCGCTGGAGCAGGTGCTGGAAACCTATCGCCCCATGTGCCTGGCCCTCGTGGACTACGAGAAGGCCCGGCTCTTCCTCTCAGAGCTCGGACGGGTCGAGGAGGTCACCCACTTCATCGACGACGTCCCGGGCCGGCACGACCAGGGTGGCTGGTCCCAGATGCGGATGCAGCGTCACGTGGACGATCACCGCCAACGACACCTGAAGCGAGTGGCCGAGGCGCTGTTCCGGCTCTTCAAGGCGAGCCCGTTCGACTCCCTCGTGCTGGCTGGCCCGGCGGAGGCGCATCTAGATATCGAACACACCCTGCATCCGTATCTTCGGGAGCGGATCCGGGCCGGTGTCACCCTCACCATGACGGCGACCTTGGACGAAGTGGCCGCCCGATGCCTGGACGTGGAGGAGGAACAGGAGCGAACGAAGGAGGGGGCGAAGGTGGAGGCCCTGCGGGCGGCCGCCGAGTCCGGGGGAAAGGCCGTGACCGGCCTCCCGGGTACGCTCGCGGCCGTAGCGGAAGGGCGGGCGGCGGAGATCCTCGTCGGCCTCGATCTGTCCGCCCCGGGGTTCTCTTGTCCCAACTGCGGGCGGCTCACGGAACGAGGAACGAGATGCCCGGCGTGCGGCTCGACGATGGAGCCGGTGGCCGACGTGGTCGAAGAGGCGGTGGCTCGGGCGGTGCGGCAAGGCAGCCGGGTGGAGACGATCGTTCACCCCGACGGACTAGCCCGATACGGTGGCATCGGCGCGCTGCTTCGCTTCTAGAGAGGGCGGGACGTGTCGGAAGCGGCCCAGGCGCTGGGCATCGACGTCGGGGGCACGAAGATCGAGGCCCTTCGGGTAGGCAGGGATGGATCCATCCTGTCTCGCTCGCGTTCGGTCACGCCCGCGGATGACCCGGAGGCGACCATCGCGGCGATGATCGAGGCGGCCAAGGGATTGCTCGAGTCCCAGGTGGTGGCGATCGGCGTGGGCGCCGCCGGCATGGTGGACGCGAACCGCGGAGTCCTGCGGTTCGCACCGAACCTGGCATGGCGAGAGCTCCCGATCGGCGAGCGCATGAGCGATGCCCTCGGGCTGCCGTGCCAGGTCGACAACGACGCCAACGTGGCCGCGTGGGGCGAGTATCGATTCGGCGCCGGCCGTGGGTACCGGCACATGCTGCTGGTGACGGTGGGGACCGGCATCGGGGGAGGGATCGTGGCTGGCCGCCGCCTGTTCCGAGGAGCCCACGGGTTCGCCGCGGAGATCGGGCACATCATCGTCGAGCCCAACGGGCCGCTCTGCGGCTGCGGCAACCGCGGGTGCTTCGAGCAGGTGGCCTCGGGACAGGCGATCGGGCGCCTGGGACGGGAAGCGGCGGCCGACCATCCCCAGTCGCTCATCGCCGAGCTTGCGGACCACGACCCCATGCACGTGACCGGCGAGACCGTGACCAGAGCGGCCAAGGCCGGCGATGACGTGGCCATCCGGATCCTGAGCCAGGTCGGCATGCGGCTCGGGGAGGGGATCGCCGGGCTGGTGAACGTGCTCGACCCGCAGATCGTGGTGATCGGGGGCGGGGCGGCGGAGGCGGGGGAACTGCTGATCCGCCCGGCGGAGGCCGCGTTCGTCGAGGCGGTCGAGGGGTACGAGCACCGGCCCGCGGTTTCGCTCGTCGCCGCGCAGCTGGGCAACGACGCTGGTGCCGTCGGGGCGGCGGTGCTCGCCCTGGAGGAACTGGGGGGATGAGCGGCCGAGGGAGGGCAGACACACCGCGATGAACGTCGGCCTGATCCTCCCCTTGTTCTCGGGGGATCCCCAACGGGTCGCGTCGTTCGCCCGGCGCGCCGAAGCGCTGGGTTACGACGGGGTCTTCGCCTTCGACCACTTCTTTCCCCCGGGGGCGCCGACCGACCGGCCCTCGCTCGAGGCCTTCACCTCGCTGTCCGCGGTGGCGGCAGCGACGGAGCGGGTCACCGTCGGCACCCTGGTGACCAGGGCCTCCATCCGCCCCGCCGGACTCCTGGCCAAGATGGCCGCGGGAGTGGACGACATCAGCAGCGGGCGCATGGTGCTCGGCATCGGAACCGGGGATCCCATCGACAAGCCGGAGCACCAGGCATACGGCCTGACGTACCTGGAGAAAGGGGAACGGCGCGAGCACCTGATCGAGACGGTCCGCGCGGTCAAGGCGCTCTTCGCGGGAAGCCCGTGGCCCGGCGGTGGCCGGATCCCCCCCGTGAGTGGGCCACTCCTTCCTCGACCGGTCACGCGGGGAGGTCCTCCGGTCTGGGTCGGTGGCTTCGCCGACGAGGTGGTTCGCATCGCCGCGCGAGAGGCCGATGCGTGGAATGGTTGGGGGATGTCGATCCCGGAGTTCGCCCGCAAAGCGAACCTGCTGCGGGAGGCCGCCGAGGGCCGGGATGTGGCGGCCACGTGGGCGGGCATCGTGCTTGTGGGCGAGGACGAGGACGACGCGAGCAGGCTCCTGGACGCGCGGGACAGGAAGGGCTTGCTGGAGACCAACGTGTGGTCCGGGAGCGTCCGATCCCTGGCGGGGTGGCTCGACGGCCTGGAAGGCGCCGGTGCCTCATGGGTCGTCCTGGTCGCGGCCGGTCCGGGAGACCGGATCGAGCTGATCGCCGAGCACGCGCTCCGCAGCGGCCGGCTCCGAGGGTGAGATCCCCGGATCTGAAGCGGCAGAAGCGCGCGTTGCGGAGGGAAGCCCGGGCCCGCCGGGATGGGATGTCGCCCGGGGAACGTGAGCGGATGAGCGAGGAGGTGGCCGCAAACGTCTTGGCCCTCCCCGCGGTCGCCGATGCCCCAACGGTCATGGCGTTCTCCTCCTTCGGCTCGGAGGTGGACACGGGCCCGATCATCGAGCGGCTGGAACGCGATGGACAGCGTGTGGTGCTTCCTCGAGTGGAGGGCCGGGACATCGTGGCCGTGGCGTACCGCTCCGGCGACCGGGTGAGACCCACCTCGTTCGGGGCGATGGAGCCCGCGGGAGGGGAGAAGCTCGCTCCGGAGGAGATCGACGTGGTCATCGTGCCGGGTCTGGCCTTCGATCGGTCCGGCCACCGGGTCGGCTACGGCCGGGGGTTCTACGATCGGTTTCTCTCCACCCTGCGGCCTGATGCGCTCACCGTCGGCATCTGCTTCTCCGCACAGCTGGTGGATGAAGTGCCGCATGGGCGAAGCGACCGGCCGGTCGACGTTGTGATGACCGAGCACGGGTTGAACGGCGAGTCAGGACCGTGATTCGATAGCCCGAACACCGAGGAAGCGGAGGCGAGCGCATGGCCGAGGAGGAAGAAGCCCTGAGGACCGCGTTCCACGACGTGATCGTGGCCGCCGGTGGCACGCACGTCGCCGACGGCGGGTGGATGTGGACTGAGAACTTCGGCAACGTACGGGAGGAATACGACGCCGTGCGGGACGACGTCGCCGTGTGGGACGTCTCGCCGCTGAACAAGTGGGACTTCCGGGGTCCGGACGCGCTGAAGGCGGCCCGCCGGGTCCATACCAACGACATCCTGGGCCTCGACGTGGGACAGGTTCGGTACGGCGCGTTCCTCGACGAGGACGGCCTGATGGTCGACGACGGGACGGTCTTCAAGGTGGCGGAGGACCACGCCTGGGTCATGACCAACGGGAAGGACCACGACGAGTACTTCCAGGAGGCGTTGAAGGGATTGGGCGTGGAGTTCGAGTGGATCGCCCCACGGATGCCGCATCTGGGAGTCCTGGGACCGCGGTCTCGGGACGTGGTGCAGGAGTTGACCGAGACAGACATCAGCGGCCTCGGGTACTTCCGGTTCATCCCACAGCCGGTCCAGGTGGGTGGGGTCCCCGTGTACCTGTCCCGCACCGGGTTCGGGGGCGAGCTCGGGTACGAGCTGTTCCTCACGGACCCGGCGAACGCCGAGGACCTGTGGGACGTCGTGGTGAACAAGGCGGGGATCACGCCGTTCGGAGCTGACGCCATCGAGATCCTTCGCATCGAGGCCGGCCTGATCGTCACGGACTACGACTACGAGGCGCACGAGCGATCTCCCTTCGACTTCAACTTCGACCCGTTCGTCAAGCTCGACGCTCCGGGAGAGCCACTGGGCCGGGACAGGCTCGAGGACCTGGCGAAGGCGCCACCGAACCGGTTGGTGACCCTCCGGTACGAGGCCGAGGCGCTCCCCGAGTACGGCGCCGCGGTGACGAAAGAGGGCGCGGAGGTGGGCGTGCTCACCAGTCCCACGGACAGCCCGAGGTACGGCAAGATCGGGATCGCCGTCCTCCGATCCGATCAGGCGAACCTGGGGAACGCCGTGGAGGTCGCAGTGGGGGAGTCGACGGTCCCGGCGACCGTCGACGTCCTTCCCCTCTACGACCCGCAGAAGACCCGGCCTCGCAGCTGATCCGTCCGGTTCGTTCGCCCACATGCCCTTCCGGTGCGATAGGCTGTTCGGAATCACAGGTGTGTGATTTCGAGCCGGGAGGTCGGGTCATGCCGTTGCACACGTGCGCGCCACCCATGCACACGGAGCCTCAAGCGCAGAGCTTGTGGTCCTGTCCCGAGTGTGGGGCGCTCTGGGAGGCGGCCCCCGCGGGGGGAGGCATCTTCGATTTCGACCGGAACGACGTGGTCAGCCGGGCCGCGTGGATCCGGGTGGAGGGAGGGTCGCTGCTCGCCGGCTAGTAGAGCCCGACGGTTCGTCCGTCCCGGTCGATGTCGATGTTCGTGAAGGCCGGGGTCCGCCCCAACCCGGGCATGCGTTGCATGTCGCCGCACAGCACCACCACGAAGCCGGCGCCGGCCGCGGGGACCACACCTCGGACCGGCAGTCGCCACCCCTTCGGCCGGTTCAGGGCGGTGGGGTCGTGCGACAGAGAGAGCTGGGTCTTGGCCATGCAGACGGGAAACTGCCCGAATCCCAGCGACTCCATACGGGCGATGTCCTTCTCGGCCTGGGGCAGATAGTCCACTCCGTCGGCGCCGTACAGACGGGTGGCGATGGCCTCGACCTGTTCCTTGATCGGCGCTCCCTCCGGTGTGAGCTGAGAGAAGGCGCTCGGCCGCTCGCACGCCTCGACGACGGCCCGGGCTAGGTCGACGGCTCCCTGGCCTCCGCGGGTGAACCCGTCGTTCACCACGACCCACTCCGCGCCCAGCTGGGTGGCGAGATCGTCGACGAGGGCCACCTCCCCGTCGGTGTCGGTGGGGAATCGGTTGATGGCCACGACGCATGGCAGGCCATACGCTTTCACGATGTCGACATGCGCCGCCAGGTTCTCCGAACCTCGGCGAAGGGCATCCAGGTTCTCGGTGCCGAGCTCCTCGAAGGCCATGCCGCCGTGGGACTTCAGGGCCCGAACAGTGGCGACGAGCACGGCGGCATTGGGAACGAAGCGGCCGAACCGGCACACGATGTCGGCGAACTTCTGGAACCCGAGATCGCTGGCGAAACCGCCCTCGGTGACGACGTAATCGGCGAGCTTGAGGGCGATCCGATCCTCGACGATCGAGTTGTTCGCGTGAGCCACGTTCCCGAACGGCCCGGCGTGGATCAGCACCGGCTGCCCCTCGAGCGTCTGCACCAGGTTGGGCTTGATCGCCTCCTTCATCACCACCGCCATGGCCCCCGCGACCTTGAGGTCCTCGGCGGTGACCGGCTTGCCCTCGACCGTGTCCCCGACCACGATCCGACCGAGGCGGGTCCGGAGGTCCTGGAGATCGGACGCCAGCGCGAGCACGGCCATGATCTCCGACGCCGCCGTGATGACGAAGGAATTCTCGCGGGGAACGCCGTGCGCCTTGCCGCCGAGCCCGACCACCGTGTAACGAAGCTCGCGATCGTTCACGTCGAGGGTCCTCGGCCAGGTGATGGTTCCCGGGTCGATCCCGAGCGGGTTCCCGAAGTAGATCGACGCGTCGAGGGCGGCGCACAGCAGGTTGTGCGCCGCTGTGACGGCGTGGAAGTCGCCGTTGAAGTGGAGGTTGATGTCCTCCATCGGCACCACCTGGGCGTAGCCCCCGCCCGTGCCGCCCCCCTTGATCCCGAACACCGGGCCCATCGAGGGCTCCCGTAGGCAGAGGACGACCCTCTGACCGATCTTCCCCAGCCCTTGGGTGAGCGAGATCGAGGTGGTGGTCTTTCCCTCGCCGGCTTTCGTCGGGGTGATGGCCGTGGTCACCACGAGCTTCCCGTCCGGCCTGCCGGACAGCCGGTCCACCGCAGAGAGGGAAACCTTTGCCCGATGACGGCCGAAGGGCTCGAGCTCGCCCTCCTCGATACCCGCCGCCGAGGCGATCTCGGTGATGGGCCGCAGGGCGGCGCCTTGCGCGATCTCGAGCCCGCTCTTCATCGGTCCGACGGCCTCCATTTTGATCGGTCGTTCAAACGTCATGTGAGGATACCCCGCGGTCGGCCTGACCCGCCCGAGTCGCATAATGGATCCCGTGGGCCAGCCCATCCCCCTGCGCCGGAACGTCACCCAGGCCAGGGTGCTGGCCGTCCGTGACGGCGCGGCGCACGAGCTGGCCGATCGCCTGGCCACCGAGGAGCCGATGGAGATCCGGGCCCAGGGTCCGGGGCAGGACGCCGTGTCGGTCGCGGTCACGATGCGGACCCCCGGCGCCGACTTCGACCTCGCCGTGGGGTTCCTGTTCACCGAGGGGCTGATCCGGGCCCGCGATGACGTCCGCAAGGTGAGCTACTGCGAGGACCTGGATCAGGACGAACAGCACTACAACGTGGTCACGGTGAACCTGGCCCGCCCGTTCGACCCGGGCACGCTGACCCGAAACTTCTACGCGAACTCCTCGTGCGGGATCTGCGGGAAGGCGAGCCTGGAACACGTGGAGGTGCAGTGCGCCTCGATCGGTCCGGGGCCGGAGGTGGCGCGCGACCTGATCGAGGGCCTGCCGGGCGAGCTTCGAGGGGCCCAGAAGGTGTTCGAGCAGACCGGAGGGCTCCACGCGGCCGGGCTGTTCGCCCCGACCGGCAGGCTGCTGTCGCTCCGAGAGGACGTGGGCCGCCACAACGCTGTGGACAAGATCGTCGGGGAGGCCTTCCTGGCCGGCGACGTGCCGCTGGCGGAACGGATCCTCCTGGTGTCGGGGCGAGCGTCGTTCGAGATCGTGCAGAAGGCCGGGGTCGCAGGGATCCCCGTCGTGGCGGCGGTCTCGGCGCCATCATCGCTCGCGGTGGACCTGGCAGAGCGCATCGGTCAGACCGTGGTGGGCTTCGTTCGCGATGGCAGGTTCAACATCTACTCGCATCCCGAGCGTATCGCCCTGACCTGATGCCCCACGCCCCGGACTAGAATCGGGTGCGTCCGAAGGAAGGAGGCCAGCTCGATGGGGAACGGCCGGACTCGACTCACCGAGCCGTTGGTCCGCGAGAACGGTGCGCTTCGCGCGACGACCTGGGACGATGCACTGGACCGGGCGGCGGCAGGGCTGCGTGTGGCGCGCGAGCGGAACGGCGGCGACGGGGTCGGCCTGTTCAGTTGCTCCAAGGCCACGAACGAGATGAACTTCGTCGCGCAGAAGTTCATGCGTCAGGTCCTGGGCAGCAACAACATCGACAGCTGCAACCGCACCTGACACGCTCCCAGCGTGGTCGGTCTGGCCACGGTGTTCGGAGCAGGCGGCGGGACCAGTTCGTACGAGGAGATCGAGAACACCGATCTCATCGTGCTGTGGGGGTCGAATGCGCGGGAGACGCATCCGATCTTCTTCCACCACGTCCTCAAGGGCATCCGGAACGGTGCACGGCTGTACGTCGTCGATCCTCGTCGGACCACCTCCGCCGAGTGGGCCGACGTGTGGCTAGGCATCGACGTCGGTTCCGATATCGCGCTGTCGAACACCATGGCTCGCGAGATCATCCGCGCCGAGCTCCACGACCCGACGTTCATCCGGATCGGAACCTCCGGGTTCGACGACTACGCGGCTTCGGTCGAGCCCTGGACACTCGAGGAGGGCGAACGCGCGACCGGGGTGCCTGCCAAGGTCATCGAGGAGTTCGCACACGCGTACGCTCGGGCCGACCGGGCCGAGATCTGCTGGACCCTCGGCATCACCGAGCACCACAACGCCGTCGACAACGTGCTCGCCCTGATCAATCTCGCCCTGCTGTGCGGGCACGTAGGGAAGTATGGCTGCGGCCTGAACCCGCTTCGGGGCCAGAACAACGTCCAGGGCGGCGGCGACATGGGAGCGATCCCCAACAAGCTTCCCGGCTTCCAGGACATCCAGACGATGCCGGAGGCCCGAGCGAGGTTCGAGAGATCGTGGGGCTGCACCATCCCTCCGAAGTACGGCTGGCACCTGTCACTGATGTTCGAGGCCATGGAACGAGGCGACCTCACCGCCCTGTACGTGATCGGAGAGAACCCGGCCACCTCCGAGGCCGACTCGAGCCGGGCGAAGCATCTGCTCGAGGGCCTGGACTGCCTGATCGTGCAGGACATCTTCCTGACGCAGACCGCGGAGATGGCCGATGTGGTCCTGCCCGCCGCCGCAGCCTGGGCCGAGGCCGAGGGGACGGTGACGAACAGCGAACGCCGGGTGCAGCGGGTCCGCAAGGCGCTCGAGCCCCCCGGACAGGCGAAGGACGACATCTGGATCATCGCCGAGATGGCCAAGCGCCTCGGCAAGGACTGGGGAGCCCTCACCCCCCACGCGGCCTGGGAGGAGTTGCGCTCGCTGTCGCCGATGCACCACGGCATGACCTACGAACGGTTGGAGGCCATGAACGGCATCCAATGGCCCTGCCTCGATGAGGACGACCCCGGTTCGCTCTTCCTCCACGCGCGGCTGTGGGAGGAGGATCCACAGAAGCGGGGGGCCGCGGCCCCGTTCAGCGTCGTTCCATTCGAGCCGCCGGTCGACGAGCTGTCCGAGGAGTTCCCCATCCGACTTACGACGGGAAGGCGCCTCGATTCGTTCAACACCGGCGTGCAGTCGGGCCTGTACTCCTCGCCGCTTCGGCGCAAGGAGGCGGTGTGTGTCTCTCCCGAAGACGCGGAGCGGGTGGGTGTGACGGAGGATGAGCGGGTGCTCGTGTCCTCGCGGCGGGGGAAGATCGAGGCCCCGGTGCACGTTGATCGTACGCTCCGGCCCGGCCTGGCCTTCATGACGTTGCACTTCCCCGACGACGTGGACACGAACGCCCTGACGATCGACGCCTGGGACCCGAAGTCGGGCACGGCGGAGTTCAAGGCCAGTGCGATCCGGATCGACCGGATCGAGCAGCCGGCGCAGGCTGCCGGGGGCGGGGGCGGAGAATGAAGGAGGTCGGATGGACCTCCGTCTGATGGATGCGGTCGCCTCGGGCGAGGAACGCGCCGCCGTCGATGAGGTCCTCGGCCCGCCGACGTCCGGGTGGCATGGCGGCCATCGCACCATCGAGCTCGAGGGCCACGTCGGCTACGCCGGACGCGCCGCGCGCGAGCAGCGGCACCTGCTGCTGCCCGCACTGCACGCGCTCCAGGGCCGGGTGGGATGGATCTCGAAGGGTGGCATGAACTACGTCTGCGAGCGGCTGTCGGTGCCGCCGGCCGAGGCCTACGGGGTGGCCAGCTTCTATGCGATCTTCTCCCTGGAGCCGCGGCCGAAGACGGTCGTGCATGTCTGCGACGACATCGCGTGCCGCGTGAACGGCGCGGAGCCGCTGATCGAGCGACTCGAGGAAGCGCTCGGCCCCGGCCGGTCGGGTGGGCTCATCCGGAGCCCCTGCCTGGGGATGTGCGAGCGCGCCCCGGCGGCCTTGCTCCAATCGGCCGGGCACGAGGCGAGCGACGTCTCCATCGGCGAAGTGAGCGTGGAGATGCTCCACCCGTTCCTCCACGGCGGGGGGTGGATCGAGAGCCCCAGCAACGGTTCGCTGGGCCCGCAGCCGCGAGCGGGGCTGCGGCTGCTGCGCCGGGTCGGCGTCGTCGATCCTCGATCGCTCAGCGACCATCGGGCGCACGGCGGATACGAGGCGCTTCGAGCGGCGATCGATCTCGGCCCCGAGGGTGTGATCCGGGAGGTGAAGGACTCCAAGCTGCTCGGTCGTGGCGGCGCGGCCTTCCCCACCGGCGTGAAGTGGGAGGCCGTCGCGAAGCAGCCCGTGGGGCCCCACTACTTCGTGTGCAACGCCGACGAGTCCGAGCCCGGCACGTTCAAGGACCGGGTGGTCATGGAGGGAGATCCGTTCGCCCTGGTCGAGGCGCTCACCATCGCCGGATTCGCCACCGGTTCGGAACGTGGCTACCTCTACGTCCGGGGCGAGTACCCGCGTGCGATCGAGATGCTGTCGAACGCGATCGACCAGGCCCGGGCGCATGGCTTCCTCGGCCCGGACGTCATGGGCGGGGGATTCTCCTTCGACATCGAGCTGCGCCGCGGAGCGGGCGCGTACATCGCCGGGGAGGAGACGGCGATGTTCAACTCGATCGAGGGCAAGCGGCCGGAGCCGCGCAACAAGCCGCCGTTCCCCGTGACCCACGGCCTGTTCGGCAAGCCCACCGGCATCAACAACGTCGAGACGCTCATCAACGTCCTGGAGGTCCTCCGGATGGGCGGGCCGTCCTACGCGGCGACCGGGACGCCGGACTCCACCGGCACGCGCCTGTTCTGCCTCTCGGGCTGCGTCGAGCGGCCGGGGCTGTACGAGGTGGAGTGCGGCACCCCGCTCCGGGATCTGCTCGAGCTCTCCGGGGGCGTTCGAGGGGGTCGCGAGGTCCGGGCGATCCTGCTGGGTGGGGCGGCCGGGGGATTCATCGCGCCCGACCAGCTGGATCTGCCGCTCTCCTTCGAGGGAGCGCGCGCCGCGGGGGTGAGCCTCGGTTCCGGCGTGGTCTTGGTGTTCGACGATTCGGTGGATCTGGTGGACATCGTGCTCCGGATCGCCGCCTTCTTCCGCGACGAGTCGTGCGGGCAGTGTGTCCCGTGCCGCGTGGGGACCGTCCGCCAGGAGGAGGCGCTCCACCGCCTGGTGGATGCCACCGAGAACGGTTCGCGGGAGCGCGATCTCGTGCTGCTCGATGAGATCGCCCAGGTCATGCGGGACGCGTCGATCTGCGGGCTGGGGCAGACCGCTGCGTCGGCCGTCCAGTCGGCGGTCAAGCAGCTGCACGTCCTCGATCCAGGGGGCAGGTCGTGAGCCAGGTCGTTCCCCTCGCGCCCCCGAAGCGCCTCGTCGACCTGGAGATCGACGGGAAGCCGGTCCGGGTCCCCGAGGGCTCCACCATCCTCGATGCCTGCCGGACCGAGCGGATCGACACGCCCACCTTGTGCTACCTGGAGAACCTCACGCCAGTGAACGTATGCCGGGTGTGTGTGGTCGAGGTGGAGGGGTCGCGGGTCCTCGTGCCGGCCTGCGCTCGCCCGGTCGAATCCGGGATGAAGGTCGTGACGGACTCCGATCGGGTCCGCCACTCCCGGCGCCTCGTCCTGGAGTTCCTCTCGTCCTCGGTGGACCTCTCGCTGGCCTCGGAGGACGTCAAGCGGTGGATCGATGCGTACGGGGCCGAGCCCGACCGGTACGGGCAGGCCGCGGCGCCGGCCGCGGCCGGGGAGCGCGACGCCCGCCACCCCGGCCACCATCCGGTTCCCGACGGCGCGGCGGCGGAGACCGTCGGCCAGCCGGTGAAGGTCGACAACGACCTCTACGTGCGGGACTACTCGCGATGCATCCTCTGCTACAAATGCGTCGAGGCCTGCGGCGTGGACGCGCAGAACACCTTCGCCATCGCCGTGGCCGGCCGGGGGTTCGACGCCCGGATCTCGACGGAGTTCGACGTGCACCTTCCCGATTCTGCTTGCGTGTACTGCGGCAACTGCATCGGCGTGTGTCCCACCGGCGCGTTGATGTTCAGGTCGGAGCACGAGATGCGGCACGAAGGGACGTGGGAAGAGTCCGACCAGACCGTGGTAGAGACGATCTGCCCCTACTGCGGCGTCGGGTGCGACCTCGAACTCCACGTACAGGACAACGCGATCGTGAAGGTGACCTCGCCGCTCGACAACGACATCACCCGGGGGCACCTGTGCATCAAGGGCCGGTTCGGTTTCGAGTTCGTGCAGAACCGCGAGCCGGCTCGGCCCGAGGCCGAGCGCTGACGGCGAAAGACCCCGATCCCGTCACCGGCATCGTCCTGGCCGGGGGGCGTTCCTCCAGGTTCGGCCGGGACAAGTTGCGGGAGCCCTACCGGGGCGCGCCGCTCCTGCACCACGCCGTGCTCCGGCTGTCGGACCTGTGCCTCGAGGTGGTGGTGGTCGTGGGCCCGCAGGACCCGGAACCGGATCTTCCCACCCGTCCCGGCCTGCGCCTGGCGCGCGATCTCGTCGAAGGCCGGGGGCCGCTGGCGGGTCTCGCCTCCGGCTTGGCCGACGTCGAGACCGAGCTCGCGCTCGTCGCGGCCGGCGACATGCCCGACATGTCCTCGTCCGTTCTCCTGGAGATGGTCGGTGGGGCCCAGAGGTCGGGAGCGGACGCTGTGGCGCTTGACGACCTGGGGACCCTGCGGCCGCTCCCGGTGGTCCTCCGGGTGGATCCGGCGCGCGAGGCGTCGCACGCGCTACTCGGTCGGGGGGAGCGGAGCCTCATGGCGCTCCTCACCGCCCTCCGGGTGACGAGGCTTGCCGAGGGTACATGGCGCCCACTCGATCCGCATGGAAGCACCCTTCGCGACGTCGACCTTCCGGAGGACCTGAGCGGCTAGTCAGGACGCTCGCCGAACAAACTCCGCGCCCGCGTCTGCCCTACGACTTTCGGTACGAAGAGAATCACCCGCCCGCCCTCGATGAGTGACCCAGCCGGACGATGCGGCCTAGGCCCCAGGGGTCGGACACTTGCCCCGTCCTTCGTATCGGCAAAACAACAAGGGATCGGAGCAGTCGGATGACGGTGGCGGTGAGAACGGCGGCCATCGTGCGACCTACGATCCTTTCGCATCGGACCGTGCGATCGCTGGCCGCAGCGGTGGCCCTCACCCTCCTCGCCTTCCTGGGAGTTCAGCCTCGACCCGACGGGTCCTCGGCCATCGCCGCGAAGGTCGATCCCGGCCTGGCCGCCGAGGCCGCGGCAGCTCCGGCGTCCACGGTCAGCGTGATCGTCCGGGAGACCCTGCCTCCCTCGGATGTGGCCGAGCGGCTCGTCCGATCACTCGGCGGGGCGGTCACACACGAGCTCCCGATCCTCGGCGGCTTCTCGGCCACCGTTCCCGGCTCGGCCCTGGCCGATCTGGCTCGCTCGAGCTCGGTCGGCCTCGTATGGGGCGACGGCGAGATCGCCATGAGCAGCTCCCCAACGTCCCTGTACAACAGACTCGCCCCGAACACGGCGTGGCGGCAGAGCATCCGACTGAACCAGGTCGACGGGGTCTACGACGGCGGGGGTGTCGCGGTCGCCCTGTTGGACACCGGTGTGACCGAGTCGGACGATCTCGGCGACCGGTTGCTTGCCCGGGTGGATCTGACGCCGGAGCACGACGGGTTCGATCGGTACGGCCACGGCACGCATATGTCAGGGATAATCGCGGGGACAGGCGCCGCCTCGGACGGGCAGTGGACGGGCGTCGCCCCGGGCGCGGACCTGGTGTCGGTCAAGGTGGCAGGGCCCGATGGCTCCACCGACGTCTCCACAGTGATCGCCGGGCTCCAGTGGGTCGTGGCGAACCGCACCACCTACAACATCCGGGTACTGAACCTGGCCTTCGGCACGGACTCCGACCAGAGCTACGGCATCGATCCCCTCGATTACGCGGTGGAGCAGGCGTGGTTCTCCGGCATCCTGGTGGTGGCTTCCGCCGGGAACCGTGGACCCGGCGGCAACACGATCAACAAGCCCGGGGACGACCCGTTCGTGCTGACCGTCGGCGCCGCGGACAATCACGGCACACCGGACCGCAGCAGCACGACGGTCGCAGCGTTCTCGAGCTGGGGATCCCCCGGCGGGTTCAGCAAACCCGACATCATCGCGCCCGGCATCACGGTCGTGTCGCTGCGCGACCCGGGAAGCACGATCGACACGCTGTATCCGGACGCGCGCATCGGCGACTCCTACTTCAAGGGTACCGGCACGTCGCAGGCCGCTGCCATCGTCTCAGGCGTCGCCGCCCTGATGTTCCAGGCCAACCCATGGCTCACTCCTGACCTGGCCAAGGGCATCCTGGTGAAGACGGCGTACAGGAACGGGAACTATGGGCACGGCGCGGGCGCCGGACTGGTGGACGTTGGGAGCGCTCTCCAAGCAGCGAGGAATCCGAACGGCGTCTGGCCGGCCAATCTGGGCATCGTTCCGTCGACCGGCACCGGTTCGCTCGAGGCCAGCAGAGGGTCGTTCCACGTGGACGCCGACATCGACGGTGACGGGATCCCAGACAGGGTGATCGGCGAGATCGACGCTCTCGGACAGGCGTGGCCTGCCATGTCCTGGTCCACGTACGCCTGGTACACCTCGCCCTGGAGTGAGCTGACCGCGGTCACCCCGGGATGGAGCGCGGTCTCCTGGAGCGCCCTCTCCTGGAGCGGAACGACATGGAGCGCGGCCTCCTGGAGCGCGGTCTCCTGGAGCGCGGACGTCTGGAGCTGAACGATGGGGGTACCGATGACCCTCCCGGTCTCGGCCCGCCGCCTGATCCTCTCCACGGCGGCGGCCGCAGCCCTCGCCCTCGGCGTGCGCCTGGCCGACGTGCCGTCGTGGACCATGAAGGACGTGCTCGCCTTCGCCGCCCTGACGGTTGGGATCGCGGTTGCCGAGCAGTTCTCGATCCCGCTCCGGCACCGCACCGAGACCGTGAACTTCTCCCTCACGGACGCCCTGTGGGCCGCTGCCCTGCCGCTCGCGCATCCCGGCGTGCTCACCTTCGCTGTGGCTGCGGGCGTCCTGGTCGGCCACGTGGCCCGGCGGTGGGCACCCATGAAGATCGCCTTCAACGTCAGTCAGTTCGTGGTCGGCATCACCCTGGCCGAGATCGCGTTCCACGCGCTTGGCCCCGGTACCCCCCTCCAGCCGTGGACGTGGGCGGCGGTGGCTATCGCCATGTCGGCTTACTTCCTGGTGAACGCGAACCTCGTCGTGCTCGTGGTCTCCCTGGTGGAGCGGAAGCGGTTCCTGACCGTGCTCTTGCCGCCGTTCGGGCTGAACGTGCTGCATTGGGCGGGCAACACGGCCCTCGGCGTGCTGGGAGCGATCCTGTGGGCCACCAACCCGGCGGGCCTGCCGCTTCTGGCCTTCCCCATCGTCCTTTCCTACCTGGCCTACCAGCAGTGGGTCCGTACGGTGCGCGAGCGCAACCGGATGCGCGACCTCTACGAAGCGGGTCGGGCCCTCGCCGCCCCGCTCTCAGCCGCCGACGACTTTCAGCCGTTCCTCGTCGTCTTGGAGCAGATGCTCGAGGCCGAGGCGGTCGAGCTCGTGGTGTTGGAGGATGACCGGATCACGGTGCACAGCTCCGAGGGGAAGCGCTCGTTCACTTCAGAGGCCGGGGGCAGCGGCGTTCGCGGCCGGCTCGAGGCTTTCGTTCGGGTCCACGACGCCCTCGGTCCCCAGATCGCGCTGATCGGTGGGCAGGAGGACGCGAACGGGGTCCTGGCCATCTACCGCAGGGAACCGCTCTCTCCCTCGGAGCGGTCGGTCCTGGAGACCCTGGCGTCGCAGATCTCCGTTCTCATCCAGAACCACCGCCTGTTCGCGCAGACCTTCCAGCAGGCCCAGCTGGCCGAGATCGTTGACCACACCTCGGACGGCGTGTTCGTGATCTCCCATGACGGCAAGATCCTGTCGTGGAATCCGGCTATGGAGCGGATCACGGGTTTCACCAGCAGTGAGGTCGAGGGGCGGGTGTACGAGGAGGTCCTCGGTGGTCCGTCCCCGGGCGGAGGCGACCTGGTCGCGTTGTTCGATCGGACCGAGCCGGGGGAGGCCAGCGACTCGCTGTTCGTGACCAAGGAGGGGGAGCGGCGGTGGATCCGGCACACCGGTAGGCCCATCAGGGACCGCGGGGGAGCGCAGAAGGCCTGTGTGGTGGTGGCGCACGACGTGACCACGGAGGTGCAGACCGAGCAGATGAAGAAGGACTTCGTGGCGATGGTGTCCCACGAGCTCAGGTCGCCGCTCACGCCGCTGAAGGGCTTCCTGGCCAGCCTGCTCCAGGGGACAGCGGAAGACTCGCCGGAGGCACGCCGGGAGTACTACCGGATCATGCTGCGCCAGGCCGACAAGCTGGAGCGGCTGATCACCGACCTGCTCGACGTGTCGCAGATCGACTCGGGAGCGCTGCTTGTTGACCCATCGCCGATCGAGCTGACCCGGCTGGTGGCGGAGCAGATCGCAGAGATCGCCGCTCAGCATCCCAAGCGCTCGATCACGTTCATCCAGCCGGACACGCCGATCCTGGTCAACGCCGACGGGTTCCGTATCCAGCAGGTGCTGACAAACCTGGTGTCGAATGCCGTGAAGTACTCACCCGCGGATGCCCCGGTGGAGGTCAGCGCCTACTCGGTGGGCGGCGAGGGCGTCGTCTCCGTACGGGATCGGGGGACCGGGATCTTTCTGTCTGACCAGAACCGGGTGTTCGACCGGTTCTTCCGGGTGGAGAACGGATCCGACCGCCGTACCGGCGGCACGGGCCTCGGCCTGTACATCGCGCGCCAGCTGGTCGAGGCCATGTCCGGCCGGCTCTGGCTGGTCTCCAAGCCGGGCGAGGGCTCGACCTTCTCATTCAGCATGCCTCGGGCCGACGTCGTCAGCCTGGTTGGCTCGGAGACCAGGGGGCGCTCGGTCGTCCGGACCACCGCCCGCGGGGGCCGCGGCTCCGCCTAGGCACGGCCGAGGCCGTCGGGCCGAGGCGGAACCCCTTGCGGCGGATGGAATCTCGGCCGTTGGTGCGGTACGCTCATTGTGAAGAGCGGGCGGTTCCGCCCCGCGCATCACACACCCCTTCGGACCTGTTGAAAGGATCCTGGATGCCGCGGCGCGTGCTGATCATGGGCGCCGCTGGGCGCGACTTCCACAATTTCAACGTCGTCTTCCGTGGGGACAAGCGGTACCAGGTTGTCGCGTTCACAGCGACCCAGATCCCGTTCATCGACGATCGGATCTACCCGCGCGAGCTGGCCGGGCGGCTCTACCCAAAGGGCATCCGCATCTATGAGGAACGCGAGCTCACGCGGTTGATCAAGCAGCTTGGCGTGTCCGACGTCGTGTTCGCCTACTCCGACGTCTCCCACGTGGACGTGATGCACAAGGCGAGCGAGGTGCTGGCCGCGGGCGCGAACTTCGTGCTGCTCGGCCCCGGTGACACCATGCTCGAGGCCGCGGTGCCCGTCGTCGCCGTGTGCGCCGTTCGAACGGGGGCGGGCAAGAGTCAGACCACCCGCGCCGTGGCGGCAACCCTTCGACGGGCAGGAAAGCGCGTTGTCGCCGTTCGCCATCCCATGCCCTACGGGAACCTGGTCGCCCAGCGGGTCCAGCGGTTCGCCGCGCTGGAGGACCTCGACCGGGCCAACGTGACGATCGAGGAACGAGAGGAATACGAACCGCACATCAACGCCGGCACCGTGGTGTACGCCGGAGTCGACTACGGGGAGATCCTGCGCCAAGCCCAGGGCGAATGCGATGTGCTTCTCTGGGATGGGGGGAACAACGACCTCCCGTTCTACCGGCCGACCGTCCATGTCGTGGTTGCGGATCCACTTCGCGCGGGTCACGAGACCACTTACCATCCAGGAGAGGCCAACCTTCGGATGGCCGACGTCGTCGTCGTCAACAAGATCGACTCGGCCACCCCAGAGCAGGTCGCGGAGATCCAGAACACGATCGACCGGATCAATCCGCGAGCCATGGTGGTCAAGGCGAACAGCGCGGTGACGGTGGAAGGCCCACAGGAGGTGGCCGGCAAGCGCGTGCTGGTCGTGGAGGACGGGCCGACCCTCACCCACGGCGACATGAAGTTCGGGGCGGGGGTCGTGGCGGCCAGGCGGAACGGCGCGGCCGAGATCGTCGACCCCCGCCCCTACGCCGTCGGAACGCTCGAGGAGACCTACCGCAAGTACGACGTCGGGCCGGTGCTCCCGGCGATGGGCTATTCGGCGGTCCAGCTCAGGGAGATGGAGAAGATGATCGAGATGGTCGATGCGGACCTCGTGGTCATCGCCTCGCCCATCGACCTTCGGCACGTCATCAACATCTCCAAGCCCGCGGTGCGGGTGCGCTACGAGCTCGAGGTGCTCGACGGCTCGCCCACGATCGCGGACGCGCTGGCCCCCGTGCTCTAGTTCTCCGACGAACAGGAGGCCTTCCCCATGGAACGCGTCGTGGTCGCCCTCGGCGGGAACGCCCTGCTCCGCCGAGACGAGGAGGACACGTTCGAGAACGCGTACGACTCGGCCCGTCGGGCGGCCGAGAAGGTCGCGGACATCGCATCCGCCGGGTGGGAAGTGGTCGTGACCCATGGCAACGGGCCCCAGGTCGGACGGATCCTCCTTCAGCAGGAATCGGCTCGGAGGTCGGTCCATCCCATGCCCCTGGACGTGTGCGGGGCCGAAAGCCAGGGCCAGATCGGGTACCTGCTCCAGGTCACCATCGGCGACGTGTTCTACGAGCGGGGGATGGAGCGGCCGGTGGCAGCGGTCCTGACGCTGACCCGGGTCCGTGCCGACGACCCGGCATTCGAGAACCCAACCAAGCCGATCGGTCCGTTCTACGAGGAGGACGAGGCGAAGCAGCTGGAGGCCGAGCGGGGCTACGTGATGCGCCCCGATCCCCACGGGGGATTGCGGCGGGTGGTGCCCTCCCCCGCGCCGTACTCGATCGTAGAGGCCCCGGTGATCCGCACGCTCGTGGCGGAAGGGGTCGTCGTCATCGCCTCCGGCGGAGGGGGCGTCCCCGTGATCGAGGAGGGTCCCAGGCTGGTGGGAGTGGAGGGAGTGGTGGACAAGGACCTGGCCGCCGCCATCCTGGCCCGGGACGTGGAGGCCTCAGTGCTCCTGATCCTCACGGACGTGAAGAACGTGGTGACGGGCTTCGGGACCGATCTGGCGGAGCCGATCGAACGACTCACGGTGGCACAGGCCAAGCAGTTCTTGGCGGCGGGCGAGTTCACCGCCGGGTCCATGGGTCCCAAGGTCCAGGCGGCCATCGAGTTCGTGGACGCCGACGAGGGCCGTCGGGCTTTCATCGGCGACCTGGAAGACGCACCGGAGGTCCTGGCCGGCCGGGCCGGAACCACGATCGTCCCCTGAGGCCGGTCGGGCCCGGGATAGGCTCCCCCCGTGCAGCTTCGAGTGGTCGTGTACAACGTTCGTGGGTTCCGGGACGGATCGGACCGCGTGATCCGGGTGGTGGGCCACTTCCGGCCCGACCTCGTCGTGCTGAACGAGACCGGGACCCGGCGCCGGCTCCGCCGGTTCTCCAGGGCCTTGGGCATGGACGCGGCCACCGATCCGTGGTCTCCCCTTCGCCGGAGGGTGAAGAACGCGGTGCTCGTCCGGCCGCCGTGGCGGATCCTGTCGCGCCGCCTCCACCGGTTCAGGGACGTCCGGCGCCGCCTGTATCCGCGCGGTGCACTCATCGCCCAGGTCGGCCGGTCGGGGTTTCGGATGTGGGCCATCTCGGTGCACCTGGGGCTCCATCCGCTCGAGCGGATCCACAGCGTCGAGGAGATCTCCGATATCGCTCGGGGGCTCGCGGGTCCGGTCCTGATCGGCGGGGACTTCAACGAGCCGCCCGACGGAAAGGCGGTGGCCTTCCTGGCCAAGCGGTACTGGGACGCCTGGTTGTTGGGCGGGGACGTCTCCGGCGAGACGTTTCCGGCCTCCGAGCCCTCGGCCAGGATCGACTTCCTGTTCGTGTCGGAGGGTGTGGGTGCCCTTCGGGTGATCGTGCCACCCGGATCCGACGCCAGGCTGGCCTCGGATCACCTGCCGGTCGTGGCGGAGCTCAGGCTGCCCGAGCCCGAGGGCCCTCCGGAGGCCGGCTGAGGCCCCGGGCGACGCGAGCGGCTACGACCTCAGGTGCGTTTGGCCTTACGGCCGGGGTTCAGGAACAGCTGGGCCACGATGTACACGAAGGCTAGACCCACCGCGCCGCTCAGCCCGAGCAGCGCGATGGCGAAGAACCATTCCAGGAATCCCCAGGCCGCGACCATGGGCCCCACTGTACCCAACGAAGACGCGGGGCTCAGCCGGGGCTGCCTTCTGCCGGGACCAGGACATCCGCCTGCACGGGCGACAGCCCGATCCCTAGGTAGCTCGCCGCCGCCATCGACAGGTCGAGCACCCGATCCCCGTCACCGAACGGTCCTCGGTCGTTGATCAGCACGATCGCGCACTTCCCGCCGTAGCGAACCAGGACGAATGACCCGAACGGCAACCACCGGCTGGCCGCCGTGAACAGGCGGGGATCGAAGACGGCTCCGCTCGCCGTGCCCTGTCCGGCGAACTCCCATCCGTACCAGGTAGCCAGGCCGGAGAAGCTCTTCCCCGTGTCGCGCAGGCCTTCGGGGATCTCGCACGTCCGGCCGCCGGTCGGCCCGAGGAGCGCGAGCAGGTCGGACTGGTCCACACCCACCACACCGCCGACGATCAAGTCCCGGCCCGCCTCTCGCTCCAAGGCACTTTCGATGGCCGCCTGTTGCGCCTCGAGGGAGGCCACGGTCCGCCCGGCCTGGTCGGCGAGGCGCGCGGCCTCGGTCACCGCGCTTCGCATCTCGGCCAGGATGGACGCCAGCGCGGTCTGCTTCGAGACGAGTCGCTGCCGCACGAGGGCCGCGTCGGCTCGCTTCACGGCCAAGACGGCCTGGGCGGACTCGCTGGTCTGCAGCACGTCGGCATCCGCTCCCAACGCCCGGGCCGAGTACTCGTTGGCGGCAGCCACGTCGGCGAAGGTCTCAGCGGAGAGCAGCGCCTCGATGACGCCGCTCGGGCCGACCTCGTACACCGTCCTGGCATGGAGGTCGAGCATGGCCTGGGCGGCCGCCACAGCGATCCGAGCTTCCTGGGCCTCAAGGGTCGCCTGCACCAGTTGAAGGGAAGCCCTGCCGGCCTGGCGTTCCAGGGCCGAATAGCGAACGTTCAGAGCCCGCAGCTCGCCGCGAAGCTGGGCCAGCCTGACGAGCT
>DATDKZ010000137.1:0-3094 GCA_036519575.1 Actinomycetota bacterium | reverse complement strand
GTCAGGGTTCCCCAGCAGTACTTCTTCGCCCCGATCTTCGGGATCAACAACGGAACGGTCGTGGCCACCGCCACCGCGGAGTGGACCACGGGCGCTTCGAACCCGGCTCCGATCAGGCTCGAAGGGGTCAAGGTCGATGAGTGCCTCGCTGGGGGCACGCCTGACGCCGAGGGCAGGGTCGATTGCTACTTCACGTTCGAACCGAACGGTGGGCAATGGGGATGGCTCAATCTCCCCGAGGGGTGGCCGATCAAGGGCCAGGACAGCAACCCGTTGGCGAAGTGCCCCAATACGGGCGGCACGAAAGACCTCAAGGACTACATCGGCGGGATGGGCGGGATGGGGACCCCGGGCGGCCCGACCTTGTCCGGGTCCTTGCTGTGGGACCCGACAGGTGGGGGCAATCCCCCGACGTGGGTATGTGCCGCGAACGGCCGCATAGATGCTGCCCGCGACGCCATCGCCCAATGGATCATCAACGTGACCACGCTGATGGACCAGGGGAAGCTCGAGTCCGAGCCGGTCGTCCTCTTCCCCATCGCGGCGTGCACCGGCGCGCCACCTTGCTATTCCGGGCCGAAAGATGCCTACCCCGTCATCAGGCTCCAGGGCTTCTATGTCAAAGAGACGTTCAAGGGGAAGCAGGAGGTCACAAAGAACTGCGGAGTCAAGCCAAAGTCCGGCTCCGTGTTCTGCCTCCACCTTCAGACGACCGGACTCGACGATTCAAGCACCGGCGGCCGCCCAGTAGTTCGACTCGTGGGCTAAACCTCGGCCGACCGGCGGCCGAAAGACCTGAAGCGAATAGGCACAGGGGGGATACACATGAAGGGTAGAGGGCTCGTCGTTTTCCTGGCCTTGGTCATGGCCACGTTGGCGACCGTCGGGGTGTTCCTGTACACCCAGAACGCGGACAAAGGGCAGCCTGTCGGCGAGATGGTCGCGGTCGTCGTCTCGAACGTGGACATCCCGGGCAATACGAACTTGAACGTGTTGATCACGGATGACCAGTTCAAGATCATCCAGGTCCCGGAGGTCGCCGTGGTCGAAGGCGCGGTCACCTCGGTCGATCAGTTGAGAGACAAGACCAACAGCCTGCCCATCCTGGCCGGCGAGCAGATCCCGGTCGCTCGGATCCAGGGCGAGGGGACAGTGCCCGGCGGGGCCCTCGGGATCCCGAACGGACACGAGGCGATCACCGTTTCGGTTGACGCTCCCCGAGCGGTCGCCGGGGCCATCGGCGTCGGTGACAACCTGACGGTCTACGGGACCTACACGGGCTTCCAGACCCCGGCAGGGAAGAAGATCCCCACCATGACCTCGGTCCTGGTGCCCTTGGCCGAGGTGCTTGCGGTGTACCAGCCGAACTACGGTGACAGCGGCACGCTCGGGACGTCCGGTTCGCAGCGAGGCAGCGGAACGATTTCCATGACGCTCGCGCTCACTCCAGTGGACGCGCAGCGGATGGTGTTCACGATGGAGACCGGCAGGGTCTGGTTCGGCCTCCTGCCTCCGAACGCGGACGGCACCCAGCTCCAGAAGATCACGTTCGTCCAGGTGATTAAGTGATCCAGCAGCAAGTGATCGCGGTCGGGACGCCTCAGACGTTCCGGGCGGCACTCGCCCGGTCCCTGGAGGTTGAGCTCGACGCGGTGGGCTGGGTGCAGAGCGTCACCGCAGCCGAGGAGATCCTCGTGGATGCCGACAACGCCGCCCACGTCCTCGTGCTCTCGCCCGAGGTGAAGGAGCCCGACGCGCTCGGCCTGGCCGAGTTCGTGGGCCGGGCCGCCCCGATGACCGCGATCATCGTGGTCCGGGACAAGACCTGGAACGGGCTCCTTCCCGCGGCCATGCGGGCCGGGATCCGGGACGTGGTCGACCTGACCAAGGGAGCTGAGGAGCTCCGCGATGCGGTGGAGCGGGCCATCCTGTGGGCCGAGAACCTCAGCAACGTACGGGGACAGGCGGCGGCCACGAGGCCCAAGCACCGTGGCTCGATCATCTCGGTGTTCGCCTCCAAGGGGGGAGTGGGCAAGACCTTCCTGACCACGAACCTGGCCGCGGCGCTGGCCGACGTCTCGAAGCAGGAGACTGCGGTGGCCGACCTCGACGTCGACATGGGGGACGTCTTCTCCTATTTCGGGCGCGAGCCCGTGAAGCAGATGTCGGACCTGATCGCCCTCGGCGAGGGAGCCGACCGCGAGGCCGTGTTCGCGAGCGGGACGAAGCTGTACGAGCATCTCTGGGGCTTCGGCGCCGTGCCCGATCCATCGGTGACACCGCCGAGTGGAGAGTCCGTCGGCAAGTTCCTCCGGGTGCTGCGCAACAACTTCGCGTTCGTCGTGGTCGACGCCTCGGCCGACTACACCGACCTGGCCCTGGCCTGCTTCGACCTGTCCGACGCGATCTGCCTGGTGACGGCGCTCGACGTCGTGGGGGTGAAGCACCTTTCCAGGGCGCTCGAGACGCTGCTCACGATCGGCCTGCCGCGCGACCGGTTCCGGATCATCCTGAACCGGGCCGACAGCCGGGTCGGCCTGGATGCCGGGGACGTCGAGCGGGTCATGAAGCTCCAGGTGGACACCATGATCCCGTCCAGCCGCCTCGTGCCTACCTGCTTGAACAAGGGACGGCCGGTCGTCCTGGAGGAGCCGGGTTCTGAAGTCTCCGACAGCATCCGCCGGCTGGCCTCGCGGTTCGTCAATGTACCCACGGCTCAGGGGGCCGAGCTCACGCTGACGCCTCCGCAGGGGAAACGCCGGCTCTTCAAGCGGTAGGAGGACAACGACATGTCGCTCGCAGATCGACTGGCAAAGGCAACACCGAAGGACCGGATCGCGGACACGCGGAACCGGGTCCAGGACCGTCTGGTGGAGACCCTCGGGCCCCGCCTCTACGACTCCACGCTGTCCGACACCGAGCTGGAGGGCATGGTCCACCAGCGCCTCCGCGAGTTGCTCGACGAGGAGGAGGCGGGCCTGTCACCGCAGGAGAAGCTGCTCATCGTTCGACAGATCGGGGACAGCGTCCTGGGGCTGGGTCCGCTCGAGCCGTTCGCCCGCGACCCCGACGTCACCGAGATCATGGTGAACGG
>DATDKZ010000136.1:0-26199 GCA_036519575.1 Actinomycetota bacterium | reverse complement strand
TGAGCGAGACACAGCAACACCCACGAACCGAATGATCGACCGAGTGTCGGCCCGATTCGTGTGCCGTAGCCGACCGGCGGCGTTGGCGAGGAACGCGCAGCAAGCCCTCGGATGGCCGAGCGGCTCGAGGCCCTGGTCCCTTCACTGGCATAACCGGCGTCAGGACCGCGCCCGGACGGCCACGGCCCGCTCGAGCTCGGCGATCTGTTCGGGGTCATCCACCTTACGGCCGACGTCGTCCCTGACGTAGAACACGTCCACCACGCGGTGTCCGTACGTCGCCACCTTGGCCAGGTGCACGTCGAGGTGGAGCTCGGCCAGAGTGCGCGTCACGTCGAACAGCAGCCCGATCCGGTCGGGTGCGCCGACTTCCACCACCGTGAAGAAGTCCGAAGCGTCGTTGTGCACCCGGACCTCCACCGGGACCTCCGGACTCGGTGCGGGATAGTGTCCTCGCTTCTGCTCCACGAGGTGCTCGAGCGACAGCCGTCCATCGATGACCTTGCGGAGTATGGTTCGGAGCTCGCGCCAGCGATCCTCGCCGATGCGGGCCTCGAACGCCCCCTCCACCTCGAACACGTCGAGGGCCACTCCGTCGTCGGTGGTGAAGACCTGTGCCGTGAGGATGGACAGCCCGGCGAGCGAGAGGGACCCGGCGATCCACGACAGCAGGCCGGGACGGTCCGAGGCGATGACCGTGAGCGCGTGGGTGCCCGGCCTGGCACCCGTGCCGGAGAGCGTGCGGACCTCGTGCGCGCCCACGGGTGCGCGGAGCAGCGGAAAGTGCTTGGCGGCCTGCTCGGCCGGCGTCGCCAGCAGATAGCCGCGGGGCATGCGTTTCAGGAATCGGTCGACCTCGGCCGGCTCCTCGTCCCGGAGGAGGTCCCGGAGCCCCGCGCCCAGGGCCTCCAACCGGTCCGCCGCCCGAGGTCCCAGCTCTCCCCGTTCCAGCACCCGCTGGACCTTGGCCACGAGTTCGCGCACGAGCGTGGCCCGCCACGGCGTCCATGCGAGGGGGCCCGTGGCGAGCGCGTCGGCCACCGTCAGCAGATACAGCGCTGCCAGCCGGTCGGGATCGCCCACCCTGGCCGCCACGTCGAGCACCAGGTCGTCGTCGTCCAGGTCGCGGCGGGTTGCCGTGTCCGACAGTAGCAGATGCTCGGCGACCAGGAATAGCGCCAGATCGCGCGTGTGCGACGGCAAACGCATGCGCTCAAGCGCGGCGGTCGCCTGGTCCACCCCGACCGGCACGTGGTTCCCTCGGCCCGTCTTCCCGATGTCGTGCAACAGTGCCCCGAGGAGGAGGGGATCCCGATCGCGGACCGCGGCGGCGGCCTCCGCGACGAGCGGATCGCCCTCGTCGCCACCACCGAGGAGCCGGGCCATCCCCGCCATGGTGTTGAGTAGGTGCACGTCAACCGAGTTCCGGTGGTACGGATCGCGCTGGGGCCGGCACCGGACAGGTTCCCACTCGGGGAGGAATCGGGTGAGGATCCGGAGCCGGTCCAGCGTCTCCAACGCCCGTGCACCCTCCTCGCCGGCCCGCAGGATCGCCAGGAAGGCCTGGCGAACGGGCTCGGTCCATTCCACCTCGTCCTCGATCACCATCTCCTCGATCCGGTCCAGAGCGGGCGTGCCCATCACCCCTCGCTCGGTCGCCACGCCGGCGAAGGCCCTGAGCACCCCCGCCGGCGTCTCCTCGAGCGCAGGCGCATCCGACTCGCCTCGCAGATACCGGTCGAACACCGATCGGGAGACGTGCTCGACCTGACGCGCGTGCTCGAAGACGGCCCGCATCAGCCCGTCCACCGCGGGAAGACCGGGCTCGTCCTCGAAGCCCATGGCCCGGGCGATCGCCGGCTGATGGTCGAGGAACAGCCGGTCGGTTCGCCGGCGGGTCTCCAGGTGTAACGCGCTCCGGACCCGGACCAGGAACTCCTCGGCCGACTCCAGGGCCTCGCGTTCGGCCCGCCGAAGGTGTGCGGGTTCCTCGAGCGACCGCACACCGCCCGTTCCCGTGAGCACGATGGCCAGCCATCCCAGGGCGTGCAGGTCTCGGAGCCCGCCGCTGCCCTCCTTGAGGTCTGGCTCGAGCAGCGAGGAGACCGACCCGAACCGCTCTCGCCGCTCCGAGGCGCTCATCACCAGGCGCTCGGCGAATCCTCGAGGATCGTTCCGCGCCCAAGCCCGAATGCGATCGCGCAGGTCGTCCCAGGAACCGATGTCGCCGGCCAGCAGACGCGCATCGAGCATCGCGGTGGCCGCATCGAGGCGCTCGGACGCCAGCGCCAGGCACTCGTCTGCCGTTCGGACGCCATGACCGACCGTCAGGCCGGCATCCCACAGGGGGTACAGCAATCGCTCCGCCAGCCCTTCGATCTCCTCAGGGGCATCGCCGGCGTGGAGGATGAGCAGGTCCACGTCCGAGCGAGGCGCGAGCTCGCCCCGGCCGTAGCCTCCCAGCGCCACCAGGGCAACGCGCGGGGGCACATGACTCTCCCCGAAGAGTTCGACGACGCATGCGTCGACGAGCTCGGAGCGGCGGGTGGCCGACCACCGTCCGTGGCGGCCCCTCGAGTAGGCGCTGTCCAGGGCCCGAAGCTCGTCCCGCAGTCGCGCGGCCGGGGCCGAGCGGTCGGCCATCTCAGAGCGCGTCTGGCCCCATTTCCCCAGTGCGGATCCGGACAACCTGCTCGGCCGGAACCACCCAGATCTTGCCGTCGCCGATCTTGCCGGTCCGTGCCGCCTTCAGGACGGCGTCCACGATCCCCTGGACCTGGTCGTCGTCGCACAGGACCTCGACCTTCACCTTGGGGACGAAGTCCACCTGATACTCCGCGCCGCGGTAGACCTCGGTATGACCCCGCTGGCGGCCGAAGCCCTCGACGTCGGTCGTGGTCAGGCCGTTCACGCCGATCTCGCGAAGCGCCTCCTTCACCTCATCGAGCTTGAACGGCTTCACGATGCCAACGACCAGCTTCACGACGGTCCTCCTCCGGGCGACGGCGTCGAGCTTATCCCTCGAAGGGACCGAGAAGCCGGCCGGGGCTCCGGCACTTCAGCCGGTGGCGGCCTTCTTCCTCGGGGCGGCGGTCTTCTTCGCTGCCGTCTTCTTCGCTCCCGTCTTCGCCTTCGGCCCCGCGGAGGGGGTCTTCTTCTTCGCCGCCTCGACGGAGGCCTTCAGGGCGTCCATGAGATCGACCACCCGAGCCGGTGCCGCCTCCGGCACGACTTCGATCTCCTCGCCCGCGATCTTCTTCTCCACGATCTCCAGGAGCGCCTCGCGGTATTCGTCCTTGTACGCGGTCGGGTTCCACGGCTCGGTCAGGTTGTCGATGAGGGCCTTGGCCATCTCGACCTCCTGTGGCCGAACCTTGGCGTCGGTGTGGGCGGTCTCGAACTCGGCCGCCCGGATCTCGTCGGGCCAGTACATGGTCTCCAGGACGAACACGTCGCCGTCGAATCGCAGCGCGGCGAGGTGCTCCTTGTCGCGGAACGAGACCTTGGCGATGCCGACCTTGCTCTCCTCGGACAGCGCAGTACGCAGGAGCGCGTAGGCCTTGGCGCCCGTTTCGTCGGGAACCAGGTAGTAGGACTTCTTGTACAGGATGGGGTCGATCTCCTCGAGCTCGACGAACTGCTGGATGTCGATGGACCGGCTGGACTCGAGAGGCACCTTGTCCATGTCATCGTCGGTGAGCACGACGTAGTGGCCCTTCTCGTATTCGAAGCCCTTCACGATGTGCTCGAACGAGACCTCCTGACCGTCGATCTCGCAGACCCGCTTGTAGCGGACCCGGCCGCTGTCCTCGTCGTGGAGCTGGTTGAACTTCAGCGACTTCTCCTCGGTCGCGGGGAACACCGCGACCGGGATGGTCACCAGGCCGAAGGAGATGGCCCCTTTCCACATGGCTCTGGGTGGCATGGCGAACCTCCAGGGAAGGTCGATTCCAGGAACCACTGATTCTAGCGGTCCCACCCAGTCGTCATACCATCCGGGGGTGACGCCGACGAAGAAGCGTGCCTCGGGACCCCCGTTCACGGTCACGTTCCCCATATCTCTGCCCGCCGAACGGAGGGGGGAGGCGTGGTGGATGGAGGCCGGCGGCCGAGAGCTCCGGCTGTCCAACCTGGACAAGGTGTTCTGGCCCGATGAGGGCTATACCAAGGGCGATGTCATCGCCTATTACTTCAACGTCTCGGACCTGATCCTCCCGCACCTCCTCGAGCGGCCCCTCACGATGAAGCGGATGCCGGACGGGATCGCCGGCCCGTTCTTCTACGAGAAGAGCGCCCCCTCACACACCCCCGACTGGCTCCCCAGGTGCCCCGTGGAGAGCGAGGAGGCGAAGACCGGGATCATCGATTATCTGATGGTCGAGGACGCGGCCGGTGTGCTGTTCATGGCCAATCTGGGCTGCATCGAGTTTCATCCGCTCCACTCTCGGTGCCGATCGGTCGAATCGCCCGACTATCTGTTCTTCGACCTGGATCCGTTCCCCCCGATCACGTTCGACGACGTCCTTGCGGTGGCGATGCACGTGAAGGCCTCCCTCGACGCGCTCGGCCTGGTGGGCTATCCAAAAACGAGCGGGGCGACGGGGATGCAGATCTACGTGCCGGTCGAGCCCGGCTACTCCTACGAGCAGGTTCGCGACTTCGTCGGCGCGGTGGGCCGCATGATCGAGCGGGCCGACCGGGATCGGGTGACGATGGCCTGGCAGGTGTCGAAGCGCTCCGGGAAGGTCTTCATCGACCACAACATGAACCGGTCGGGGGCGAACATCTCGGCCGCGTACTCACTCCGACCCGAGCCGGGGGCCACGGTCTCCACCCCGCTCACGTGGGAGGAAGTCCGGAGGGGGGTCTCCCCGGCGGACTTCACCATCGAGACGGTGTGGAAGCGGTTCGCCAAGGTCGGAGACCTGTTCGACGGGGTCCGGACCAAACCGCAGGACCTCGGCACCGCGCTGGAGGCCATGGCGCTGCCTTCCGAAAGGGCCCTGGGCACGAAGACCGCGAAGGGGGCGAGGGCCCCGAAGGCGACCCAGGAATCCACCAAGGGCGCGAAGGGGTCGAACCCCAAGGATCGCCGGACCAGCGAGCAGGTGATCGCCGAATCGAAGGATCCGAAGCTTGCCGAGTACCTCCGCAAGCGAGACTTCGAGGGGACGCCCGAGCCGGCCCCCGGAGTGGCGAAGGGCCCGGGGAACTCGTTCGTGATCCAGAAGCACCGGGCCACCCGGCTCCACTACGACCTTCGGCTGGAGAAGGACGGCGCGCTGCCCTCGTGGGCCGTGCCGCGAGGGCTCCCCATCGCCTTCGGCGACAGGCGGCTGGCCGTTCGGACGGAGGACCATCCGCTCGAGTACGGCGGCTTCGAGGGGACGATCCCCGAAGGCCACTACGGTGCCGGCGAGGTCCGCATCTTCGACAACGGTGCATACGAGCTCATCGAGTGGACGGACAAGAAGGTGAGCTTCCGCCTCCTCGGCCGCCGGTACCGCGGCCTCGAGTACCACCTGGTGAAGACCCGGACGGACTGGCTCGTCTTCCTGGCCAGTCATCAGGACGCGCCGCTCATCGACCAGCCGCCCTCGCTCCAACCGATGCTTGCCGAGGGCGGCCATCAGCCCTTCGACGATCCGAAATGGCGGTTCGAGCCCAAGCTGGACGGGATCCGGGCGCTCGCGTTCCTCTCGACGGACCTGACCCGGCTGATCACTCGACGGGGCCGCGACGTGGCGACGCAGTATCCGGAGCTGCACATGATCCACGAGCTGGTGGATCAGGTGAACGCGGTGATGGATGGCGAGATCGTGGCCTTCGACGAGGACGGGAAGAACTCCTTCGAGGCCCTCCAGCAGCGGATGAATCTGGCGAACGAACGCGAGATCAAACGGATCGCCAAGCAGATCCCCGTGGCGCTGGTGGCGTTCGACCTCCTGTGGCTGGACGGCCGGAACCTCACGGAGCGGCCCCTCGAGGAACGCCGGGAGCTGCTCCAGGCCGTGGTGGAGGAGGACGAGCGGCTCCAGCTCGTCACCTTCGTCGAGGGTGAGGGAAGTCAGCTGGTGGCGGCGGCGCAGTCGCTCGGCCTGGAGGGGGTGGTGGCCAAGCGCCACGGCTCGAAGTACTTCTCGGGCCGGCGCTCGCCCGACTGGAGGAAGATCAAGCTCACGAACACGCAGGACTGCGTGATCCTGGGATGGACACCGGGCCAGGGCGGACGCGCGGGGACGTTCGGGGCCCTCCTGGTCGGAGCCTACGACGACGGGAGGCTCCGGTGGATCGGCCAGGTCGGCACGGGGTTCACAGACAAGATGCTAGCCAAGGTCATGGAAGTGCTCACGCCTGTGGTAACGACGGAGCCGCCCACCGACGACCCCGAGCTCAAGGCGATCAAGGGCGCGACGTTCGTCCGCCCCGAGATCGTGTGCGAGGTCGAGTACCTGGAGATCACGAAGAGCACCAAGAAGATGCGAGCGCCTTCGTTCAAGGGCCTGCGGACGGACAAGGCGCCCGAGGACTGCGTCCTCGAGCCCCCGGCGGTCATCCGAGCGTCAGGAACGCGTTCAGCAGGATGACGGCTACGACCGCCGCCAACACCAGGAGGAGGGATCCCGCGATCGCACCGGCCCAGGCCAACCAGGCCCTGCGGGGGCGGTTCCGACCGGCGAGGCCGGTGAGCAGCGCGAGCAGGCCGAAGCCGGGGACCGAGCCGTACAGGCCCGCGGCCACCCCATCCGGGAGCGATTCGAGGGGCTGCGCGCCGGAGCTGCCGGCGATGATCATCCCCACGGCTGCCAGCCCGAGCGCGGCAAATGCGGCCGAGACGACGGCCCACGCGTTGCCCTGACCGCCTCCGGTTGCCGCCCACCGATCGCTCCGCCGCGACGCTTCGGTCTTGGCCACAGCAGGAGGACGCGATCAGAACGGCTCGTAGCCCGCGCGGACCAGGAGCGAACGGACCTCTCGCTCGTCGATACCCCGAGCCATGAGCTCCCGGTAGAGGCGGAGCGCCGCCAGGGACCGGCCGCACCTCGGGCAGAACTGGAAATCCTGGTCGCAGGGCGTCTCGCACCACGGGCAACGGGTGATCTGGATCTGACGATCGGGCTGCAGCCCGGTATCGCTCAGAGCGTCGATGTAGCCCTTGCCGTAGTCCCACTGGATGTACTCGTCCTCGTGGACCTCGAACGCGGGCTCGTGCATCCGGGGCTCACCGGTCTTCAGCATGTGCTCGAGGTTCTCCCGAAGGAGGTCCCATTCGTAGAAATGGTTCTCGCCGCAATCGGGGCAGGCGATCACCACACCCTTGACTCCCTGGGGGCCGAACACCTCTCGCATCCCGTGCAGGTCGCCCAGGTCCGCGCGGACATTGTTCGCCTCGTCGGGATCAAGGCTGGCCGGGGCCTCGTCCCCCGGGTCGACCGGGTCCTCCATCATCCTTCCTTTTCCTCTTCCTCTTCTTTCAGGGAGAACGCCAGGAACCCCTCCGCGTACTCCATCCCGCCCTTCTCGCCCAGCTCCTTCGCCCGGTCCCGGACCCACTGCAGGTCGTCCTCGACGCCCTGGGACCGGTGCTTCGTCAGGGCTTCGATCTTCAGGTCGATCGTCTTGGTGATATCCACGTACGTATCGGGTTCCTCGGTGGACAACCAAAGGTTCGGGACCTCGTACGGCTCGAACCCTCCCTCGAGGAGCTCGGGGAACTGGGGCCGGGAGGGGGCGTCCGGCATGACGGCGCACAGCGCGAGCTCGCCCGCCGCCCGATGGTCGGCGTGGTTGATGTATCGCCGGCCGAACCACAGCCTCGACGGGTCGGGCGCCAAAATCACCTCGGGCCTGAGCCGGCGAACCTCGCGGGTCACGGCCTTGCGGGTCTCCAGGTTCACCTCGAGCATCCCGTCGGGGAAGTCCAGGAACGTCACCGTTCGGACACCGAGGACCCGTGCGGCCTCCTCCTGTTCGGGCTTTCGGATCCCCGAGATCTCATCCCTGGTCCTGCCGGGCTCGTTCGAGCCGGCCGAGCCGTCGGTGACGATCACGTAGTGGACCTCGGTCCCGTTCCGAGCCCACTCGGCGACGGTCCCGCCGCACATGTACTCAGCATCGTCAGGATGGGCGAACAGGACGAGCGCGCTCGCGAACCCCATCCCGATGAGCCTACTGGACCCCGCCGTCAACAGGGAGACTGGCGGGGTGAGCGAGGGCGAGGACGGCGGGGCCCGGCCGGGGCGGACCCAAGGGCTGCGGGACGAGTACCCCAGGTCGTCGGGACTGGCCACGATGGCCGGTATCGGGGCCGTGTGGGGGTTCTTCGGCTACACGGTGCTGTGGCAGGGCGTCCCGTTCGGGGTGAATCGGCGGTTCGTGGAGTCCGTGGTCGGCACGCTCGTGCTGTTCCCCGTCCGAACGGTCCTGTGGGTCGTCCACATCGGGGAGCGGTCGGCCGGTCGATCATTCGATTTCGCCGACGACAATTGGTGGATCGGGGTTGCCGCAGCGCTGATAGGCGGAGCCATCGTGGTCCTGGCGTTCGTGGTCGTCCGATCGGCGGCCCGTGCCCTCCGGCGCTGACGTCATCCCCGCCGTTCGGTCGTCATGGCCATGCCGTACTTCGGCCGGAGCGTGACGACCGGCTGGAGCTCGACGCGATGGTCGGGGACGTGATTGAGGCGCCACCGCTGGGCGATGGTGGCCAGGACCAGGACGCCCTCCAGCCTGGCGAAGTGCTCGCCGACGCACATCCTCGGCCCCGCGCCGAATGGCAGATACACGTTCCGGTGCCGCCCGGCCCGCTCCTCGTCCCCCCATCGCTCCGGGACGAACCCCTCCGGGTGTTCGTACCAGCGAGGGTCGTGGTGTACGAGATACGGGGACACGATCACGACGCTGCCGGCCGGGACGGCGTACGAGCCGGCATCGTGGTCCACCAGCGCCCGGCGGCCGATGGCCCAGGCCGGTGGGAGGAGCCGCATCGACTCCGTGAGGACCATCTCGGTGAGCCGCAAGCGCGGAACGTCGGCAACCGTGGGCGGTCGACCCCCGAGGACCTCATCCAGCTCGGCATGGAGCTTCGCCTCCACGTCGGCGTGCTGGGAAAGTAGGTACCAGGTCCAGGTCAGCGCGTTCGATGTGGTCTCGTGGCCGGCAAGGAACAGCGTCATCGCCTCGTGGCGAACCTGTGCATCGCTCATCCCGGCACCGTCTTCCTGCGCCCGGATCAGGAGGGACAACACGTCCTCGCCGGTCGCGCCGGTCGAGCGGCGCTGGGCGATCATCCGATCGATCACGGCGTCGAGCACCGCCTTGGACCGCTCGAATCGCCGGTTCGCCGGTAGGGGCAGCCGCATCGATAGCCGGAACAGGGGCGAGAAGGCCCTGCCGAACATCGAGAGCTGGAGGGCCAGCGCCTGGCCCACCGAGCGCGTTTCCTCGTCCTCGACATCGGTTCCGAACAGCGTCGCCACGACGACGGCGAGCGTGAGCCTCGCCATCTCTCGATGGATGTCCAGGATCTCCCCCACCCGCCACCGTTCGCACGCGCGAGTCGCGCGCTCCACCATCACATCCCCGAAGCCCTCGATCCGGTTGTGGTGGAAGATCGGCTGGATCATCCGCCGCTGCCGCCGGTGATCGTCCCCCTCGCTGGTCAGCAGGCTCTCCCCCAGCACGAGCTTGGCCGCTTGCATCGTCGGACCCTTCATGAACCTCTGGTTCCCGGTCACCAGCACGTCGTGGACGAGGTCGGGGTGGTTCAGCAGGTAGGCGGGGAAGCGGGGAAGCTTGAGGTACGCGACGTCGCCGAAGGTGGCGGCTTGGGTCAGGAGCCCGATCGGATCACGTCGGAATGCTCGCAGCGCTGACAGACCCGACAGCTTGGGTCCCGGCGGCTTCGCTCGGCTCGTGATCGACATCCTCTCGAGGCGAAGCACACGCCCTATCGTGGGGATCCGTCAAGCGGGCGCTCACAAGGTCGGGTGGAGCGCTTTCGACGATCGGCCCGCCGATGACAGCTAGGACCCGTAGCCTCCGTAACCACCGCCGCCACCCCCAGACGAACCGCCGCTCCCACCGGTCGACGTGCTCGTGCCGGAGGGGGTGACCGCGAACCACACGCCCTGGATCCCCTGGCCACTGGCCTGGCCCGACCCCGAGTCGCCGGAGTACGTGTACAGGGGCATGCCGTTCATAGTGAGCTGCGTGGACCCGTCCGGACGCATGATCGTCCCGAATGTTCCCTTGATCATCCCGGTGTCCTGCGGGAGCGAACCCGACACGAGAACCGGTGGCCAGACCGAAACGCATCCTCCCGTGCACACGATCGTGCTCCCGCTCTCCTTCGTGTTGTGGTAGAGCGTCAGGCCGGCGTTGTTCGCGAGTACAGTGCCGATGCCGGAGATCGAGTCCGTTTGAACAGAGAGCGCCGTTCCCGACGGCGATGTGGAGTCGCCCCCCGACGACGTGCCGCTATTGCCGCGACCGCACGCCGCCAGGAGCAGGGCAGCGAGAGCGATCGTCGGCACACCCGGGCGTTTGCTTCGGCCATTTAGCCTCATCACGTAGACCTCCTGCGTCTCGTTGGCGACCTGCGAGGTCTACGGCCGAATGCGGGACACGGCTTCGTTCCCACCGAGACTTCTACGAAATCCGCGCATCGTTGTTCCGGGACACGAGCGAGGCCTCGATCGCCTGGGCCTGCGCCCGCACGCTCGCCGGCGAGGGGCCGCCGGGCATCGACCGCGCCCGCACCGACCTGTCGGGATCGAGGAGCGACCCGCCCTCGGGCACCCCGAGATCGCTCCATTCGTCGGGTCCGAGCGATCGGAACGAACGGTGCTCGGCGTCGAGCCGCTTCAGCATCGCCCCGATCCGCCGATGGGCCTGGCGGAACGGCATGCCCGCCCGGACCAGCTCCTCAGCCATGTCGGTCGCGTACAGGGCCTCGTCCTCGGCGGCCTCCCGCATCGCGACCTCGTCGAAACGAAGCGTCTCCAAGCATCCGGCCAACGCGCCGAGCGTGACCTCGAGTGTGTCCGCAGCATCGAATGCCGGCCCCTTGTCCTCCTGGAGGTCTCGGTAGTAACCGAGAGGCAGGCCGGCGAGCATCGTCGTCAACGCGACGAGGTTGCCGCCCAACCGTGCCGCTTTGGCCCGAGCGAGTTCGGCGACGTCGGGGTTCCGCTTCTGGGGCATCATGCTCGACCCCGTCGCGTAGGCGTCGTCGATCGACGCCCACCCGAGCGACTCCTCGGTCCACCGGAGGAGGTCGGCGGCCAGCCGAGACAGGTGCGTTCCGAGGATGACCGCATCGGCCACGAACTCCTGCACGAAGTCCCTGTCCGACACCGCGTCGATCGAGTTCGCAAAGGCCCGGTCCAGGCCCAGGCGCCCGGCAGTGGTGACGGGATCCAGCTCGAGCATCGAGGTGGCCAGGGCCCCGGCCCCCAGCGCGGACACACTCGATCTGGCCGCCCACTGGTCGAATCGGTCGAGGTCCCTGAGCAGCGCCCAGGCATGGGCCAGCAGATGGTGGCCGAGCGTGACGGGCTGCGCCGCCCTGCCGTGGGTGGTTCCCGGCATGACCGTGTCGGCATGATCACTCGCGCTCGCGATGAGCGCCCCCATCAGGCGGACGGCACCCCTGTCGATCCGCCGTGCCGCGGCGAGGAGCCACAGGCGCAGGTCCGTGACGACCAGGTCGTTCCGGCTCCGGCCGGCATGCAGCTTGGCCCCGACGGCACCCAGGCGCTCCGTCACTCCCCGCTCGATGGCCGAATGCACGTCCTCGTCTGCGGGGTGGAACACGAAGCGATCGGTGGCAATCTCCTCTCCCACCTCGCGGAGCGCCTTCTCCAGGGCCGCCGCCTCGCCGGCGGAGAGCAATCTCGCATCCTCGAGCGCGCGCACGTGCGCGACGGAGGATTCCACGTCCTGCGGCGCCAGGCGAACGTCGACGGACAGGCTCCGCGACAGCGCACCGGCCTCCGGAGCCGGCGCCGTGTCGAACCGCCCACCCCAGAGCAGCTCGTTGGCCCCCGTCCCGGGAGGATCCGGTTGGCTCATCGGGACCCCTGCCGAGTGGACCACACCTTCAGAGGCATGGCCCACAACCTGATGAAGCCGTCGGCATGCCGATGGTCGAACGCGTCCTCCGGACCGTACGTCGCCAGTCCGATGTCGTAGAGCGAGGCCTCCGAGCGCCGCCCGGTCACCATGCACCCACCCGGCGAGAAGCGAAGTCGGACCTCGCCGCTCACGTGTTCCTGGGTCGAGTCGACGAATGCGTCGAGCGCCACGCGAAGCGGCGAGAACCACAACCCGTCGTAAACGAGTTCAGCCCACCGCTGTTCGATCGCGGGCTTCGCATGGGCCACCTCGCGCTCGAGGGTCAGATCCTCCAGGGCCCGGTGGGCCGCGATGAGCGCGAGCGCTCCGGGCACCTCGTAGAGCTCGCGCGACTTGATCCCGACCCTGCGGTTCTCGATCATGTCCACCCGCCCGAAACCGTACCGGCCGCCGAGCGCGTCCACGGCGCGGATCAGGTCCGGGAGCGCCATGAGGTCGCCGTCGAGCATCGCGGGAACGCCTCGCTCGAATCCGACGGAGATCTCGGTGGGTTCGGAGGGCCGCTCGGACATGGCGGCGGTCCGGGCAAACGCCTCCTCGGGTGGCGACACCCACGGATCCTCGAGCGGGCCGCATTCGGCGGTCCGCCCCCATAGGTTCTCATCGATCGAATACGCCATCGCCACCTGGCTGATCGGGATCCCCCACTCGGCCGCCAGGCCCAGGGCCTTCTCTCGGGGAATGCCGGCGTCCCGGATCGGCGCGAGGATCTGCAGGTCCGGTGCGAGGACGCCGAAGGAGACCTCGAATCGGACCTGGTCGTTGCCCTTCCCGGTGCAGCCATGGGCAACGGCATCGGCACCGACCTCTCGGGCCACCTTCACCACCTCGTCGGCGATGAGCGGCCGGGCGAGGGACGACACCAGGGGATACTTCCCCTCGTACAGGGCGTTTGCCTTGACCGCCCGGGTCAGGAACTCCCCCGCGAGTCGATCCACGGCCGGGATGACCCGGACCTCGGCCGCCCCCGCCAGGAGGCCGCGCTCCTGGATGGCGCCGACGTCTTCCTGTTGCCCCACGTCAACCGCGACGGCGAAGACGTCGTAGCCCTGCTCGACCAACCACCGGATGGTGACCGAGGTGTCCAGGCCACCGGAATACGCCAGCACCGCCCGCCTCATCATTCGTCCTCCATCGAGTTCGTCGCCCCGGTCATCTCTCTGCCATGGCCTTTCGCAGTGCCCGTTCCACCGAGCGGGCCGAGACCCCGTCCGCCGGGACGACCAGGATCGTGTTGTCGCCGGCCACCGTCCCGGCCACCCCGGCCACCGGACCGGTGTCGATGGCCTCCGCCAGCGCGCTCGCCGCGCCGGGCGGGGTCCGCACGAGCAACAGACGGTTCGCCGCGACGAAGGACAGGGCGAACTCCTGGAGCGCGTGCCGGAGCAGGCTCGCCGTCGCGCTCGAAAGGCCCTGGCCGGGAACGACGTAGCGCACGCCCTCGTGATCGTGCACGCGAGCCAGCCCGAGCTCCTCGATGTCTCGGGAGATGGTGGACTGCGTTGCCGGTAGACCCATGCGACGAAGGCGGGCCCGGATGTCCTCCTGGGAGCCCAGCCGCTCCCGCCCGAGGAGCGACAGGATGGCCTGTTGCCGCCGGGCCTTGGTGACGCCGCCGTTGCGGTTCATGGCGTCCCCTCCTCGCCGGGGGCGTCCACCGCGATCATCGTGCCGATCCCCTCGGGCGTGAACAGCTCGAGGACCAGGGCGTGCTCTACCCGCCCATCAAGGAAATGCACCCGTGGCACACCGGCCTTCAGCGCACGTACGGCGCTCTCCAGCTTCGGGATCATTCCGCCCTCGACGGCGTCCGAGTGGGCCAGCAGGTCGAGGGCCTCCGACACTCCCAGCTCCGAGACCAGGTCGCCATCGGGACCGATCAGCCCCGGCACGTCGTTCATGTACACGAGCTTCTCCGCGGACAGGCCCACCGCGAGCTCCGCCGCGACGACGTCGGCGTTCACGTTGTAGGCCTGTCCGTCGTCCCCGATCGCGATCGACGCGATCACCGGGACGAACCGCTCCTCCATGAGTGCCCGAAGGACCCCGCCGTTCACCCGCACCACCTCTCCGACGAACCCGAGGTCGGGCGGGTCTCGCCGGCGGGCCATCACCAAGCCTCCGTCCACGCCCGAGAGCCCGACGGCCTGGACCCCGCAGGCGAGGAGGGTCCCGACGACCTCGGTGTTCACCTTCCCGGCGAGGACCATCTTGGCCACGTCGAGCGTCGGCTCATCGGTGACCCGTAGGCCTCCCACGAACGTCGTGGGAAGGCCGAGGCGGGCCGAGACCTCCGTCACCTGTGGCCCCCCGCCGTGCACGATCAGCGGATGGATGCCGACGTGCTGGAGCAGCGCCAGGTCGTTCCCGAACGTCCTCGACAGCGGGACGCGTTCCATCGCCGCGCCGCCGTACTTGACGACGATGGTTTTGCCCCAGTGCTCCTGCATGAACGGAAGGGCCTCGAGGAGCGTCCGAGCCTTGGACACCGTCCGTTCCCGGATCCTCGGCGGCAAGCCGATGCTCACGTCGAGTATTCCGCGTTGATCTTCACGTAGTCGCACGACAGGTCGACGCCGAGGGCCCGGCCGTTGCCGGAACCGTTCCCCACCGAGATCGCGATGACGACCTCGCGCTCTCTCACGGCCGCCCGGGCCTGCGCCTGGCCCGCATCCAGGTACGCCGGGGGGATCTCCCCACCCGCGATCACCTGGACGTCCCCGATGAACGCGTCGACCAGCTGCGGCAGGAACGAGGCTCCCGATGACCCCACCGCCTGGAGGATCCGCCCGGGATTGGGGTCACCCCCGGACACGGCCGTCTTCACCAGCAACGAGTCGGCGACCGCCTTCGCGACCGTGCGGGCTTCCGAGGCAGACTCGGCCCCGGACACCTCGACAAGGACGACGTGGCCGGCCCCCTCGGCATCGGCGGCCAGCTGGAGCAGGAGCGATGTACCGACCTCTTCCAACGCCGCCGAGACGTCCTCCCACGGGGATGTCCCCGGCAGGACGAGGTCGCCGCCCGCGGCGCCGCTCGCGAACACCAGGACGGTGTCGTTGGTGCTGGTGCACCCATCCACGCTGAGCGACTCGAACTTCGGTTCCAGCACCTCGGCCGCGAGTGTTCGAAGCTCGGGCGCTGGGATGGGCGCATCGGTCGTCACGAACACGAGCATCGTGGCCAGGTGGAGGTCCGGCGCGATCATGCCCACGCCCTTCGCGCAACCCCCGGTTCGGTAGGGGCCCCGCTCGACCTGGGCCTGCTTCGAGACCGTATCGGTGGTCATGATGGCTTCGGCGAAGCTTTCGCCGCCCTCCGGCGAGAGCGCGCCTGCCAGCCCGGGAAGCGCGGCGAGCAGCTGATCCATGTGCAGCGGCTCGCCGATCACGCCGGTCGAGCAGGCCAGTACCTCGTCGGGCTCGATGCCCAGCAGCTCGGCGACGGCGGCGGTGGAGTGCTCGGCATCGCTGTCCCCCGACAGCCCAGTCCCCGCGTTCGCCTGTCCGCTGTTGACGAGGACCGCTCGGCCCCGGCCCCGGGAGACCCGGTGCCGGGAGAGTCGGACCGGCGCAGCCGCGAACGCATTCGTGGTGAACAGGCCGGCGACCGAGTGGCTCTCGTCTGCCACCAGCAGGCCGAGATCCGTCCGGCCGGAGGGTTTCATCCCGGCCGTCATCCCGGCGGCGCGGAACCCCCGGGCGAAGGTCACGCTCACGGGTACACCGCCGTGGCCGTCAGGCCGGCGGTCGGGTCGAACCCGGCCATGAGGTTCATGTTCTGCACGGCCTGTCCGGCGGCGCCCTTCACCAGGTTGTCGAGCGCGCCGGCGACGACGGCCGTCCCGGTCCTGCGATCCGCCACCGCCTGGAGCTCGACGAGGTTCGACCCGCGGGTCCGCTTCGTGTCGGCCATGTCGCCGGGAGGAAGGACCCGCACGAACGGCGCGCCCGCGTACGCGGATGCGAGGCATCCGGTCAACGAATCCGTGGTCGTCCCCGGTTCCAGAGCTGCGTAGCACGTCACGAGCACACCGCGCACAGCGGGGACGAGATGCGCGACGAACGACACCGTGGCGGGGATGCCGGAGGCGAGCTCAAGGGCTCGCTCCATCTCGGGCGTGTGCCGGTGCATGGGGAAGCGATAGGGACGAACGCTCTCCTCTGTCGCCGCGTACGAGGTTGCCTCGGCGAGCCCCCTGCCCGCGCCGGACAGCCCGGCCTTGCCGTCCACCACGATCCGCCCCGGCCCGATCAGCCCGGCAGCACGGAGTGGGGCGAGGCCGAGGACGACCGGCGTCGGATAGCAGCCCGGGTTGGCCACGAGCGATGCTCCGGAGATCTCGTCACCGAAGACCTCGGGAAGACCGTAGACCGACTTGTCCAACCAGGCCGGCGCGGGGTGCTCGAACCCGTACCAATCCGGATACGCAGCCGCCGGGAGCCGGAAGTCGCCGGCGAGATCCACGACCTGGAGGCCGGCCTCGAGCAGCGCGGGAGCCAGGGATGCGCTGGCCCCGTGGGGAAGCGAGAGGAATGCGAAGGACGCTCGGTCGGCCGCTGAAGCGGCATCGAGCGGAGCCAGCACCCAGCCACCGATGGGTGAAGCGGCGAGGTGAGGATGGACCTCCGCCAGCTCGCGGCCGGCCGAGTCGTTCGCCGCCAGATACCCGAGCTCCACGTTGGGATGCTCCGCCAGCAGCCGCACGAGCTCGCCCCCCGCATAGCCCGACGCACCGAAGACGGCGACGCGCAGACGGCGGGTCCCACTCATACCGCATATTCATGCATATGTTGCATGAACATGTCAACAGATGTCATGCATCGGAGGAGCCGCCCCGGATCCCTTTCGAGAATCTACGTGAGGACGTACCATCCTCAGTCCATTCACTGGATGAAACAGTGGGCTGGTCGGGAACGGAGGTCAGATGCGAACACTGGTTGTGGCGATCGCGGCGGTGACGCTGGTGGGTGGAGTGGCGTGGGCAGTGGGGGCTCAGACCACCGAGGGCGTGACCCCCGTGAAGTGCATGGACTCCGTGTGGCAGACCACGCCCCAGTCCACGGACTCGACCAACTGGGCGAACGTCCCTGGATTCAGCGACCACCCCATCGCGATCTACCCCATCGCGATCGACGTCAGCGCCCTCGTCTCCGGAGCACCTGTGGAGTTCCGCATCTTGAGCACCAACGTGGGCGGACAGACCTTCGTCAGCAAGCCCGGCCCGACCCGGTTCGTGCCCGGCCAGGGCGGCCCCGACTCGTTCGCATACCAGTGGATCGAGCGGGACCAGGTAGCAGCCACCCACAGCAACTTCCTCCGGCTCCAATGGCGGAGTCCGAGCGGCGCTGCGGTCCAATTGCAACGAGGCGCCATGTCTTTGCTGTACACAACGGACGCGTGCCAGGGGTCCTCGTAGAGCGCCGGCTTCGTCGCGCGGGGTTCGTACTCAGCGTCGGGTCCCGGCCGGATCAGGGCAGCGCGTGCAGCACGTCAGCTGTGGCCCCGGCCACGGCCCGCCGGGGCTCGGCCGCGCCGGCGGCGCGTGCCCTCGCCACCGACCCTCTGGCCTTGCCCAGCTGGGAGCGGAACTCGTCGGCTCCGTTGCCGATCATGGTCGCGGCCCGAGCGATCTTGTTCTCGAGGATCCCCTCCATCGCATCGAGGAGCGACCCCACCTCCGCCAGCACCGCTTGCACATCGCCCGTGTCGCCGAACCGGGCCACCAGGCTGTACAGGAACAAGAGCACCGGGAGCGCGGTGGAGTACGGAACGATGACGACCCCCTTGGAGAACGCGTCCGCGTGCGCCCGCTTCAGGACCGCGTAGGCAGCGTCGGGAACGGCCGCAACCGCCACCGGCGCCGTGAGGGCGGGGTCGAGATACTGGGCGACCTCCCGAGCGCGATGGGCCACCACCCGCTCAATCTCGCGGGCCCGGGCGTCGAGTTCGCCGGGGTCCTCCGCAGCTTCCAATGCCTCGAGCTCCGGCAGCGCCGACCACTTGGAATCGATCGGCAGGCGCCTGCCGTCGGGGAGCAACAGGCCGAACTCCACAACCTTGCCGTTGACTTTGAAGTCGGTGATCAGGATCCCCGGCGGAAGCTGGGTGAGGTGCTGGCGGAGCACGTTCTCCCCCGCTCGGCCCTGGTGGGGACCGCCGGCCAAGACCGTCGACAGCCGCCGGACGACGGTCCACGCCTCTCGGTCCCGTTCCTGGCGCTGCCGCTCCGAGATCGACAGGTGGTGAAGGGCCCGCCTGGCGCCGGCCACCTCCTCATGGAGACGCTCGGCGAGCGCATCCCGTACCCCCACCGAGTCGGCCAGCCGCCGGAGATCGGAGGCTTGGACCTCGAGTCGGGCCTCCAGTCGGCTGGCGCCAAGGTGCTCCTGCGACCGGTGGCCGCCGTACCGAGCCGCCATCAGGACCGCACCAGCGGCGAGCCCAGCCGCGAGCCCCACGATGGCAGAGCCCAGGTCGGTCACGGTTCTCCACGGTGCGCCCGCGCGCGTTCGATCACGGGTCAACCGTAAAGCGAGGGTGTGACAGGCCCTGGCTACGAGCTGCGCTTGCGGGCCGAAGACCGACCGCCCCTGCTGGAGGCACCCGGTGAGTTCGCGATTCGCGCGACCTCCTTTCGTCACGTTCGGTCATTCCCCGATTCGTTCAGAGAAAATGGGTGTGGTACAAGGGTCGTCGGTTTCACGAGGAGGGGACGAGATGACCGTGACCCGTCGTGTGCTGGCACTCTGCGTCATCGTCCCGTTCGCGGCGCTGTCGCTCCTCGCTCTGGCCGCGCCGGCTCTGGCCGCGCCGGCCCTGGCCGCCGACTCCGAACAGAACGACCCTCAGATCGTGTTGACCGGACAGGTGGCGGTCCAGGCGGGCCAGACCGTTGGCGATGTGGTGATCTTCAACGGGCCGGCCACCATCGAGGGGACGGTCCGGGGCTCCCTCACCTCCTTCCACGGCGACGTGTCGATCTCGGGGACGGTCACCGGTGACGTGACGTCGTTCAACGGCGATGTCACCGTGGCCTCCGGGGCCCGGATCGGCGGGGACCTGGTGACCCAGTCGGCGCCGAGCGTCGCATCCGGGGCGGCGATCGAGGGCGACCGCCGGCGGGTGGATACCGACGTGATCACCGGCCGGTTCACTTGGATCAGCCAGTTCGCCGTGTGGGTGGCCGTCTCGGTCTCGATCCTGATCCTCGGGGTGCTGCTCCTCCTGTTCGCGCCGAGAGCGGCCGAGTCCGTCGCCCTCGCGGCGGTGGAGCGGGTCGGTGCGTCGATCGGCTGGGGAGTCGGCCTGTTCTTCGGGCTTCCCCTCGTGGCCGTGATCGCCCTGATCACCATCGTGGGCATCCCGTTCGGCCTCGGGACCCTCCTCGGCCTCGCCCTGATCTACTCGCTCGGCTACACCGCCTCGTGCTTCGCCCTGGGTCGGGCCCTGCTCAAGCCACCCACCAGTCGGTATCTGGCGTTCCTGGCCGGATGGGCCATCGTCCGCGTGGCGTCGCTCATCCCGTTCGTCTCTGGGCTGGTGTGGTTCGTGGCCGTCGTGTACGGGCTGGGCGTCCTCGCGGTCGCGGTCCGCCGCAGGGAGGCGATGGCGACTATCCCCGCACCGGCGACGATGCCGCCGCCGCCCCCGCCGGCTCCCGCCTGACGGGCGGCAGTACGATCCCGGTATGACCACGCCTCCGGCCATCCACATGGTCCACGTGGCGGGCTCCCACCGGGAGGTGGGGGCGCAGATCGGGTCGGCCTGCGCTCCCGTCCTGGAGGAGGCGGTGCAGTTCGACGCCGACATCCCCCAGGGCCGCACCCGTGCCGACCAGCTGTCCCTGGCCGATCGCTACCGAGAGGTCGCGGCCGAGGCGCACCCCTGGTACCTGGATGAGCTCGAGGGGGCCGCGGAAGCCGCCGGGGTCGATCCACGTGCGCTCTTTGCCTGCGCCACCGAGGAGATCTGGTACGAGCCGCGCACCCACGCCCTCAAGGGCCGGTGCAGCGACCTGGTCGCCGTCCCGCCCGCCACGGTCGGCGACCGCGTCCTGGTGGCCCACAACAACGACATGCATCGGAAGTACCAGGAGCAGCTCGTGGCGATCGAGTGGGAGGTCACCGGTGATCCGGTCGTGCTCACCATCGGCAACGGCATCTGGATCAGCGTGGGATGGAACTCGGCGGGGCTGTCGCTCACCGGCAACGAGCTCTCTCCGAACGACGAGCGGATCGGGGTCCCCCGCGAGATCCAGGTGCGGTCCATGCTGCGAGGCCCGACCATCGACATGATGGTCGGCGAGGCCCTCCGCCACGATCGCGCATCCTCCTACAACAACGTGCTCGTCTCCCGCGAGGGCGAGGTGGTGAACGTGGAGGGCTCGGCCATGTCCGCGGAGATGACCGAGCCGGACGAACGGGGCCACCTGGTCCACACGAACCACTACGTCTGCGAGGGCATGCTCGGCTACGAGGGCGACCCCGAGTACGCCGTGCACTCCGCCGTCCGGTACCGACGGGCGTCGGAGCTCCTCCGCGACCAGGAGCCGGGCACGGTGACCGCCGACCGGCTCCGGACCATGCTGTCCGACCACGAGAACCCGCCCGACGCCCTGTGCCGGCACCCGGAGCGGTGGGGAGGAGACACGGCCACTGCGTTCTGGTGCGTCGCCGACATGACCGGGATGCGGATCACGTTCGGCCGTGGGAACCCCTGCGACTCCGTCGCGCAGGAGTACGCGTTCTCTCAGAGAGCCTGAGGTCCGGCCCTCGTTCTGTCGGCGGGCCGGGTGGACCAGCTCCCCCACTGCGGGGGTCGGTGCCGTCGGGTAGGCTGTCCGCCGCTCGAAGGTCCCGTCGCTCGTCCCCCGCCGGAGGTTCGCCGAATGATGCTCCACGTAGCGAAGGAGGCCGTCGAGGCGGCACGCGCCGCCGGCGCCCACTATGCGGACGCCCGGTTCGTCCACGAGGACTCCGAATCGATCACGGTCCGCAACCAGGAGATGGAGGGGATCGATCGGGCGACCTCCGAAGGGGTCGGCGTCCGCGTGCTGGTCGACGGGTATTGGGGGTTCGCCGCCACCGCACGGCCCGAAGGCGCCGAGATCGCCCGAACCGCCGGCCTGGCCGTCGAGATCGCCCGAGCCGCGGCTCGCCTTCCACGCGAACCGGTCAAGCTCACCGAGATCGAGCCCGTCACGGGTACGTGGGCCAGCCCCTTCCAGGACGATCCGTTCAACGTGTCGCTGGAGGAGAAGGTCGCCCTGTTGATGGAGGCCACCCGGCGGATGCAGGAAGTCGACGGCCTCGCGTTCGCCGAGGGCGGCATCGACCTGTACCGGGTCCGGACGTCCTTCGCATCCTCCGAGGGAAGCGCGATCGAGCAGACCGTCCTGCACTCGGGGGCCGGCCTCGACGCCACCGCCATCTCCGAGGGCGAGCTCCAGCGGCGGTCGTACCCGAACTCCTTCCGCGGCCACATCGCCGCGGCCGGCTGGGAGCACATCGCAAAGCTCGGGTTGATCGAGGAGGCCGAGCGGATGGCGACCGAGGCAGTTGAGCTGCTCTCGGCCGCAGACTGTCCCAGCGAGGTGACCACCCTCGTCCTTGATTCCGGCCAGATGGAGCTCCAGGTGCACGAGTCGATCGGCCACGCGGTGGAGCTCGACCGAGTGCTCGGCATGGAGGAGTCCTACGCGGGCTCCTCGTTCGTCTCGCCGGGCGATCGGGGAAGGCTCCGCTACGCGAGCGACCTCGTGTCGATCACGGCAGACGCGACCATCCCGGGTGGCCTGGGCTCGTTCGGCTGGGACGATGAAGGCGTCCCAGCGCAGCGGGTCCCCATCATCGTCGACGGGACGTTCCAGGACTTCATCTCCAGCCGCGAGACAGCGGGGGCGATCGGCGGCACGTCCACGGGGGCCATGCGGGCCGACGGCTGGGGGAACCTCCCGCTGATCCGGATGACCAACATCAACATCGAGCCCGGCGAGGGATCGCTCGCCGACATCATCGGCGATACGAAGGACGGCATCTTCATGGCCACGAACCAGTCGTGGTCCATCGACGACAAGCGGGTGAACTTCCAGTTCGGGTGCGAGATCGCCTGGCGCATCAAGGCCGGCAAACTCACGCAGATGTACCGCAACCCCAACTACACCGGCATCACCACCGAGTTCTGGCGATCGTGCGACACGGTGGGAGGCCGGGAGGACTGGACCCTGTGGGGCACGCCCAACTGTGGCAAGGGGCAGCCCGCGCAGACCGCCCGGGTGGGTCACGGCACGTCGCCGGCCCGCTTCCGCAACGTCCAGGTGGGGGTGCGCTGATGCCGGGGCTGATCGGCCCCGACCGGGTGCGGTCGGTCACCGAGCCGGCGCTGACCGTGCCAGGAGTCGACGGCGTGGAGGTCCTGTTCATCCACGAATGGGCCGGGCTCACCCGGTTCGCGTCCTCGGCCATCCACCAGAGCACCTGGCAGGAGGACACCGGCGTCCGCGTGCGCGTGGTGAAGGGCGGACGCATCGGGGTGGCCGCCTCCAACGACTTCTCCGAGGAGGGTGCTCGACGGGCGGCCGAGAGCGCAAGAGAGATGGCCGAGGTGGTGGCGCCCGACCCACTGTTCCCCGGACTCGCGCCCCCACAGCCCGTTCCCCAGAGCGACCGGTTCGATGAGGCCACCGCCTCCATCACCCCGGACCATCGGGCCGAGGGTGTCGCGGCGCTCATCGCCGAGTGCGGGCGAGGCCTGGTGGCTTCCGGAGCGTTCGAGACCGCCGCCAGCGAGGTCGCGGTGCTCAACAGCGAGGGCCAATTCTGTTGGGCCCCTTCCACCCTTGCCTCGGTCACCACGGTCGTCACCGCCGACGATGGCGGGAGTGGCTTCGCCGAGACGTTCGCCCCCTCGCTGGCTCAGGTGGATCCCGGGGCCGTAGGCCGTCGGGCCGCGACGAAAGCGGCGGCCTCCCGCCGGCCGATCGACCTCGAACCAGGCCGGTACCCGGTGGTCCTGGAACCCGCGGCGGTCTCCACCCTGGTCGGGTTCCTGGCCTGGATCGGGTTCGGCGGACGGATGCTTGCCGAGGAGCGGTCCTGCTTCTCCGGGAAGCAAGGGCAGCAGGTGGCTCAGCCGGCAATCACGATCTACGACGACGCCACCTCGCCCGACACCGTCGGACTCCCCTTCGACTTCGAGGGAACGCCCCGTCGCCGCGTCGACCTGATCCGAGACGGCGTGTTCATCGACGGCGTGTACGACAGGCGCACGGCCCGCCAGGCCGGCACGGAGACGACCGGCCACGCCCTTCCCCCGCCCAACCCGGAGGGTCCGTTCCCCCTCAACCTGTTCATGGAGCCCGGTCAGGCCTCGGTGGAGGACATGATCGCCTCGACCGACCGCGGCTTGCTCGTCACCCGGTTCCACTACTCGAACGTCGTTCACCCCCTGGAGTCCACCATCACCGGGATGACACGCGACGGGACGTTCCTCATCGAGTCCGGGGAAGTGACTCACCCCGTGAAGAACTTCCGATTCACCCAGTCCATCCTCGAGGCCCTTCGCTCCGCGTCGATGGTGGGCCGTGACAGCGAGCTGGCCAGCGAGTTCTTCTTCTCCGCCTCCCGCGTTCCCGCCCTGAAGGTGGACTCGTTCCACTTCACCGGGCGTTCGGATCACTGACGGGGGGCGACGGAACGGATCTCACCCTCGCCGCCCCGTTCCGGTACCCTCGAGAGGCTGTCCCAACGGCAGCAGGACGGAGGTGACCGATGCAGGTCGGAGACGTGATGAAGAGCACCGTGAAGACCACCACCCCGGACCAGATGTTCGCCCACGTCGCCAAGCTGCTCAAGGACAACGCCATCTCCTCCGTCGTCGTGATGGACGGCGAGAGGCTCGCCGGGATCGTGACCGAGCGCGACCTGGTCAACCTGGTCGCGGACGGCCTGGACCCGCAGGCCGTCAAGGTGGCCGACCGCATGAGCACCGAACTCGACACGGTCGAGCCCCGGACCGACATCGCCGAGGCCGCCGAGCACATGGCCAGGCTTCGGATCCGCCATCTGCCGGTCCTGGACAAGGGCGCGTTGGTAGGGATCATCTCCATCCGCGACCTGACCAACTGGGCGGTCGAGGAGATCACCGGCGGCCACGAGCTGCCGGACCTGGAGCGCAGTCACACGACGTTGTCGGCCGCCGCCGAGATCAACCGGAACCGCTGAAGGGCGCTCGGAGCTACTCCCCTCGCGCGGCCCGGTGGAAGGCGTCGCGTGGGTGGTGGATCGAACCGAGCTGCGTCACGTCCCGAGGGAAGAGCAACCCCACCGTCCAGTCCGTCACGATCCGGACCTTCCGGTTCAGGGTGGGCATCATCCACAGGTGGTAGGTGCGGTGGAGGAACCACGCCGGAAACCCCGTGACCTTCACCCCGAGCACGATGGCCGCCCCCTTGAACCGCCCGAGGGAGGCCAGCTGCCCCAGGTTCCGCCACCGGAACGGCTCCAGCTGCTCCCCGTGAAGCGACGCGATCACGTTCAAGCCCAGCCGCCGGGCCTGACGGAGCGCGTGTTGCGCCGTTGGGGGGGAGAGCCCGCCCGTCGCGAGGTCGGGCACCGCCGCGTTGTCCCCGGCCGCCCAGGCAGCCTCCACGCCACGGACCCGCAGGAACTCGTCCACGAGCACTCGTCCCCGCTCGTCGACTGGGAAGTTCGACCGGGCCGCGAGCGGCTCCGGCCTCACGCCGGCCGTCCACACGAGGGTGTCCGCGGGGAAGTGCATCCCGTTCGACAGGCGCATGACCGCGCCCTCGGCGGACTCGAGGGTCGTGTTCACCAGCACCTCGATCCCCCGAACCCGCAGCCGCGAGCTCACGTATGTGGCCAGATCGGGGCTCAGCTCGGGCAGGATGCGTGAAGTGGCCTCCACCAGGACCCACCGCATGTCGTCTGGATGCAGGCCGCTGTAGTAGCGAAGCGCCGAGCGGGCCATGTCTTCCAGCTCCGCCAGGGCCTCCACCCCCGCGTACCCCGCCCCCACGAAGACGAAGGTGAGGGCGGCCCGCCGATGGTCCTCGTCGGGCTCCTCGGCGGCGGCGTCGAGCCGGGACAACACGTGGTTGCGAAGGAAGATGGCCTCGGCCACGGTCTTGAACCCCACCCCCTGATCGGACAGGCCCGGGACGGGCAGGACCCTCGATCGAGAGCCCGCCCCCAGCACGAGGACGTCGTAGGGGACATCGAGGTCCTCCCCATTCGGCGTGCGCACCGTGGCCACCCGCCGCCCGTGGTCGATGTGCCGAACCTCGCCGACCAGGACGGTGGTCTTCTTGAGGATCTGCCGGAGGGGGACGACGACGTGGCGGGGCTCGATGTTGCCCGAGGCCACCTCGGGCAGGAACGGCTGGTACTGCATGTAGTTCTCCAGGTTCACCAGGGTCAGCTCATGGCCCGCTCGAGACAGCTCGCGTTGCATCTCCAGGGCCGCGTACATGCCGACGTAGCCGCCCCCCACGATCAGGACGCGCCTGCCGGTCGGCCGCACCTGGTTATCCCGTGGCGGCGAGGCTTCGGAGTGCCCGGAACTGATCGGGATCGGTGGTCACCGACCCCAGACGTACGGGGTCGTACCGCGTCCCGTGACAGTCCGAGCCGCCCGTGACGATCAGCTCGAGCCGCTTGGCCAGGTCCCGGTAGCGCTCGCGTTGCTCGGGCGTGTGGTCACTGTGATCTGCCTCCAGGCCCGCCATTCCCGCCTCAGCCATGGCCTCGATGAGGTCCTCGGGGACCGGTTCCTCGGCGCTCCACATGCCCGGGTGAGCGAGCACGCACGCGCCCCCCGCCCCGCGGACCAGCTCGAGCGCCTCGAGGGGCGCGAGCGCGTGCTTGGGGACATACGCGGGCCCGTCGTCGCCGATGAGCCGGTCGAAGGCCTCCTCCTCGTCGGCCACGACGCCGGCCTCGACCAGCGCCTGAGCAACGTGAGGTCGAACGATGTTGCCGCTGCCGGCGATCTCGCGGACCCGGTCGAACGAGATCGGGTACCCGAGCGACCGGAGCTTCTCCA
>DATDKZ010000135.1:0-12318 GCA_036519575.1 Actinomycetota bacterium | reverse complement strand
GGGTCCACGCCCTGAGATCGCCCATTCACATCGGGGTCCGTCAGGTGTCTCCTTCGGCTCCGTCGTCGCGCCCCTCGTGCTTCTCCAGATATGCGATGTACAGCGGGCGGAGGGCGTCGGCAAGGGTGCCGCGGTCGGCGTCGACGAGGTCGTTCAGGAGGGCCAGCGGCCGCATGATGTCGGTCTCGCTCCGCTCCTCGTCTCCGATGGCCGCCCGGGCCTCGGGGATCGTCTTCAGCAGGTCCCACAGGAACCCCACGTCGAGTCGCCGCCAAGCCAGCCGGGTGGCCCTGTCGTGCAGTTCGGCCGAGGACAGTCTCTCCAGCTTGGCTCGCTCGGTCACGGGGTCAGCCTACCGCGAGGTCGCCTCCCCGCCCGAGGGTCGGTGGCCAGGCACGGCGGGGCCTTGTCGGGGCCGCCACTACAATCTCCCCGTGGCCACCGACACGCTCGTGATTCACGGGGCCCGCGAGCACAACCTCAAGAACGTCACGCTGGAGCTACCCCGCAACCAGCTCATCGTGTTCACGGGCCTGTCCGGCTCGGGGAAGAGTTCCCTGGCCTTCGACACCATCTACGCCGAGGGCCAGCGGCGCTACGTCGAGTCGCTCTCCGCCTACGCCCGGCAGTTCCTGGGCCAGATGGAGAAGCCGGACGTGGATTTCATCGAGGGACTGTCCCCGGCCATCTCCATCGACCAGAAGTCCACGTCCAAGAACCCCCGGTCCACCGTGGGGACCATCACCGAGATCTACGACTACCTGCGGGTGCTCTACGCCCGGATCGGCCATCCGCACTGTCCCAAGTGCGGGCGGCCCATCGGCCGGCAGACCCCGGAGCAGATCGTCGACCAGGTCATGCAGCTGCCCGAGGGTACCCGGTTCATGATCCTGGCCCCGGTCGTCCGTGGCCGGAAGGGTGAGTACGAGAAGCTGCTGGCCGACCTGGCCCGCCGGGGGTTCCCCCGGGCCCGGATCGACGGCGAGATCCGCGACCTCTCGGAGTCCATCCGGCTGGACCGGTATTACAAGCACACGATCGAGGTGGTGGTGGATCGCCTGGTGGCCAGGGCCGACATCCGCCGACGGGTCGCCGACTCCATCGAGACGGCGCTCCAGCTGGCGGAGGGGATCGCGGCCATCGCGGTGCAGACGCCGGACGGCGAGGAGGACGTGCAGCACTTCTCGCAGAAGCTCGCCTGCACGTACGACGGCATCTCGTTCGACGAGCTCCAGCCCAGGAACTTCTCGTTCAACTCGCCGTACGGGGCCTGTCCGACGTGCGACGGCCTGGGGACCCGACTGGAGGTGGACCCCGAGCTCGTGGTGCCCGATCCCGAGCTGTCCATCGGAGAGGGGGCCATCGCCCCGTGGGCCGGGACCCGCCTCGAGTACTGGTACAGGGTGCTCGAATCCGTGGCCGAGGCCCACGGCTTCTCCACCAAGGCTCCGTGGAAGAAGCTTCCGAAGAAGGTCCGCGAGATCGTCCTGTACGGCTCGGACCAGGAGATCCACGTTCGATACCGGAACCGGTACGGGCGGACACGGTCGTACTGGACCACGTACGAAGGCGTCGTCCCGGCCGTCGAACGCCGGTACGAGGAGACCGACTCCGACAGCCAGCGGGACCGGCTGGAGCAGTACATGCGGGAGGTTCCGTGTCGGACGTGTCACGGCGCACGCCTTCGGCCGGAGAGCCTCGCGGTGACGATCGGCGCGGTGAACATCGCCCAGCTGACCACGCGATCGATCCGCGACACGCTCGCGTTCTTCGAGCAGGTGGACCTGTCCGAGCGAGAGTGGATGATCGCCGAACGCCTTATCAAGGAGATCCGTGCCCGGCTGGGGTTCCTGGTCGACGTGGGGCTCGACTACCTGGCGCTGGCCCGGGCCTCGGCCACCCTGGCGGGCGGTGAGGCCCAACGGATCCGCCTGGCCACCCAGATCGGGAGTGGACTGGTCGGTGTCCTGTACATCCTGGACGAGCCGTCGATCGGCCTGCACCAGCGGGACAACCGCCGGCTGATCGACACGTTGGTTCGGCTTCGCGACCTGGGCAACACGCTGATCGTCGTGGAGCACGACGAGGCCACCATCCGAGCCTCGGACCACATCGTGGACATCGGGCCGGGCGCGGGCAATGACGGCGGCGAGATCGTGTACTCGGGCGACCTCAAGGGCCTGCTGGACGACGACGGGTCCCTGACCGGCGCGTTCCTTTCCGGCAAGCGCGTGATCCCCACGCCCCAGGTCCGCAGGACCCCCGGCGAACGGTGGCTGAAGGTACTGGGAGCGAGGGAGCACAACCTGAAGGATGTGAACTTCGCATTGCCCCTTGGGCTCTTCGCCTGCGTCACGGGCGTGAGCGGCTCGGGCAAGTCCACGCTGGTCCAGGAGGTCCTGCTCCGAGCGCTCATGCAGAAGCTGTATCGGTCGCGCATCCTCCCCGGCAAGCACCGCCGTCTTGTCGGGTGGGAACGCATCGACAAGGTCATCGACATCGACCAGTCGCCCATCGGCCGGACGCCGCGATCCAACCCGGCCACCTACACGGGCATGTTCGACCATATCCGCGCGCTGTACGCTCAAGTTCCGGAGGCCCGGGTCCGCGGGTACCGGCCCGGGCGGTTCTCCTTCAACGTCCGAGGTGGGCGCTGCGAGAACTGTGCCGGCGACGGGCAGATCAAGATCGAGATGCACTTCCTCCCGGACGTCTACGTCACGTGCGAGGTGTGCAAGGGCCATCGGTACAATCGCGAGACGCTCGAGGTCAAGTACAAGAACCGTTCGATCGCCGACGTCCTGGAGATGAGCGTCGACGAGGCCCTGGAGTTCTTCCGCAACATCCCGGTCATCAGCCGGCACCTTCAGACGCTGTCGGACGTCGGCCTCGGATACGTCAAGCTCGGACAGCCGGCGCCCACGCTGTCCGGTGGCGAGGCCCAGCGGATCAAGCTGTCCTCAGAGCTCCAGAAGCGCGCCACCGGCAACACCCTGTACATCCTGGACGAACCCACGACCGGGCTGCACTTCGAGGACGTGCGGAAGCTGCTGGCGGTGCTCCAGCGGCTGGTCGGGGCGGGCAACACGGTACTCGTGATCGAGCACAACCTGGACGTCATCAAAACCGCCGACTGGATCGTCGACCTGGGGCCGGAGGGTGGGGACGCCGGCGGCAGGATCGTCGCTGAGGGTCCTCCGGAAGCCGTGGCCGCCAATGCCGGTTCCTACACCGGACAGTTCCTTGCCGAGGTGCTGGGGGCATTCCCGTTGGAGCGAGAGCGGATCCCGCAGGACGCTTAACCCGGGCGCGCGTACCAGCCGGGCTTGCTAGCATGGCCCGCGCTCATGTCCAGGAAGGTCCTTCCGGCCGTCTTCGTCCTCACGATCATGGCGGCGGCGTGTGCCACCCCGACCCCGCCGAGCGTCACCTTCGGTTCCGGTAAGCAGTTCGTCCCGCAGGTCGCCGACTTCGTGGACGACGTGGGCCTTGGCTCATCCGCCGCGGTGGACGCCCAGGGCACGCCGTACATCTCATACTTCGGGTTCCTACCGGAGCTGAAGGAGGGAGAGATCGCGCCCACCCGTCCGATCGGCGCGCCCTCGCTTCCCGCCGTCCTGTTGGCCAGCACGAAGGATGGCATCTGGACGCGGGGGGCGGTGGCCATGCAGGCCCCCATCCCCAACGTCAGCGTGCCGTTCGGTCCGGCCACGGTGGCTCCGGTGAAGTCCATCACGCCGCAGAACGTGAACGGGACCTCGCTGGCCATCGATGCGTCGGGGGGATTCCACGTGGCTTGGGCCGCCGATACGGGCCTCTGGTACGCGCAGAGCGCGGACACAGCATTCGCCGCCACGCTGCTACAGCCCATGAAGCCCCGCCTCGAGCGGGCGGGGCCGCTTGGATCTCCGGCCCTGGCCGTGACACCGTCAGGAACGCCGTGGGTGGCGTTCATCCTTGCCACACCCCGGGGCCAAGAGCTCACGGTGAAGACGATGGTCGCCGGGGCGTGGAAGACCGATGTGCTGAACACGATCCCGCGGAGGTCTGGTCCGTCGCAACCGTACCGGGTCGCCACCACCATCTCCGCCTCCGGCCAGCCCGTTGTGGTGTACTCGAACGGATCGAGCGTGTATGCGGCGGAGCTGGGCGGAGGTGAGGAGGGAGGCTGGGCCTTCTCGACCGTCGAGTCCGGCGCCGACGGCTACGGGCTGTCAGCGACCACCGGGAAGGACGGAACCATCCACGTCTCGTATTACGCGGGCGACCAGGTGCACGCGGCCACGTCGAAGGACGGGATCTCGTGGCAGGCCGGCACCGTGGCCGATGTGGGCACGGGGGCCAACCTCGCCGGGCGCTCGACGGGGATCGCCGCGAACGACAACGGCCAGGTGTACGTCACCTGGTACGACCCAGGCACCGACAGCGTGCGCCTGGCCTCGGCCACCGACGGGAGGTTCGATCCGATCGAGCTGCAGGGCACGAACGGCGGCATCCTGCCAGCCGTGGCCGCGACGTCCGACGGCTCGGCCGTCTACGTTGCCTGGTATGCCGAGACGTCGCAGGACCTGTTGCTTGGGACCTACGCTGAAGTGAGCGGGCTGGACCTCGCGGTCCCCAGCCCGACTCCCTCCGCCGCGCAGACCACCACCCCGCCGACGACTGAGTGCACGAAGGCATCGAACGGAGTGGTGGACATCGTGGCCCAGGGCATCGCCTACGACACCAACTGCATGGAAGCCCCCGCAAGCGCGCCGTTCACCATCGCCTTCGATAACAAGGACAGCGGGATTCAGCACAACGTGTCGGTCTATCCCAGCGCGACGGACCTCACCCACCCCATCGAGCAAGGGCAGATCATCACCGGCCCGGCAACCGCCGACTACAAGGTGCCCGCGTTGAAGTCGGGCGAGTACTACTTCCACTGCGACGTGCACCCGACCCAGATGAACGGCACGCTCCGGGTGAGCGGCGGTGGCGGCACCGCCGGCGGCGGGGGCTCCGCGGGCGGTGGTTCGGGAGGCGGAGGAGGCGGAGGCGGAGGCGCAGCCACGACGACGGAAGTGACGGCGCAGGGGCTGGCGTTCGACACGGGCACCATCACCCTGACGGCGGGCACGAAGTCCACGATCACCTTCAGCAATGACGACGCAGGGATCCAGCACAACATCGCCATCTACCCGAGCTCGACCGAGTTGACCAGCCCGCTCTTCCGTGGGGACGTGGTGACGGGCCCGGACAAGGTCACCTACACGATCCCGGCGCTGGAGTCGGGCACCGACTACTTCCATTGCGATGTCCATCCGACGATGAGCGGGCAGGTGGTCGTGAAATAGGCGTGGAGGTGCGGCCGCGCTCCCCGAAGGCCGCAGGTCCCGCCCATAGAATGGGTACGTGAGCGTCGCCCGCCTCGACACCTCGACCATCCCCGACGCGCCCGGTGTCTACCTGTTCCGGGACGCGGTGGCTCGCGCGATCTACGTGGGCAAAGCCACCTCGCTCCGCAAGCGCCTGGCGAGCTATTGGGGAAAACCGCTCCATCCCCGGACCGAGGCCATGATGGCGGCCGCCGAGTCGGTGGAGTGGATCGTGGTGTCGAACGAGGTCGACGCCCTGATGCTCGAGTACAACCTGATCAAGGAGCACCTTCCGCGATTCAACATCCGGTACCGCGATGACAAGTCCTACCCGTACCTGGCCCTCACCGTGGGCGAGCGGTGGCCCCGGGCCCAGGTCGTGCGGGGATCCAGGCGGAAAGGGGTCCGGTACTTCGGGCCCTTCGCGCACGCGTACGCCATCCGCGAGACCCTCGATGCGCTGACCCGCGTGTTCCCCGTTCGTACCTGCTCGAACGCGTTCTTCGACCAGCGGGCCCGGGCCCGCCGGCCCTGCCTGTACTACGACATCGGGCGGTGCGCCGGCCCATGCGTGCCCGAGGTCACCGGCGTGACAGAGGAGTCCTACCGCGCGCACGTCGATGCCCTGGCCGACTTCCTGTCCGGCAACGAGCGGCCGGTTCTGCGGCGGTTGGAGGGGGATATGCGCGAGGCCTCCGAGCGCGAGGAGTACGAGCTCGCGGCGAAGCTCCGCGACCAGCTCGTCGCCGCACGCAGGGCCCTGGAGAGCCAGGAGATGGTCCTCACGCAGGCGGAGAACCTCGACGTCGTCGGCCTTGCCGAGGACGACCTCGAGGCGGCGTTCCAGGTGTTCTTCGTCCGGAAGGGACGGGCGATGGGACGGAAGGGATGGATCGTGGACCGGGTTGAGGAGCTGGATCGCCCCGGCCTCCTGGCCTCTTTCGTCCGCGAGCTCTACATGGAGCGCGAGGAGGTCCCGCCCCGGATCCTGGTTCCCGAGACGCCCGCCGACGCCGATGTCCTGGCCAGGTGGCTCTCCGGCCGGCGGGGCGGTCCCGTCTCGTTCGCGGTCCCCCGCCGGGGTGCCAAGCGCAAGCTGCTCGAAGTGGTCACCCAGAACGCCAGGGAGCACTTCCAGCGGCACAAGCTTCGCCGGGCCTCCGACTTCGGCGCGCGGTCGCGGGCCTTGACCGAGCTGGCCACGGTCCTCGGCCTGCCCCAGGCGCCCCTTCGAATCGAGGCCTACGACATCTCCAACCTCGGGCCGACGGACACGGTCGGATCGATGGTCGTGTTCGAGGACGGGCTCCCCAAGCGGTCCGATTACCGCCGGTTCGAGATCAAGGGAGTGCCCGGGCAGGACGATTTCGCAAGCATGGAGGAGATGCTCGGTCGGCGATTCGCCCGGCTGAGGGCCGGAGCCGGGGGAGACGGCGATCACCAGGGCGGGGCGACCGGCGAGGAAGGAATGGTGAGGCGGCGACGATTCTCCTATCCGCCCTCGCTGATCGTCGTGGACGGGGGCCGGGGGCAGCTCTCCGTGGCCACGAAGGTCCTGGCCGAGCTGGATCTTCACATCCCGGCCATCGGCCTGGCCAAACGCCTGGAGGAGGTGTACTTCCCCGACCGGCCAGACCCTCTGCGTATCTCCAGGGGCTCCGAGGCGCTGTTCGTCCTCCAGCACATCCGGGACGAAGCGCACCGATTCGCCGTCACCTACCACCGCGAGAAACGTTCCAAGAGGGTGATGGCCTCGTCGTTGGACGACGTGCAGGGCATCGGGCCCGCTCGCAAGAGGGCCCTGCTGAAGCGGTTCGGTTCACTCGCCCGCCTGTCCCGGGCCTCGGCGGAGGAGATCGCCGCGACGCCTGGCGTGGGGCCGGAGATCGCCCGGGCCGTGCACGAGCGGCTCCACGGGTCACCCTCGGCGCCTGAGCGGCGGGTGAGCGCCTGATGGGACAGCCGGCCGAACGCGAGCCCGAGTCGAAGGGGAAGGTCCGGTCCATCCGGCGGCGTCCGCAGGGGCCGGGATTCACCATCATCACCGGCTTGTCGGGGGCCGGACGCTCCGAGGCGGCCAAGTGCCTGGAGGATTTGGGGTTTTTCGTCGTCGACAACATCCCGCCGGCACTGCTCCCCAAGATGGCCGAGCTGGCGGCCCGCCCCGGCGGTCCGGGACGGGTCGCAACCGTCGTCGATGCCCGGGGCGGGGTCTTCTTCGGTGAGCTGTCCAGGGCCCTGGAGGAGCTCAAGGGCCTCTCAATCCCTTACAGCATCCTCTACCTGGAGGCTTCGGACGAGGATCTGGTCAACCGGTACGCGGCCACTCGCCACCGCCATCCGCTGGCGCCGGCCGACCGGGTCATCGAAGGCATCCGGAAAGAGCGGCTGATGATGGAGAGCCTCCGGGGCGACGCCGACCTGATCCTCGACACCTCCGGCCTGACTCCCCACGAGCTCCGCGACCGCCTCCGGGACGCCTTCGCCGACGCACCGCCCGAGGCTGGCCTTCAGGTCTCGTTGATCTCGTTCGGGTACAAGTACGGCACGCCACGCGATGCCGACGTCGTGATCGACGTCCGGTTCCTCCCCAACCCGCACTGGGTGGACGAGCTTCGGCCCTTGCCGGGGACCGACGATCGTGTCAGGACCTATGTCAAGGGGCAACAGACGTATCGCGAGTTCATGCGGCGGCTCCGGGCCCTGCTGGGATTCATGGTCCCGGGGTTCCTGGCCGAGGGCAAGGCCTACCTGGCCGTGGCCGTGGGCTGCACCGGCGGGCAGCACCGCTCCGTGGTCGTTGCCGACGAGCTGGCCACGTTCTTCCGGGACAAGGGCCTGCCCGTCTCGGTGGACCACCGGGACCTGGACCGCGGCGAGTCCGCCTGATCCCACAGGCGGAGCGACGGGCTTCCCGGGAACGCCGACGGAAGGGGAGCCCCACCGGATTGGCTAGGATGACGGTGAACCCCGCCCCTGCAGGAGGCACGGCATGAGCATCAAGGTCGGCATCAACGGGTTCGGTCGGATCGGCCGGAACTTCTTCCGAGCGGCGAAGCAGCAAGGGATCGATATCGACTTCGTCGCGGTCAACGACATCACCAACGCCGGGACACTCGCTCATCTGCTGAAGTACGACTCGGTGCTGGGGACGTTCCCCGGCGAGGTCACGGCGACGGAGACCAGCATCTTCGCCGACGGCGACGAGCTCAAGGTGCTCGCCGAGAAGGACCCGGCGAGCCTGCCGTGGAAGGAGCTTGGCGCGCAGATCGTCATCGAGTCGACCGGACTCTTCACCAAGCGGGAGGCCGCGGACAAGCACATCGCTGCCGGCGCAGAGAAGGTCATCATCAGCGCTCCGGCCAAGGGCGAGGACATCACGATGGTGCTCGGCGTGAACGACGACGCCTACGACCCGAACTCGCACAACGTGATCTCGAACGCGTCCTGCACCACCAACTGTGTGGTCCCCATGGCCAAGGTCCTCGACGACGCCTTCGGCATCGACCAGGGATTCATGACCACGATCCACGCCTACACGAACGACCAGCGGATCCTGGACCTCCCGCACGAGGACCTCCGCCGGGCCCGGGCCGCCGCGATCAACATCATCCCCACCTCCACCGGCGCCGCCAGGACGACCGGCGTGGTCATCCCGCACCTCAAGGGAAGGGTGGACGGGCTGGCCATGCGGGTGCCCATCCCCGACGGCTCGGTCACCGACCTCGTGGCTACGCTGAACCGCGAGGCCAGCATCGAGGAGGTGAACGCGGCCTACCGGTCGGCCGCGGAGCGGGGCCCGCTGGCGGGCAAGCTCGTCTACACGGAGGATCCCATCGTGTCATCGGACATCGTCGGGTCCCCCGCGTCGTGCACGTTCGACGCCCTGTCCACCATGGCCATGGGCACCATGGTCAAAGTCCTCGGTTGGTATGACAACGAATGGGGTTACTCGCACCGGCTGGTCGACCTGACCAGGCTGGTCGCGAGCAAGCTGTGACCCTTCGGACCCTGGAAGATCTCGGGGATGTCGCCGACAGACGGGCCTTCGTTCGGGTCGATTACAACGTTCCCCTGGACGGTGGCAAGGTCGCGGACGACTCGCGGATCACGGCGTCCCTTCCGACGCTGCGCGAGCTCCTCCATGCGGGCGCATCGCTCGTCCTCGCCTCGCATCTCGGCAGACCCAAGGGCAGGGTCGACGAAGGTGCTCGGATGGGCCCCATCGCGGAGCGCCTCGCTGAGCTGATCGGCGGCGCCGTCGGCTACGACCCGACGGATGGCGTGGTCGACGACTCGGTGGAACGCCGGTGCGACAAGCTTCGCCCGGGCGAGATCGTGATGTTGGAGAACCTCCGGTTCGACCCGGGCGAGGAGGCCAACGACCCGGCGTTCGCCCAGCGGTTGGCCCGCCTGGGCGATGCGTACGTTGACGACGCCTTCGGCGCCGTCCACCGGGCCCATGCGTCGGTGGCCGCGCTCCCGGCCCTGTTCGTGGAGCAGGGGAGGCCGGCGGCGGCCGGACGCCTGCTGCAGAAGGAGATCGAGGCGCTGTCCAAGCTCCTCGGTGAGCCGGCCCGCCCGTACGTCGCGGTCCTCGGCGGGGCCAAGGTCTCGGACAAGCTTTCCACCGTCGATGCCCTCGTCGATCGGGTGGACGCCCTGTTGATCGGGGGAGCCATGGCGTTCACGTTCATCGCTGCCCAGGGCGGCGAGATCGGCAAGAGCCTGGTGGAGCCGGAACGTTTCGACGAGGTGCTGTCGGCTCGGAAGCGGGCAGAGGAGCGTGACGTCGTCATCCAGCTGCCGGAGGACGCCGTCGCGGCGCGCGAGCCGACGCTCGACGCGCCGCGCACGACCGTCCCCGCATCGGGAATCCCGAAGGAGCTGATGGGGCTCGACATCGGTCCTCGCACCGTGGAGGAGTTCGCCATGACCATCGCCGAGGCCAAGACCATCCTGTGGAACGGCCCGATGGGCGTGTTCGAGCTCGAGCCGTTCTCCGCGGGCACCCGAGGGGTGGCCACTGCCATCGCCGGGTCGAACGCCTACTCCGTGGCCGGCGGGGGGGACAGTCTCCTGGCGATCAAGCGCTTCGGCTTGAAGGATGGGTTCGACCACCTGTCCACGGGCGGGGGCGCCTCGCTGGAGTTCCTCGAGGGCCGGGAGCTCCCCGGGGTGAAGGTCCTGGAGGTCGAGGGATGACGAAACGGCGGCCGATCATCGCGGCCAACTGGAAGATGCACAAGACCCACTTGGAGGCCATCCGGGACGTGCAGAAGCTCTCGTATCTGCTCGACAGGTCCGACGCCGACCGCGTGGAGGTGGTCATCTGCCCCGCGTTCACGGCGCTTCGCGCGGTTCAGACCCTCATCGACAGCGATCGACTGCCGTACGGCCTGGGCGCGCAAAACGTGCACCAGGAGGAGAAGGGCGCCTTCACCGGAGAGGTCTCGCCGCCGATGCTGCAGGCGCTGAAGTGCGGGTACGTGATCGTGGGGCACTCGGAGCGACGTCAGCTGTTCGGCGAGACCGATGAGGTCGTGAACAGGAAGGTGCGCTCGGTCTTCTCCCATGCCATGGTGCCGATCCTCTGCGTGGGGGAGAGCCTCGGGGAACGAGAGGCCGGCGCCACGGAGGAGAAGGTGGCGGGCCAGGTGCGACGGGACCTCCAGGGCGTTGCTTCCGAGGACGCCACCCGGCTGGTGATCGCGTACGAGCCGATCTGGGCCATCGGCACCGGCCGCAACGCCGAGCCGGCGGACGCGGGCCAGGTCGTCGGCCTGATCCGGGACACGCTGTCGTCGTCCCACTCGAAAGAGGTGGCGGACGCGGTCCGGGTCCAGTACGGCGGGAGCGTGAAGGCCGGCAACATCCGCGACTTCATGGCGCATCCCGAGGTCGACGGCGCACTGGTCGGTGGGGCCAGCCTGGACCCGGAGGAGTTCGCGCTCATCGTCAAGTACCGGTAGGGGAGCGACGTGTATCGATTGCTCTACGTCTGCCTCGATGGGCTGGGTGACGATCCGATCCCCGCCCTCGGAGACCGCACGCCGCTGGAGGCCGCCCGAACCCCGTTCATGGACGCGCTTGCTGCGCAAGGGCGGACCGGAACCGTCGTCACGGTCGGCCAGGGCATCGCGCCAGAGTCGGATATCGCCGTGTTCGCCATCCTCGGCTACGACCCTCGGGGGGAGCACCCCGGCCGCGGCGTCGTCGAGGCCGTGGGCGCCGGCATGGACTTCCGCGGAGGCGACCTGGCGTACCGGGTGAACTTCGCCACCGCCGACTGGCCCCGGATCATCGACCGCCGGGTTGGACGAGACCTGTCGTCGGACGAGGGCCGGGCCCTGGCCAGCGAGGTCAATGAGAAACTCAAGCTTCCCGGCGCCACCTTCGAGCTCCGATCCACGGCGGAGCATCGGGGCGTCCTCGTGATCCGGTCGAAGAGAGGGCCCCTGTCGGCCCAGGTGACGAACACCGATCCCGCGTATCGGAAGGAAGGCTCGCTGGGGGTCGCGCTGGAGACGTTCGAGCTCGAGGTTGCCCGGTGCGAGCCGTTGGAGGATACCGATGCGGCCGGGCGAGCCGCCGAGCTGACCAACGCGTTCGTGGAGGGAGCGGCCAAGATCCTCGATGCGTCGGAGGTGAACGCCGAGCGCAAGAGGGACGGCAGGCTTCCGTCCAACCTCGTCCTGACCCGTGACGGCGGGGACCACGTCCCCAAGCTGCAGCCCATCCGGGACCGGTTCGGTCCGGCGTGGGGCTGCTTCGTCGAGATGCCCGTCGAGCGGGGTATCGCCATGCTCCTCGGCATGGACCCGGTCGACGCGCCTCGCCTATCGATGGAGGCGGACTACGCGCGGTGGGCGGCCCTGGCCTCCGAGGCCCTGGACGGTTTCGACGCCCTGTACGTCCACATCAAGGGTCCGGACGTCCCGGCCCACGACGGCCACGCCGA
>DATDKZ010000134.1:0-30840 GCA_036519575.1 Actinomycetota bacterium | reverse complement strand
GAGGTCGTCGGCGTGGCCGAGGACGCCCCCTCGCTCCTGATCGCGGCCGACGAGCAGACGCCCGACGTGGTGGTGACCGACATCAAGATGCCGCCGAACTTCCAGCTCGAGGGGATCGACTGCGCCCACGAGATCCGCTCCAAGCATCCGGAGACCGGCGTCGTCGTGCTCTCGGCGCACGACGACGAGGCCTACGCCATCGCGCTGCTGGGGAGGGGACAGAGCGGGCTGGCCTACCTGCTGAAGGACCGGATCGCGCAGGGTGACGAGCTGGTCCGGGCCATTCGGGAGGTCGCCCAGGGGGGATCGGCGGTCGATCCCCTGATCGCCGAGCGACTGTCCGGACGGCGCGAGACCGCAGGCGCCGATCGGGAGATCCTCGACATGATGGGCCGGGGCTTGGGGTATGCGGATATGGCGGAGGCACTTGGCACGACCCAGGAGGCGGTGGATCGCAGGGTCAGCGACCTGTTCGGCCGGCTGGCCGCGACGGCCGGGGAAAGCGGAGCTGCGGTCGACGAGCTCAAGCGTTTGCACGCCGCCGTGGTGGACCGGGCCTCCGCCGCTCGGACCCTGCGTTCCTATGTGCCCTCGCAGTTCGCCGAGAAGCTGGAGTCCGGGGTTGCCCTGACGCAGGAGGAGCTCGAGGTGACCGTGCTGTTCTCGGATATCCGGGGGTTCTCGGCCATCGCCGAACAGCTCTCGGCCGCCGAGATCGCCGACGTCCTGGCGAGGCACCTCGGTGCAATGGCCGATGTGATCGCCGAACATGGGGGGACCATCGACAAGTTCGCCGGCGATGCGGTGATGGCGATCTTCGGTGCGCCGTATCCCCTCTCCGACCACGCCGCCCAGGCCCTCAGGTGCGCTATCGCCATGCAGACGAAGCAGGCCGAGTTGAACCGCGATGGCTGGAGTGGCTCGCTGGGCGAGCTCCGGATGGGAGTCGGCATCAACACCGGCATGGTGATCGCCGGAACCATCGGTGGCGGCGGCCGTCTCGAATACACCGTCGTCGGCGACGCCGTGAACGTGGCCCAGCGGCTCCAGAGTGAGGCGGCGGGCGGCGAGATCGTGGCGTCGGTGTCGACGGTGACCGCGGCGCCGGAGGTGACGGTCGAGCCCATCGGCCACCGTCAGGTCAAGGGTCGCCAGGAGGCCGTGGAGGCGTTCCGGGTCCTGTACGAGAAGGAATAGCCCCATGGCCGAGTCGCCGAGGAGACGGACGAACCAACGGAAGAGCCCGTTCCGCCGGATCGAGCGGTGGGGCGTCGGCCTGATCCTGGGCGTCGTCGCGTTCTTCTTGGAGCGCGCGGTCGTCCGTTCCATCCGCAGGGGCGAGACCAAGGCGAAGCCGTCGCAGCCGACGGCGCTGAAGGGCATGGGTTCGGACATCGAGTCCGCCGACGTCGACGACTGAGCGGTTTCGCCGACTAGCGGCGCCGAACGAATAGGTCCACGACCAACGACAACGTGAGCAACCCCCCCACGACCCCGAACGTGACCGGCACCCAGGGCGGGACCCGCTCCGACACCGCCGTGAGCCCCGAGGCGAGGACCGCAGCCCCGGCGGTGAGTCCGATGGCCAGCCTCCGTCCGGCCCGGCGGATCGTGTCCTCGAGCGTTGCTGCACGGAAGTTCACCTCGAGCTTCTGGCCCGGCCGCGCCCCGATGAGTCGCTCGATGGCCTCCACCATCCTCAAGAACCGCACCTTGAGCCGCTGTGACCGATAGAACAACGCCTTGGGATCGAGCTTCGCCCCCATCCCCGTCATGACCTGACGCATCAGGAACTTCCCGGCCACGTCGAACGGGTCGAGCTCGGGGTCGAGCTCCGCGGTGGCGAGCTGCATCTGGGCCAGAGCCTTGCCGGTCAGTGCGAGCGATGCCGGCAGCGGGACGTCGTGGCGGATCGACACCTCGGTCATCTCCTGGAGGATGGGCCCGAGCTGGATGTCCGCGAGCGACGACGTTCGGTACTTCGCCATCAGCTCACCGATCTCCTCCTGGAACTTCGCGACGTCGAGGTCGCTTCGGTCGATGGCCCCGGCGAGCATGAGTGAGACGTCGGTGAGGAACCCCACGTCCTCCTGCCAGAACGCCATGAGCAGGAGCATCAGCTGCTCGCGCATGTCGGCCCCAACCTCGCCGACCATCCCGAAGTCCAGGAAGTAGATCCGATCCTTCCACCACATGAGGTTCCCGGGGTGGGGATCCGCGTGGAAGAACCCGTCGACCAGGATCTGCTTGTAGTAGCTCTCCAGGAGCTGCCGGGCGGCCTCCTTCCGTTCGGATCCCTGGGGGGCCTTGGAGATCGGGATTCCCTCGATCTCCTCCATCACCAACAGTCGCGAGGTCGACAGCCCGCCGAAGACGTCGGGGACCTCGAGGCGCGAGTAGGACTTCAGGACCTGGTCCATCCGCTCGATGTTGGAGGCCTCCTGGCGGAAGTCCAGCTCACGGTGGAGCGACGCAGAGAGGTGCTCGAAGACCGCGCCCATGTCGATGACCTGCTTCAACCCAGGACGATCGGCGACCTTCTCCGCGAACAGTTCGAGCAGCGCCAGATCCTGCTCGATCTCTTCGCGGGCCGTCGGGCGCTGGACCTTCGCTACCACGCGCCCGCCATCGGTCAACGTGGCTCGGTGAACCTGGGCGATGGTCCCGGCCGCCAACGGCGCTGGGTCGATCGTGTCGAAGACGTCCTCCCACGGCACGCCGAGCTCCTGCTCCATCACCCGCACCACTTCCTCCTCGGTGAGTGGCGGCACGTTGTCCTGCAGCGTCGCGAGCTCCTCGATGAACTCGGGGGGCAGCAGGTCGGGGCGGGTCGAAAGGACCTGTCCGAGCTTGGCGAAGGTCGGTCCCAACTCTTCGAGCGCGCTTCGGAGGTGACGCGCTTGAGCCCGGCGCCCGGTGGCGCCGTCCTCCCCGGGCCTGCCGAAGAGCGCCTTCACGCCGTGCTTGGCCATCACAGCGGCGATCCGCGTCCCCCTGGCCGCAAGGCGCGGTTCGGTCTGCGGGAACTCTCCGGCCCGGATGGCCGTCCGGGGCCGGATCACCTGTACGTCCCCATCGGGCGAGATGGTGTTGACGATGATCACGGTGCATCGAGCGTTGTGAGAGATTCGGTTCGGGACGTTCCCGAGGAGGAATTCCTTGCGGCCCGCCATGCCGGCGTTCCCCACGACGAGCACGTCGGCCGCTTCCTCCTCGGCGGCTCGCACGATGGCCATGGCCGGGTCGTCGTCGATCATCACCCGGGACCGACCGCGTTCCCCCGCCAGCCCTATGGCGTACCGCTGGAGCTCGTCGGCCGCCGCGCCGGCCTGGGTCGCCTCCGCCGCCCCGTACTGCGTGGCAGCCGGGTTCGAGGGCACCACCACCTGCACGACATAGAGTTCCGCGCCGTACCGGTCGGCCAGCGTGGCGGCCCATCCCACCGCGCGGTCGGCCGTCTCCGAGCGATCCGTGGCCACCATGACCCGGCCCACGGCTGGAGCCCCTCGCGATCGCTCTCGGTTCGGCATGCGGTCCTGCATTATCTCCAAGTGCGGCCGGCCCGGCCGGGTTGGGTACACTCGGCCCACCCGCCGGAGTAGCTCAGCCAGGCAGAGCAACCGCCTCGTAAGTGGTAGGTCGTGGGTTCGAATCCCACCTCCGGCTCCGAGCGGGACGGCAGGGGATCAAACGAGGAGGCGATCATGCCCCGACCCATCGACCGCGACGAGGTGCGCCGCCTCGTCGACGGGGGAGCCCAGCTTGTCGACGTCCTCCCGGCGAACGAATACGAGAATGACCATCTTCCCGGCGCCATCAACATGCCACTTCGCCGGCTCGAGGAGGAAGCCCGGAGCGCGCTCGACCGGGGCAGGCCCGTCGTCGTGTACTGCTCGGACTCGGCCTGAGACCTCAGCCCACGAGCCGCGTGGCGGCTCGAAAGCTTCGGGTTTACCGAGGTGTTCGACTACGAGGACGGGAAGCTCGATTGGCTGGCGGCGGGGCTGCCCTCCGAGGGTACGAACGCGCAACGTCCCCGCGCTGGGGACATCGCTCGCAAGGACGTCCCGACCTGCCGCCTGGACGAGCGCCTCGGCGATGTGCGGGACCGGGCCCGGGGGGCGGGGTGGGACGCGTGCGTGGTCCTGAACGAGGAACGCGTGGTGTTCGGCCTGCTCCGGTCGAAGGAGTTGGAGGCGAGCCCGGACGTTCGGATCGAGGAGGCTATGCGTCCGGGCCCAAGCACCTTCCGGCCGTTCGTCTCCATCGAGGAGATGGCTGCGTTCATGATGGAACACGACCTCGAGAGCTCCCCCATCACCACGTCCGACGGGAGGCTAGTCGGCCTGTTGCGGCGGGAGGATGCGGCGGAGGCGGCGTTGGAGCTCCACGAGCGGGAGCACCATTCCGACGGAGGGCAAACATGATCGAGCGCGATGTGGCCATGGCCTGTGCGACGTATGAGTCGAGCCTCGATCGCTGCGAGTTCTGCGAGCGATCCGTGTGCCGGTCGCCGATCTGCCATCAGTGCCTGGCGGAGGCCCTCGGCCAGGCCATGGCGCACCCGCATGCGCACGGCGGGTGACCGCGCTCGGCACCGGCGATCCACAGGTCCTTGCTAGAATCGCGCGCATGCTGGCGCAGGTGTCCGTCAATCCGAGCGTGACCCCGACGATCAACACCGGTGGATGGGTTTACGGCATGGCTGTGGCGCTCGTCGTGTTGGGTGTTGTCGTGACCGTCCTGATCGTATTCGGGTACCTGCGGTTCGCGCCGCGGTTCCAACGCGAGGAGGGCAGAAGGAGATCGATCAAGGCTCCCCGGCTCGAGCCGGGGAAGGAAGTGCGGCGGCCGGTCAAAATCACCGGCGCACCCGTCATGGCGCCGGCCCCGATCGTCAGAGCGACCGCAGCGGCCCCCACACCCGCTGCCCCGCCGGCCCCCGCCCCGGCAGCCGCGCCAGCCGCAGCCGCGCCAGCCGCAGCCGGGCCAGCCGCAGCCCCCCCACCGGCACCTGCCCCGGCTGCTGCACCTGCCGCTGTCCCCGCACCCGCTGCTGCACCAGCCGCTGCCCCCGCGCCTGCCCCCACCGAACACGTCGAGGTTGCGCCGGATCAGGAGACGTACGAGAAGACGCTGGCCGAGCTCCTGGGGAAGGGCACGGACCGGCGCGTGGCCGAGGGACAGGCCAAGCGGGCCGCCATGATCGCCGCCCGGAAGAAGGCTGCCGGCTAGCGCCGGACGTCATGGAGACCACCAAGGTCGACTGGTCCATGGGGTCGCAGGCGGCCCGATTGGTCGATTGGGGAACCGCCGTCGACATCGGCCGCCGCGTGGGAGGCCGCGGTCCTTCGCTTCATGCGATCGAGCGCGCGCGTCTGCGCGAAGACCTTGCCGAGATCGTCCCGCATGCCGAGTCACTCGTGTCGGAGTTCACCGGCCTGTCGGTGACGGGGTTCCGCTCCCGGGCGTGGGTCATGTCTCGAGGCGAGTGGGTCTCGACCAACCTTCGGGGGTTGCAGCGGCTGTTGGAGCCGCTCGCCCGCCGGATCCTCGCGGACAATCGGTCCCGTTCCGAACTGCGGCGAAAGGCGCTCGGTTTCCAGGTGGGCGTCCTGCTCGGCTACGTGTCCCGCAAGGTGCTGGGCCAGTACGACGTGTTCCTCCCGCCCGACGACGACGGCCTGCTGTACTTCGTGGGCCCCAACCTGGCCGAGGTGGAGCGCCGGTTCCATCTTCCGCCACACGACTTCCACCTGTGGGTGGCCCTCCACGAGGTCACGCACCGGGTGCAATTCGGCTCCACCCCATGGCTCCGGCCCTACTTGTCGGGGCTCGTCGACGCTTACCTCGACACCGTGCAGCTCGATACCCGCCAGCTCCTGGATCAACTCCGCCGCGCTGTTGAGGAAGCGCGGACGGGACGCGAGTGGCGCGGGCCCGGCGCGCTGTTCCTGCTCATGACACCGGAGCAGCGCGAACTGTTCTCCAAGATGCAATCGCTGATGTCGCTCCTCGAGGGTCACGCGTCGTACGTGATGAATTCCGTGGCCGTCGGCCGGGTGCGCGACTTGGAGCGGATGCGTGGCAGCCTCAAGGACCGGCGGCGCACCGGCGGGATGGAGCGAACGTTCCAGCGCGCGATCGGATTCGAGTCCAAGATCCGCCAATACGACACCGGGGAGTTCTTCGTTCGCTCAGCCGTCGAGGGAGCCGGGACCGAGGGATTCAATCTCGTCTGGCAGCGGGAGGACAACCTGCCCTCGCTTGAGGAGGTCGGGAACCCACAGCTCTGGCTGGCCCGGGTCGCCGGGAGCTGATGTCACCGCCGGCGGTGGCCCGCGTGTTGGAGCGGGTCACGGCCACGGCACGCCGGTACGAGATGTTTCTTCCCGGGCAGACGGTGCTCGTGTCGGTGTCCGGTGGCCCAGACTCCGTGTGTCTGCTGAACTCTCTCAACGGCCTGCGTCGGCTGCTTCGGATCGACCTCGAGGTGTTCCATCTCGACCATCGTCTCCGGCGGGACTCCGACCAGGACGCGGAGTACGTCCGGCGGCTCGCGGGCCGGCTGAAGGTTCCCTTCCATCTCCGCGTCTGCGAGTTCGACCCCAAGGACGGAGAGTCGATCGAGGCGTGGGCGCGCACGATGCGCATGTTCTACTCGGCCGAGGTCCGGCGGGAGATCGGGAGCGAGCGCCTGGCGGAGGGCCACACCCTCGACGACCAGGCGGAGACGGTGCTGATCTCCCTCATCCGGGGCGGAGGGCTCGACGCGCTGGGAGGGATCGAGCCGGCTCTCGGTGGAGAGGTCCAGCCCCTGATCGACGTCAGGCGGTCGGAGGTCGAGGCCTTCTGCCGCGCCCTCCGGCTGCGGCCGCGTCGCGATCCCACGAATCAGGACACGAGGCTGCTTCGAAATGCCGTTCGGCTGAAGGTGCTTCCGGCCATCGAGCGCTTCGTGGGGCGCGACGTGCGCGCCACCCTGGCGCGCACGGCCGACACCATCCGCCAGGACGAGCATCTCCTGAAGCGGCAGGCCTTCGAGGCCTCGGCGCAGGTGGTCGAAGAGCAACCCGGTGGGTTCGGGATCGACCCGGTCGGCCTGCTGAGCCTGTCGCGGTCGATCGCTGCCCGGGTCGTCCGTGATGTCATGTACCGGCTGGAGGCCACACCGACCCACGAGTCGATCGAAGCGGTGCTCGATCTGGCGGCGGGGCGTCCCGGTCGGCGGCGCGACTTGGCCGGTGGTTTGGTCGCCTCACGAGACAGGGAGTATGTTTCCCTCTCTCGCACTTCCCCCGAGAGCCGGGTGTGAAGGGGGGCGAGATGGAAGGCACGGTCGAGCTGACCGAGAAGGACGTCGAAACCTCTCCCGTTGGCGAGCCGTTCGCCGATGGGTACGACGGCGACATCGGCAGGGTATTGGTCACCAGGGAGCAGCTCCAGGACAAGCTACGGGAGCTCGGGGACCAGATCACCAGGGACTACGAGGGCCGCGATCTGCTCCTGGTTGCCGTTCTGAAAGGCGCCTTCATGGTCATGGCGGACCTGGCGCGGCACATCCACCTGCCCGTCGACTTCGACTTCATGGCGGTTGCCTCGTACGGGGCAGCGACGCAGACCTCGGGGGTCGTCCGGATCCTGAAGGACCTGGATCGCGACATCGAGGGCCGCAACGTCCTGCTCGTCGAGGACATCGTTGACTCCGGGCTGACCCTGAACTACCTGCTGAAGAACCTCCGCGGCCGCCGGCCGGCAACGCTCGAGGTGTGCGCCCTCCTGCAGAAGAAGGGTATCCAGCGAGTGGCCCTGGACCTGCGGTACGTCGGGTTCGAGATCCCCCCGGACTTCGTGGTTGGCTACGGCCTGGACTACGCGGAGAAGTTCCGAAACCTGCCCTACATCGCCACGCTGAAGCCCGAGGCGTACGCCGACCCGGCGTGAGCCGGAACATGGCAGGGTGGTCTGCCGTCCAACGGCCATGAGACGGGTGCGGGCGATCTCCATCCTGCTCCTGTTCCTCGTGGCCTGCACCGGCCGCGGCCCGTCCTCCTCCGGCGACAGTGGGATCCGTGGGACCGTGCTCCTCGGCCCCACCTGCCCGGTCGAGACGCTCGAGAGCCCCTGTCCGGACCGGCCACTCGCCGACGTGGAGATCCGGGTCCTCCGGGGGAGTGATGTGGTGGCGACGGTTCGGTCCGACGGTGAAGGACGATTCGCCGTGGCCCTCGACCCCGGCCGCTACGAGGTGCAAGCGGTGGTCGAAGAGGGAGGGCCAGGGATGTCCGCCAAGCCCGTCGACGTGGTCGTGACGAACGGCGTGTTCAATGACGTGAACGTCCCCGTCGATAGCGGCATCCGGTAGCGGAAGCCGTTTCGGGGTATCGGCCGAACAACACCCCTGTGCTACCATCGCCTAGGGCCCAATGCGCGGGTCGATCGCGCGGGGCCCCCCGTTTTCTCGTAGGTCGAAACGGCCGCACGACCGGAACGAAAGGAGCGCCTCCCTGCCGCCCGAGTCCCCCTATCGTCGGATCCTCCGGGGACCCGCCCTCTACATCCTGCTCGTCCTCTCCGGGCTGTGGCTGTTCGTACTGTTCGCCAACCGCGAGCCCCAGGGCCAAAGCCTGAACTTCAGCGGGTTCCAATCCCTCGTCGACGACGACCGGGTCAAGACCGCGACGTTCCTCGAGGGCGACCAGAAGATCAAGGGGGAGCTCTCCGACGGGACCAGCTATGAGGTGGCGTACCCGGCCGCGGTGCAGGAGAAGCTGACCGAGGATCTCCAGACCAAGGGGGTCGTGGTCACCGTCGATCCGCAGAAGGGCTCGGCCATCCTGTCCTTCCTGTTCCAGCTGATCCCGGTGGTACTCATCATCGGAGCGTTCATCTGGATCATGAACCAGTCCCAGGGTGCGGGCGGCGGCCGCGTCATGCAGTTCGGCAAATCCCGGGCGAAAGTCGTGTCCAAGGACCAGCCGAAGACCACGTTCACCGACGTTGCCGGCGTGGACGAGGCCATCGAGGAGCTCCAGGAGGTGAAGGAGTACCTCCAGAATCCGGCCAAGTTCCAGGCCATGGGGGCGAAGATCCCTCGCGGGGTGCTGTTGTACGGCCCGCCGGGGGCGGGGAAGACGCTGCTCGCCCGCGCGGTGGCCGGCGAGGCCGGGGTCCCCTTCTACTCGATCTCAGGCTCCGACTTCGTGGAGATGTTCGTGGGCGTGGGCGCCGCCCGGGTGCGTGACCTGTTCGAGCAAGCCAAGACCAACGCGCCGGCCATCGTGTTCATCGACGAGATCGACGCTGTTGGCCGCCATCGAGGCGCGGGCCTCGGGGGCGGGCACGACGAGCGAGAGCAGACCCTGAACCAGCTGCTCGTCGAGATGGACGGGTTCGACCAGCGGACCGCGGTGATCCTGATGGCGGCGACCAACCGTCCCGACATCCTCGACCCGGCGCTTCTTCGGCCGGGGCGTTTCGACCGGCACGTGGTCATCGACCGCCCAGACCTCGAAGGTCGCAAGGGCATCCTCAGGGTGCACGCGCGTGGGAAGCCGTTCGACGAGACGGTGGCGCTCGACACCGTGGCCAAGCGGACCCCCGGGTTCACCGGGGCGGACCTGGCCAACGTGATCAACGAATCGGCGCTCCTGGCGGCCCGGTGGGGAAAGAAGGCCATCGGGATGCGCGAGGTGGACGAGGCCATCGACCGGGTGATGGCCGGCCCCGAGCGCAAGAGCCGGATCATGAGCGATCGGGAGAAACGCGTGATCGCGTACCACGAGTCGGGGCACGCCCTGGCGGCGCACGTCCTTCCGAACACGGACCCGGTGCACAAGATCTCGGTCATCGCCAGGGGCCGGGCCCTCGGCTACACGCTCACCCTGCCCGAGGAGGACAAGTTCATGATGACCCGGGAGGAGCTCTCGGACGAGCTGGCCATGCTCCTCGGGGGCCGCGTGGCCGAAGAGCTGATCGTGGGTGACATCACGACCGGCGCGGCGAACGACATCGAGCGAGCCACGAAGATCGCGCGGCAGATGGTCACCGAGTATGGGATGTCGGACGCGATCGGCCCGCTCACCCTGGGCCAGAAGCAGCACGAGGTGTTCCTCGGCCGCGACTTCGCCGCGCAGCCGGACTACTCCGAGCAGGTGGCGTTCGAGATCGACAACGAGGTCCGTCGGATGATCGACCAGGCGCATGATGAGGCCCTGGAGATCCTTCAGGAACAGCGGCAGAAGCTGGACCAGATGGCGGCCCTCTTGATCGAGCGGGAGACGATCGACAAGGAGGAGGTCGAACGGCTCCTGACGGACGTTCCGAAGCGAGCGCAGCGGGACCAAGCGGTGCGCGGCGCGGGGCTCGCCGTATCCCGGAGAGCGGTTCGGGCGCAGAGGGAGCAGGGTCCCAACCCCCTCGGCTAGCACGGTTCGGCTGGTGGTCGAACCCGCCTACACTTCCGCGACGTGAGCGATGCGCGGTGGGCGACGTTCGACTGTTACGGCACGTTGATCGACTGGATGTCGGGGATCCGCGACACGTTGTCGGAGCTGTGGCCCGAACGCGACGCCGAGTTGCTCCTCGGCGCGTACCACGAGATCGAGCCCGAGGTGCAGCGGGGCCGGTCGATCCCGTACCGGCAGGTGCTCACCGAGGCCCTGGACCGGCTGGCCCGCCGGGAGGGCTTGCATCTCGAGGAGGACGACCGGGCCGCGCTGGCCGACTCGCTCCCCGTTTGGCCGGCGTTCCCGGAGGTGCCGAGGGCTCTCGCGGCGCTGCGGGAGCGTGGATGGGGGCTGGCGATCCTGTCGAACACCGACCCCGACATGCTCGACGCCTCCCTTGCGCTGATCGGGATCCCGGTCGATCTCCGCATCACGGCCGCCGAGGCGGGCTCGTACAAGCCGACGCACGGTCATTGGGATCGGTTCTTCGAGGAGACGAGAGCGGATCGCTCGCACCATGCGCACGTCGCGGCGTCGCTGTTCCACGACATCGCGCCGTGCCGAGAACTCGGCCTGACGGCTGTGTGGATCAACCGGCTCGGCGAGCGCTCCGAGCTTCCTCGCGCCGCCGAGCTCCCGAACCTATCTGATCTGCCCGACACGCTCGATCGGCTGGTGCCCGGGTAGAGTTGGGATCGCCGTGAACGACGTCGAACGCAAGAAGATCGAGGAAGGCGTCCGCCTGATCCTGGAAGGGATCGGCGACGACCCCGAACGGGAAGGCGTGCGGGACACGCCTCGGCGGGTGGCGGAGATGTACGAGGAGATCTTCTCGGGCGTTGGCGTGGACCCCACTCCGGTTGCCAGCATCGTCCCGGGCGCCAACTTCGACGAGATGATCATGGTGAAGGACATCCCCCTGCAATCTCTCTGTGAACACCATTTGCTTCCATTCAGTGGGAAGGCGCACGTCGCGTACATCCCGAACAAGGACGGTCGCATCACCGGGCTATCGAAGATCGCGCGGGTGGTGGACATCCTGTCCAAGCGGCCCCAGGTGCAGGAGCGACTGACCACCGAGATCGCGGACACGATCGACGAAGCCCTGAAACCACGAGGCGTCTTCGTCCTGATCGAGGCCCAGCACCTATGCATGACCATGCGTGGGGTGAAGAAACCCGGGTCGCTCACGGTGACGTCGGCCGTCCGAGGCCTGTTCCGAAGCGACGCCCGGACCCGCCAGGAGGCGCTCAGCCACATCGAACGAGGCTGAGTCTCGTCTCACCTTCCGCATCGGTTGTTCGTCCGCGACCGATACGATTGAAGGCGATGACCGACCTCGTCTGGCGCGTGGGGAACGTTGAGATCGACTGCGGAGAGCGGACGCTGGTCATGGGCATCCTGAACGTCACGCCCGACTCGTTCTCCGACGGGGGTCGCTACCTCGATCACGGCGCGGCGCTGGCCCGCGGGATCGAGCTGGTCGACGAGGGCGCCGACCTCATCGATGTCGGCGGCGAGTCGACCCGCCCGGGGTCCGATCCGGTCTCGCCCGACGAGGAGCGCGACCGTGTCGTCCCGGTCATCGAGACGCTCGCCGCGAAGGTCCCCGTCCCCATCTCGGTCGACACGCGGAAGCCGGCCGTGGCGAAAGCCGCGCTCGAGGCCGGCGCGCTGATCGTGAACGACATATCCGGCGCCCGGGACCCGGAGATGTTCGCCGTGGCCCGGGAGGCCGGCGCCGGCATGGTCCTGATGCACATGAAGGGCGAGCCGAAGACCATGCAGGTCGCGCCCCACTACGGGGACGTGGTGGCCGAGGTCCACGAGTACCTCCGGGAACGGATCGAGGCCGCGGAGTTCGCCGGCATCGCCCCCGAGCGGCTGTGCGTCGATCCGGGCATGGGGTTCGGCAAGGACCTCCAGCAGAACCTGACGCTGATGCACCACGTGGACGCGCTCCTCGATCTCGGCCGGCCGGTGCTGGTCGGCCCGTCGCGCAAGCGGTTCATCGGTGCGCTCCTGGACCTGCCGGAAGACCAACGAGTGGAGGGGACCGCCGGGGCCGTGGCCTGGCTCGTGGCCCGAGGTGCGCACATCGTTCGGGTGCACGACGTCAGGGAGATGATCCGCGTGGTCCGGGTGGTCGATGCCATCGCGCGGGCGGGGCAGCGGTGATCGACCTCCAGCGCCGGCGGGCCCGGGTGTCGGGTGTCGATATGGCCTTCATCGAGGAGGGGGACCCGGAGAACCCCGCGGTGGTGTTCATCCACGGCTTCCCTACGTCGTCGTTCCTGTGGCGGGAGTTCGTGCCGCTGTTCGCACCGTGGACCCATGTCATCGCGCCCGACCTCCTCGGATGCGGAAACTCGGGGATGCCGGAGGAGGGCGACCTTCACATCCGAGCGCAGGCCGGATACATCCGGGAGCTCCTGGAGGGACTCGGCGTGGACCGTTTCGCCGTCGTCGGTCACGGCCACGGTGGCGGCATCGCGCAGCTCCTCGCGGTCGACGGCGGGGTCGAGGCCATGGTCCTGGTCGACTCCATCGCGTTCGACGCATGGCCCAGCGAAACGACGAGAGCCCTGCAGCGGTCGGCGCCCGAGGACCAGCGGGAGGTCGTGGTCCGCGAGGCGTTCAATGCGTTCCTCCGTCGAGCGATGGCCAAGCCGGAACGTTGCACGGACGATCTCCGCGATGCGTACCTGGCTCCGTTCTTGGGCCAGGAGGGTGTGCGCGCGTTCTTCCGAGGGATCGACGCGGCCGACGGTCTCGGGCTCATCGGCCGGGAGGACGAGCTCGCCAGGCTCGGCTGTCCGACGCTCATCCTGTGGGGCGAAGAGGATCCATACCTTTCGATGGAGGTGGGAGAACGGCTGAACGATGCCATCCCAACTTCGAGCCTGGCGGTCCTGCCCGGTTGCTCCTACCTGTTGCCCGAGGACGCGCCGGAGACCATCGCGCCGCTCGCGTTCGACTATCTTCGATCGAAGTACCTGGGGCAGCCGCACGCGCACGGCGAGCCGGGGGCCGTGCCCATCTCGCTGGAACGGCGACCGTCCGGCGGATAGAGGAGGCACGTTCGTGACGACCTCGAGGCTGTTCCTGACGGGCATCGCAGCGAGCGGTCGGCACGGCGCCAACCCCGGTGAGAAGGATCACCCCCAGGACTTCGTGGTCGACCTCGACGTCGAGGTGGAGGTCTCCTCGGACGATATCGCCGCGACGGCCGATTACCGCAAGCTCATCCGAACGGCCCGGGACGTCGTGGCCGGCGAATCCCTCGACCTCCTGGAGTCCCTCGCCGCTGCAGTCGCCCAAGCCGCAGCCGGTCTCCCCAGGGTCGTCCAGGCGACGGCCATCGTGCACAAGCCCGCCGCGGCCCGGTCGAGCGAAATCCAAGGGATCGCCGCCGCGGCCACCGCCGGGTCCGGGGGCTGAGCCTCGACGGACGCGAACGCGACCAGCGCCTACCTGGGCCTCGGCTCCAACCTCGGCGACCGGCTGGCGAACCTCCAGCGCGCCGTGGAGCTGCTCGCGCGGCCGGGTCTTCGCATCGAACGGTCATCGCGGGTCTACGAGACCGACCCGGTCGGCGGCCCGCCCCAACCCGAGTACCTGAACGCGGTCCTCGAGGCGCAGACCACGCTGTCGCCTCACGATCTGCTCGCGGCGTGCATGGACGTGGAGCAGCGCATGGGCCGGGTGCGAGCGGAACGGTGGGGCCCTCGGATCATCGATGTCGACGTGCTCACGTACGACGAGGAGGAGGTCGACGAACCCGACCTGGTCGTCCCCCATCCACGGATGCAGGAGCGGGCCTTCGTCCTCGTGCCGCTGCTGGAGCTTGACCCCGATCCGGCGCTTCCCGGCCGCGGCCGGATCCCGGAACGTCGACTCGCTCCGACGGCGATCCTCGGGGTCCGCCCGTTCGCCCCGCCGCTCGTTGTTCCGCGCTGACTTGGGATACTCGGCTCGATGGACATCGCCGTCATCGGTGCTGGTCGCGTGGGCACGGCGCTCGCCGTCCGGTTGCTGGATGCCGGACACCGCATCGTGGCCATCTCGGGCCGGGCGGGCACGGTCGATCGTGCCGCGCGATACCTCCCGGGTGTGCCGTTCCGTCCGCCATCGATCGCGGCCCGAGGGAAAGAGGTCGTAATCATCGCCACGCCGGATGACCTGATCGAACCGACGGCATCGTCGCTTGCCGACGAGGGCGCACTCGGCGAGGGTCAGTCGGCGATCCACCTGTCCGGGGCCACGTCGCTCGGCGCACTCTCGGCTCCGCGAGCCGCCGGCGCCGAGGTGCTGTCGGTCCATCCCCTCCAGACCTTCCCCGACGTCGATTCGGCCCTGGCCCGGATTCCCGGGAGTGGGATCGCGGTGACCGCCCTGTCCGAGGCCGGGTACCGGCTGGGGGAGCGACTGGCCCGCGACGTCGGCGGGCGGTCCTTCCGCCTGGCCGACGAAGCCAAGCCGATCTATCACGCGGCCGCGGTATTCGCCTCCAACTACCTGGTCGCGATCACGGCGCTTGCCGAGGAGCTCTTCAGCGATGCGGGCATGCCGGAGCCCGCCGAGCTCTTTCTCCCACTCCAGCGGGCCACCCTGGACAACGTGGCAATCATGGGCCCCACGGCCGCCCTCACCGGCCCGGCGGTACGGGGCGATGCCGGAACGGTGACCGCGAACCTGGAGGCCTTGGCGAAGCACGCGCCGCAGGCGGTCCCCGCCTACGTCGCGCTGGCCGACGTGGCATTGGACCTCGCGCACCGATCGGGTCGGCTCTCGGCCGTCCGGAGAGCAGCGGTGGAGGAGGTGCTGGACCCGTGGAGGTGATCCGCGCCATCGCCATGGCCCGAAAGGACTGCGACGCAGCTCGTTCGGACGGTCGAACCGTCGGGCTCGTCCCCACGATGGGAGCGTTCCACGACGGCCACGCGTCGCTAATGCGGCGTGCCCGCGACGAGCAGGACCATGTGGTGGTGTCGATCTTCGTCAACCCGCTCCAGTTCGGGCCGGGCGAGGACCTCTCCCGGTATCCACGGGACGAGGACCGCGACCTATCGATCGCCGGGCAACTCGGGGTGGACGTGGTGTTCGCCCCGAGCGTCGAGGAGATGTACCCGACCGGACGGCCCGAGGTGACCGTGGATCCCGGTCCGCTCGGCGACCGCCTGGAAGGATCCGCCCGCCCCGGCCACTTCCGGGGCGTCGCCACCGTCGTGGCCAAGTTGTTCGACCTGGTCGGCCCGAGCACCGCCTACTTCGGAGAGAAGGACGCCCAGCAGCTCGCGGTCATCCGGCGCATGGTCCGGGACCTCTCGCTCCCCGTCGAGGTGCGGGGCTGTCCGACGGTCAGGGAACCGGACGGCCTGGCCACGTCGTCGAGGAACGCGTATCTGTCGCCGGAGCAGCGGGAGGCGGCCGGTTGCCTGTTCCTGGCCCTGTCCGAGGCCGCGCAGATGGCCCGGGGCGGGGAACGGGATGCGGCATCCCTGGTGGCCGCCATGGCCCGGGAGATCGGAGCGACCCCGGAGGCCAGGATCGACTACGCCGCCGTGGTGGACGATGAGACGTTCGAGGAGGTCTCGGCGATCGCCGGCCCCGCCCGGGCGCTCGTCGCGGCGAGGTTCGGTGACACTCGCCTGATCGACAACCTCCTGCTCCCGGTGTCCTGAACCGTCGGCCCCGAAGCGTGCCGTGGCCCATCCTGTGGGCGAGAATGTCGCCGGCCCACGGGAGGTGGATGCGTGCTACTAGCGGTGAACGTCGGGAACACGAACACGGTGCTCGGCGTCTTCGCCGGCGCCGAGCTCAAATGGTCCTGGCGCATGTCCACCCAGGCCGAGCGGACCGCTGACGAGCTCGCCGTCATCTTCGGTGGGTTCCTGGAGCAGCACGAGCTCTCGTTCAGCCGCCAGATCACCGGCGTCGCCATCGCCTCCGTCGTCCCCACATCCACTCGGGCCCTCCGGGAGATGACCGAGCGATACTTCAGCTTTCCGGCCGTGGTCGTGGAGCCCGGAACCCGCACCGGCCTGTCGATCCTCACGGACAATCCCCGCGAGGTCGGTGCGGATCGGATCGTGAACGCCCTGGCGGCGTATCAGCGGTACGGCGGGCCGTGCATCGTGATCGACTTTGGCACGGCCACGACGTTCGACGCCGTCTCGGACAAGGGCGAGTTCCTTGGCGGGGCCATCGCGCCCGGGGTGCAGGTGTCGAACGAGGCCCTGTCCTCGGCCACCGCCCGACTTCCCCAGGTCGAGCTGCATTCGCCGAAGTCGGTAGTGGGCAAGAACACGGTTGAGGCCATCCAGGCCGGGCTGATCTTCGGCGCGGCGGCCGAGGCGGACGGGATCATCGAACGGATGAGGGCCGACATCGGCGACGGCGCGACGGTCGTGGCGACCGGCGGCCTCGCCTCGGTGGTCGTGCCATCCTGCGAACGCATCGACCATCTGGACGAGTGGCTCACGCTGGAAGGGCTCCGCCTGGTCTTCGACAGGAACGTCGGACCCGTCGATGACTGAAGAGGGCTTCCGGGAACGCGAGGTTCTCAAGGCCCGGCGCGAGACCATGGAACGGCTGCGGGCGGAGGGGATCGAACCGTTCGCGTTGAGCCTTGAGTCGGCGCTCGGCGTGCGGGAGCCGGACCGCATCGACGCCATCCGGGAGGAGTTCGGGGGGCTCGGGCCGGGGGAGAACCGCGACGACGTCCGAACGGTGGCGGGGCGGGTCGTCCTGCGGCGGGACATGGGCAAGCTCAAGTTCCTGGTGGTGCGGGATCGCTCGGGCGATCTTCAGCTCGTCGCGTCAGCGAGCGACACGCGTCAGCCGAGCTTCGATCTGCTCGACGACGTCGATCTGGGCGACATCGTGGGCGCGATCGGCCGCGTCGGATCGACGAGGAAGGGCGAGCTGTCGATCTTCGTCGAGCGGATGGCGATCCTGACCAAGGCCCTCCGGCCGCTCCCCGAGAAGTGGCACGGGCTGAGGGATCCGGACCTCCAGCAGCGATACCGGTACCTGCAGCTGGCCACCGACCTCGGATCGCGCCGCATCGTCGATGCCCGGGCGTCGACGCTGAAGGCCATGCGCGCATATCTCGACGAGCGCGGCTTCGTGGAAGTCGAGACGCCGGTCCTCCAGTCGGTGGCTGGCGGGGCCATGGCGCGGCCGTTCACCACCTTCCACCAGGCGCTTGGCATCGAGCTCAAGCTCCGGATCTCGCTCGAGCTGTACCTCAAGCGCCTGCTTGTCGGAGGAATGGAGCGGGTGTACGAGATCGGACGCAATTTCAGAAACGAGGGGATCGGGCCAACGTACAACCCCGAGTTCACGATGCTCGAGGCGTACGAGGCCTACGGCGATTATCACTCGATGATGCGACTGGCCGAGGAGCTCATGGTCGAGTGCGCCCGAGCAGTCAGAGGATCGCTGAGGTTCCCCGTTGGCGGCAGGGACCTGGACCTCACGCCGCCGTGGCGGCGGATCACCGTCCTGGGCAGCGTGTCCGAGGCTGTGGGCGAGGAGATCACGTTGGAACGCTCGGACCTGGGCGGCCTGGCCGAGCGCCAGGGCGTTCGCGTGGACCCCGCATGGGGCCCGGGGAAGCTCGTCCAGGAGATGTTCGAGAAGCTCGTCGAGGAGACGCTGTTCGATCCGACATTCGTCTGCGACTTCCCCCGGGAGGTCTCGCCCCTCGCCCGGGTCCATCGGGAGAACCCTGGGCTCACCGAGCACTTCGATCTCGTGATGGCCGGCATCGAGCTGGCGACGGCGTTCTCGGAGCTCACCGACCCCGACGAGCAGCGGGCCAGGTTCGAGGCCCAGGCCCAGGCCAAGGCGGCGGGGGAGGACGAGGCCCATCCGCTCGACGAGGAGTTCATCCGCGCCTTGGAAAGCGGCATGCCCCCCGCCGGCGGCATCGGGATCGGAGTCGACCGGCTCCTGATGATCCTTCTCGACGCCCCCTCGATCCGGGACGTCATCGTGTTCCCTCAGATGCGGCCCGAGGAGGGGCGGGACTGACCGGACAGCCCCCGCCGTGAGCCCGGCCGCCTTGGCCCTGGTCCTCACGGCAGCCGTTCTCCACGCCGGCTGGAACCTCCGGCTTCACGGGACGGACGATCGGGTGGCATCGATGGCAGTGGCGGGACTGGTCGCCGGGGCCGTGTTGCTGCCCTTCACTGTGGCCGCCCCGCCGACGGCCGTCCTCGGCCTGGTACTCCTGACCGGGATCCTCGAGTCCGCCTACGGCCTGGCGCTCGCTGCCGCGTACGCCCGTGGCGACCTCTCTCTCACGTACCCGCTCGGCCGGGGGACGGCCCCGCTCCTCGCCACGGTGGGCGCCTGGATCGTGCTGTCCCAGCGACCGACCGCCGCCGCCGTGCTCGGAGCGCTGCTCCTGGGAGGCGGCCTCGGCCTGCTCGGTCTGGAGGCTCACCGGGCCCGGGCCCTGCCGGCCGCCGGGTTCGCCGTCCTGGTCGGTGTGGTCATCGCGTCCTACTCGGTCGTGGACGCGAGGGCAGTGCAGGAGGTCTCGCCCGTCCCTTACCTCGGCGCGGCCATGCTCCTCCAGGGCGCCCTGACCACCGCGGTGATCCGGTTCGACGCGGCACGTCTTCGAGCTGCCCTTCGCCCCGGCGCCCTCATCGGGCTGGGGAGCCTCGCCGCCTACCTCCTCGTCCTGTTCGCGTTCCGCCTGGCCCCGGTGGGCAGGGTGGCGACGCTTCGGGAGACCTCGGTCCTTCTCGCAATCCTGCTCTCGCGGGAGCAGCCGGGAGCGGCCACGTGGGCGGGCGCGGCCCTGTGTCTGGTCGGCGCAGTACTGGCCGCCGCCTGAGGGGAGCGGCGGGTCAGCCCGCGGGATCCGGCGCCTCGGCGACCTCGTGGAGGACGATGACCAGATCCTCGAGCGAGCCCCCCTTGGCCAGGAAACCGGACGCTCCGGCCTCCATGGCCTCCCGCTCCACCCCGGGGTCGGCATGAGCCGTGAGGAACACGATGGGGAGCTCCGGCCTCGCCTGGTGGATCTCCCGCATGGCCGCGATCCCGTCGAGATCGGGCATCGACAGGTCCATGATGACCAGGTCGGGAGCCAGGGCCTGGGCCTGCTGGGCGGCGGCAACCCCGCCCCCCGCCTCCCCCGCGACCTCGATGCTCTTGACCATTCGGAGGGCAGATGTGAGAGCCCGGCGAAACGCCGAGTGGTCGTCGACGACGAGCACCCGCAATTTCAATCGTCTCCTTACGGGGAAGACCAGGGGGAAGGCGCGCTCCGCTTCGATCCGGTGAATCTTGCCCACACGTTGAGGCCTTCGTAAACGGCCCGTTCGGGGGAACTTGTGTAGCCCAAGCGGGGAGGTCAGGGCGCTTTTCGCCCTACAGCTCATCCCGGAGGTGTTCCCTTCCGAAGAATGAGGAGGAGAGTGTCGATCGGAATGGATGGTGGGAGCAGAGCGAAGCTCCAGGCGTATCGGGGGGCAGGGGTATACTTCCCCCCGTGGGGCGCTTCCAAGGCGCGCGCAGGCGCCGCAGGAGCGCCCAACCTGCCTCGGGGGTAGGACCGGGTCCGACGATCCTCGAGGCCGTTCGATAGAGGGGCTCCGGCCCAGGGGACGCTGACATGTTCGAACGGTTCACCGACCGGGCCAGACGAGTGGTGGTCCTCGCGCAAGAAGAGGCGAGGATGCTCAATCACAATTACATCGGGACCGAGCACATCCTGCTCGGCCTGATCCACGAGGGGGAGGGGGTTGCGGCCAAGGCCCTCGAGTCTCTGAACATCTCTCTCGAGGCCGTCCGCCAACAGGTCGAGGAGATCATCGGCCAGGGCCAGGCTGCGCCGACGGGTCACATCCCGTTCACCCCGAGGGCCAAGAAGGTCCTCGAGCTGTCGCTCCGCGAGGCCCTTCAGCTGGGACACAACTACATCGGGACCGAGCACATCCTGCTCGGCCTGATCCGGGAGGGCGAGGGCGTGGCCGCCCAGGTCCTCCAGAAGCTCGGCGCGGACCTCAACAGGGTCCGCCAGACGGTCATCCAGCTCCTGTCGGGATACACCGGCGGCAAGGAGCAGGCCCCGGGCGAGCAGGCGGGCCAGGGCCAGGGCTCGATGGTCCTGGACCAGTTCGGCAGGAACCTCACCCAACTCGCCCGGGAACTGAAGCTCGACCCCGTCATCGGCCGGGAGAAGGAGATCGAGCGGGTCATGCAGGTCCTGTCCCGGCGGACCAAGAACAATCCGGTCCTGATCGGCGAACCCGGCGTGGGCAAGACCGCCATCGTCGAGGGCCTGGCACAAGACATCGTGAAGGGCGAGGTCCCCGAGACCCTGAAGGGCAAGCAGATCTACACCCTCGACCTCGGCGCCCTAGTTGCCGGATCGCGCTACCGCGGGGACTTCGAGGAGCGGCTGAAGAAGGTCCTCAAGGAGATCCGGACCCGCGGGGACATCGTGCTGTTCATCGACGAGCTGCACACCCTGGTGGGGGCCGGCGCGGCCGAGGGCGCGATCGACGCGGCCAGCATCCTGAAGCCAATGCTCGCCCGGGGCGAGCTCCAGACCATCGGGGCCACCACCCGTGACGAGTACCGCAAGCATCTGGAGAAGGATGCGGCGCTAGAGCGGCGGTTCCAGCCGATCTACGTCGAGGAACCGACGGTCGCCCATTCCATCGAGATCCTGAAGGGCCTCCGGGACCGCTACGAGGCGCACCACCGTGTGTCGTACACCGACGACGCGCTGGTGGCGGCGGCCAACCTCTCGGATCGGTACATCTCCGACCGCTATCTGCCGGACAAGGCCATCGACCTGATCGACGAGGCCGGTTCGCGCATGCGGATCCGACGGATGACCGCGCCACCGAACGTTCGCGAGGTCGACGAGAAGATCGCCGAGGTCCGCCTGCGTAAGGAATCGGCCATCGACGCCCAGGACTTCGAACGCGCCGCGGCGCTCCGCGACGAGGAGAACCAGCTGCGCCAGGAGCGGGAGCGGCGGGAGCGCGAGTGGAAGTCCGGAGAGATGGACATCCTGTCCGAGGTGGACGAGGAGGAGATCGCCGAGGTCCTGGCGTCCTGGACCGGCATCCCGGTGTTCAAGCTCACCGAGGAAGAGACCGAGAAGCTGCTCCGCATGGAGGACGAGCTCCACAAGCGGATCATCAGCCAGGACGACTCGATCAAGGCCGTGTCCAGGGCCATCCGCCGGACCCGGGCGGGGCTGAAGGACCCGAAGCGCCCCTCGGGCTCGTTCATCTTCCTGGGGCCGTCAGGCGTGGGGAAGACCGAGCTCTCCAAGGCGCTGGCCGAGTTCCTGTTCGGCGACGAGGACGCCCTGGTGCAGCTGGACATGTCGGAGTACATGGAGAAGCACACGGTCAGCCGGCTGATCGGCTCGCCCCCCGGCTACGTGGGATACGAGGAGGGCGGCCAGCTGACGGAGGCCGTCCGGCGAAAGCCGTTCTCGGTCGTCCTGTTCGACGAGATCGAGAAGGCCCACCCCGACGTGTTCAACACCTTGCTCCAGATCCTGGAGGACGGGCACCTCACGGACGCGCAGGGCCACAAGGTGGACTTCAAGAACACGATCATCATCATGACCTCGAACCTGGGGACCCGGGACATCCAGAAGGGGCCGGCCATCGGGTTCGCCGCACGTCCCGACGAGAAGATGACCTACGACAAGATGAAGGAGCGGGTCGTGGAGGAGCTCAAGCGCTCCTTCCGTCCGGAGTTCCTCAACCGCATCGACGAGGTCATCGTGTTCCATTCGCTGTCGCGCGAGGACGTGAAGAACATCGTCGACCTGATGATGAAGCGCGTCCGCGAGCAGCTGAAGTCCAAGGATCTCGATATCGAGCTCACCGACGCGGTCAAGGAGCTGCTCGCAGAGAAGGGCTACGACCCAGCGCTCGGCGCGCGACCGCTCCGGCGGACGATCCAGCGGATGGTCGAGGACCCGCTGTCGGAGAAGCTGCTGTACCGGGAGTTCCGGGCCGGACAGACGGTGATCGTGGACGTCCAGGACGGCGAGATCACGTTCGAGGCTCCGCTCTCGCCCGAGACCCCGCCGGTCGAGCTGGCCGGATCCTCGGAGGCGTAGGGCGGTCCGAAGCGTAAGGCGGCTCCCGCCGCCTTACTTCAAGACCGGTTGGCCCAGCAACCACACGGTTGCTGGGCCTCTCGGTTTCCCCCGTCCCGGCGGAGGGATAGCCTCACTCCCGTGACGGAAGGCGAGGTCTGCTGGGCCGTCGAGACGTCGAAGGACGGCGAGCGATGGCGGTTCTTCGGCAAGGCCTGGAAGAAGCCCGGTGAACCGGTCCTCCTGCACGGCGTGCCGCGATTCGTGCGGTTCCGGCCGGTCGAGGAGGAGCGGTGGCGGGAACCGCTGGATCGCACCGGCGACCACCCCATGACGTGGCTCAACATGGAGGAAGGCGTGAGGCAGGAGCTGTGGCCCGGCGAGGAACACGCGGGCCTTCCGGTGCTGCTGCCGGGGGGCGAGGAGGGGCGCCTGGTCTCGTTCAAGCATTTCGACGACGGCAACCGATGGGACTGGGTCGTCGAGTTCCGGGGGATGCGCCAGCCACATCAGTAGGGCGTCGAACGGCGTGGCCTGTCAGACCCCGTTGCTAGCGTGCCGCCGTGGGCAAGGCGCGGACGCTCCTGTCGTGCTCGGCGTGCGGCCAGCAGGTGGGCCAGTGGGTCGGACGCTGCCCTGGCTGCGGCGCATGGGGGACGGTCGAGCAACGGAACTCCGGCACGGCTTCCGTTCCCGTCTCGCTCGCGTCGCTCCAGCACGAGGCGAGGGGCGAGCCCAGGGCATCCACCGGCATCCCCGGCATCGACCGGGTCCTCGGCGGTGGACTGGTTCCCGCGACCGTGGCCCTGCTGGCCGGCGAGCCCGGCATCGGCAAGTCGACCCTTCTCCTCCAGTTGGTGGCGAACCTGTCGGCTGCCGGGCTCCCCTGCCTCCTCGCCTCGGGTGAGGAGTCGCGCGACCAGGTTGCCCTCCGCGCTCATCGGCTGGGGATCCCCGGCGAGCGGGTGGCGTTCGCCTCCGGTCGGGAGCTGGGCCCGCTCGTGGACGCGGCCAGGGCCCAGCGGCCGTTCCTGCTCGCCGTCGATTCCATCCAGAGCCTCCGCGACTCCGCCGGTGGGCAGGTACCCGGCGGACCCGCACAGGTCCGGGGCTGTACGGACGCGCTCGTCGGGCTGGCCAAGACCGAAGGCATCGCCGTCCTTCTGGCCGGTCACGTGACCAAGGATGGGGACGTCGCCGGACCCCGGACGCTGGAGCACGCGGTGGACGTCGTCCTGACCTTCGACGGCGAGCCGCGCTCCGGACTTCGGATGCTCTCGGGGGGCAAGAACCGGTTCGGGGCGGAAGGCGAGGTGGCCTGGTTCGAGATGGGACCCGACGGGCTCCACGACATCGACCCCGGGGCCCTCCTCCGCGCCTGCGAGGGAGAGCCCGGATCTGCCACCGCCCTCCCGCGCCTGGGGCGCCGAGCGCTTGCAGTGGAGGTCCAGGCGCTGGTGGTGCCGACGGAAGGACCGGCCCGTCGCCAGGCTACCGGCCTCGACCCGAGCCGGTTCCAACTGGTCGCGGCGGTGCTGGATCGTATGGTCGGGGCCCCGTTGGCCAGGGCCGAGCTGTTCGGGGCGACGTCCGGAGGGGTAGGGATCGACGATCCGGCATGCGACCTCGCCGTCGCAGCTGCGCTGGCCTCCGCCGCGTCTGGGGTGCCGCCGCCACCCCAGAGCGCCTTCGTCGGAGAGGTCGGCCTCACCGGGCGGGTCCACGCCGGCTCGGGGATGGGCGGCCGATCTGCAGCGGCCAGGGCGGCCGGGCTGACCACGGTGTTCTGCGCAGGAGCGCCGGGTTCCGCGCTCGACGGCCTCCAGGTGGTCACTGTCGGGCACGTCGCCGACGCCCTGGAGTGGGCCGGATTCGCAGGCCGCTCCCGGGCCAAAAAGGACCGGGTTGCCTAAGCCTTCCGAACAGGCAAAACACCTCGAAATGGGCCTCTGACCAGGGATTTCATTTGCGGGAGCGCAGCCCCGCGTGCTATCGTGGGAGTCCGACCGACCGGCTTCTGACTTCGAGGGGGTTTCGTGTTCCGTAAAGGCGACACGGTTGTGCACCCGGAACATGGCGCTGCAGTCATCGAAGAGCTTCGGGAACGGGAGATCCTAGGAGAGAAGCGCAGGTATTTCGTCCTCCGAGTGGCCTATGGCGACCTCACGCTCATGGTCCCGGTGGACAGCACCGAGGAGGTCGGCCTGCGCCAGGTCGTTTCCAAGAGCGAGGTCAAGAAAGTCCTCGACGTCCTCCGCCAGGACGAGTCCAAGATGGCGGCCAACTGGAGCCGCCGATTCAAGAACAACATCGAGAAGCTGCGCTCCGGCGATATCTACCAGGTCGCCGAGGTCGTCCGAAACCTCTCCATCCGCGAGCGCGAGCGTGGCCTGTCCGCCGGCGAGAAACGCATGATCACCAAGGCCCGTCAGATCCTCATCTCCGAGCTGGCCTATGCCAGCGCCGGCACGGAGGAGAAGGCCGAGGCCATGATCGACAAGGTCCTCGAGGAGTCGCACCGCTCCCGCATCCTCGTCGCCGAGGGTTAGACGTCTCGCGCCTCGCCACGCTCCTTTCGAACCCGAACGCATGCTTGCACGACCCCGGGCGGGGAGTCACCGTAGGCGGGTGAGCGGATCGACCGATAGACGTCCCGCCGTCCGGAGAGGACGGCTCGTCGAGTTCGTCCGGCTGATCTTCGTGCTCCTGTTCGCGGCGGGCGGCTACACGATCGCCACCCAGCTGAACGACCCCAGCACGACCCGGACCCTCCTCGGCGTGGTCCTGGGTACCGGTACCGGGTTCGTGCTCGGCGGGGCCTTCGGGCGGCAGACCGCGGCCGCCGTTGGGGAGATGGAGCGGGAGTTCCGCCGCGTGCCGGCGCCGGAGCTCGTCGCTGGGACGGGCGGCTTGCTGATCGGACTGGGGGTGGCGGCCTTGGCCAGCGTCCCGCTCTTCCGGCTCCCGCCTCTTGCCGCGTGGACCACCGTAGCCTTCGTCTACGTCACCCTGGGCTACCTGGGGTACCGGGTCGGGCGATCCAAACAGCACGAGCTGTTCGGGCTGATCGGGCTGAAGCCTCGGTCGGCCGGTACCGCGGGAGGAGAGATCGCCGTGGTGGACACGAGCGCGCTGATCGACGGCCGGGTGGTGGACCTGGCCAGGACTGGGTTCCTCACCGGCGACCTCCTCGTCCACAGCGGCGTCCTTCAGGAGCTCCAATTGATTGCGGACTCCTCCGACCCCAAGCGACGAACCCGGGGCCGGCGGGGCCTGGATGCGGTGGCCGAGCTCCAGAGGGCGCCGACCGTGCAGGTCCATCTGGTGGAGGAGTCCAATGTGGACGACGTGGACGCCGCGCTCGTGCGCCTGGCGCGCGAGCGCGGCGCCTCCCTCCTCACCACGGACCACAACCTGGCGATGGTGGCCGAGGCGCTCTCGGTGACGGTTCCCCGGATGAACGACCTGGCTGCTGCGTTCCGAGTGCCGGTCGGGCCGGGAGACGAGCTCACGGTCGAATTGGTCAAGCAGGGCCGGGAGCACGGCCAGGCCGTCGGGTACATGGAGGACGGGACCATGGTGGTCGTGGAGAACGCCACCGACCGCATCGGCTCGGAGGTCCCCGTGGTCGCTCGAAACGTCATCACCACGGTGACCGGCCGGATGGTCTTCGCCAACCTCCAGGAGCCGGCCGGCTCGTGACGGCGGGGGCCGTCGCGATCGTGCTGGCCGCCGGGTCGGGGGAACGACTCGGAAAGGCCGAGCCCAAGGCGTTCCTCGAGGTCGCGGGGACGCCGATGGTCGTGCGCGCCGCGGAGGCCGCTGCCGCCTGTCCGGCCGTCGCGTCCCTCGTGGTGACCGTCCCGAGGGGCTACGAGCGAACCGCCCGGACGATCCTGGCACTGGGAAAGCCGGTGGTCGTAGTGTCCGGAGGGCACTCGCGTCACGCGTCGGTCACCGCCGCCCTGGCGGAGGTTCCCGATCGGGTCTCGTTCGTGGTGTGCCACGACGCCGCGCGCCCGTTCGCCTCGCCCCAACAGTTCGTCCTGGTGCTGGGGGCGCTCGAGGTTACCCCCGACGCGGCCGGTGCCATCCCGGTCGTTCCCGTGACGGATACGGTCAAGCGGGTTCGCGGTGGGTTCGTCGTTCGGACGGAAGGGTCCCGAGAGGAGCTGGCGTTGGCCCAGACCCCACAGGCGTTCCAGGCGTCCGCGCTCCGCGACGCCCATGGCCGCGCAGCGCAGGCCGGGCGGGAGTTCAGCGACGATGCCGCGGCCCTGGAGTGGGCGGGGTATCGCGTTGCGGCCGTGGCTGGTGATCCGGACAACTTCAAGATCACCACGCCGGAGGACCTGGCGCTGGCGGAGCTCCTCGCGGCGGAGCGAACACGTGGCTGACCGAGCAGATGTACGTGAGGGCACATGACTGAGTTCCGGTCGGGCCTGGGCTTCGACGTGCACCGGGCCGCCGCAGGCCGGGCTCTGTTCCTCGGAGGCGTTCGGTTCCCCGGAGAACCGGGCCTCCTGGGGCACTCGGATGGCGACGTCGTGTGCCATGCCCTCGCCGACGCGTTGCTCGGGGCGGCCGCGCTGGGGGATCTCGGGGAGCACTTCCCCGAGGGCGATCCCTCGGTTGCCGGGATCGCGGGGATGGACCTGCTCGCGCGGACCGTGGCCCTGGTGCGGGATCGGGACCTCAGTCCCAGCTCCGCGGACGTCACGGTCATCGCCGAGCGCCCGGCGATCGCCCCCGCTCGGGAGGAGATGCGGCGAAACGTGGCGGCGACGCTGGGGATCGGCGTGGTCCGGGTGTCGGTCAAGGCCACCCGGCCAGAGGGCCTGGGGCTGACCGGTGACGGGGTCGGATGCATCGCGCTCGCCGTACTGACCGCGGGGTGAGCCCCGCACGCGGGCGCCGGCAAGCCGAGCCCGCGCGCAGTGGCATGGTGGCCGGCCGGCGGGCCGCCCTGGAGGCGGTGCGGGCCGGTCGTGCGCAGGAGATCCTGGTCGCTCGGGGATCCAGGTCCACGCCGGCGCTTCAGGATCTGCTCGACGCCGCGACCGAGCGGCGGGTTCCCGTTCGCGAGGCCCCGCGAAGGGAGCTCGACGCGTTCGACCCGGACCACCATGGGGTGGTGGCGCTGGTCGAGGCCGCGCCGGAGCTCGGCGAGCGGCATCTCGCCTCGTGGCCGTTCGGCCAGGAGGACCTGGTGGTGGTGCTCGACGGGATCACCGACCCCCAGAACCTCGGAGCGGCTGCGCGTGCGGCCGAGGCGGCCGGCGCGGTCATGCTCGTGACCAGGATCAGGCGCGCGGCGGCCGTCACCCCCGCCGCGGTGAAGGCCTCCGCCGGTGCGCTGCTTCACCTGCCGCACGCCCGGGTGGCCAACATCGCCCGGGCCCTCGAGCGGCTCAAGGAGGCGGGGTTCTTCGTCGTGGGACTGGATGAGGGGGCCGAGGCGACGGTATACGACCGGCCGTGCCCGCCCGGTCGGGTAGCGCTCGTCGTTGGATCCGAGGGCGAGGGGCTCTCCCGACTGACGCGCGAGGCGTGCGACGAGCTCGTCAGGCTGCCCATGCGCGGGCGGGTGGCATCGCTGAACGCCGCAGCCTCGCTGGCAGCCGTCCTCTATGCCTTCGTCCTGCCGTCTCGGCGGAGCTGAGCGGTACACTCGGCCGCAGGCTGGCGTAGCTCAGTTGGCAGAGCAGCTGTTTTGTAAACAGCAGGTCGTCGGTTCGAATCCGACCGCCAGCTCCAAGGACGCTGCAGGTCAGAGCTCTATCGGCGTTCGACAGTCGGCGGCTCGAGGCGCGGTAAGGCACGAAGGGGTGCATAGCCCAGATAAAGCGGATCGAAGGGAGCGAATACGATTGGCGCGGGAATGCTCTCGGTTCCTCAAGATGTGACTGGATCTCTCGCCCATGGAGCCCGGTAAAAGGGGACGGAACGCTCGTCGTCGTGAACGATGGCCGCCGCCGGACCCCATTTCGAAGCCGGGGCGCATTGCCGGATACACAACAGCAGGCTGCCTTATCGCAACGAGCGGCGCGTTCCTCGCTGCCTCTTGGGATGACTTGGTTTGCACGCACAACTGTCCTTTTCCTCCGGGACTAGCAGCACTTGTTTGGTTCATCGCCGTTCCGATCGGTCTTGTGGGGATTGCGATTGCCCGACGGGTCTCCTTGCGGCCCACCCAGTCCGATGGGCCCACAAACTGGACACTTTCGTTCGTGATCCTCTTCTCGGCAGGCGTTGCAGTCGCGGCAACGCGTCTCCCCAGTTTCACCTGCAAGGTCGGACATCTAGACACGAGTGTTCGGCTGTGCATAGAGGCGAGTGGCCGTTTCAGCGAGCCCTCGAATTGGATCTGGCTGAAAGCGCTGATTGCAATCCTGGGCTTGATGATCGGGATCACGTTACGGCACCCCAGGCGGGTCTACCTCGCCGCTCCGCTCGCCGCTATTGCTTGGCTCTTCGGATTCGGTTGGCTCCTTCTCGACACCGTGGTTCATGGGGTCCTTCGTTAGTTGAAGCCCGACAGCCCGGGCGGAACAGGCGAAGCGGCAAGACCGCTTCAGGTAAAGCTCCGGTGGTGCCGATGCCGATGACCTGATCATGCGGAACCGGCAGGCGCTTGGATGGCTGATGGCCTCGCTCCTCGTGGTGGGGGTGCCGGCCGCGGCGCAGGCCCAGATTGCGGTTCTCCGGCCGGTCCCGGACACGAATTGCGCGGTCTTCCCGGCCGACAACATCTGGAACACGCGTGTGGACTCGCTGCCCGTGCATCCGGAGAGCGCAACGTGGCTTGCATCGATGCACGCAGGCTCGACGAACCTGCACCCGGACTTCGGGCCCCCGAGCTACGGGCTGCCGTACGACGTCGTCTCCAACCGCCACCGGACGGTGCGGATCAGGTTCCGATACGCGAGTGAGAGCGACCGGGTCCGGTACCCGTTCGGGCCGAGGACCCCGATCGAGAACGGGTCGGACCGCCACGCGCTCATCGTGAATAAGAGCACCTGCATGCTCTACGAGCTTTTCGACGCGGATTGGAACCACGGCAACCCAACCGCTGGGAGCGGGGCGGTCTTCGACCTGTCGTCCAATGGGCTTCGGCCCGACGGATGGACCTCGGCCGATGCGGCCGGTCTCCCCATCCTCCCCGGCTTGGTTCGGTTCGACGAGGTCAAGGCGGGATCGATCGGACACGCCATCCGGTTCACCGCCCAGTGCACGCAGAACCGGCACCTGTGGCCGGCCCGCCACGACGCGGGAACGTCCGACCAGCGGTGTCCGCCCATGGGTGCCAGGTTCCGTCTGAAGGCGGGATTCGATCTGTCCGGATTCAGCCCCAAGGCCCGGGTCGTGCTCCGGGCGATGAAGCGGTACGGGCTGATCCTGGCCGACAACGGCTCCGACTGGTACTTCCAGGGGACCCGTGACCGGCGGTGGCGAAACGCCCTGCTGGACCAGATGAAGACCGTGCCGGCGTCGGCGTTCGAAGCCGTGGACGTCTCCACCTGCATGGTCGACCCCGACAGCGCCCAGGCGAGCTGTCCGTAGCCGTCCCGAAGCCGGACCTCATCTCTCACGGTTTCACCACAACCCTGCGACCCGAGAACGGCGAAGACTTCGGGAGGCGCTTTCGTCCTTGGAACCCGAATCGGCGAAGGAGACAACCCCGACAGTGGAGCGCGAGACCATGGAGGAAACCGGTCGCTGATCGAAGGCGGGACCTTCGCCCCGGCCATCCTTCCTCGGGCCGGGGCGAGATCCCTGCCCTTTGTGTGACAACGCCGTCCCGAGGAAAACCCGCCCGGAGGTTCGGTCGAATAGGACAGCGGCACCAAATGGACGCCGGAGAGGGCGGGCGATGCATCCTCGAGGAGGCGTCCAGCATATGGGGACCAAACGCTCCGCCATCGTGTCCTCCGCCGTCGTTCTGGCGATCGTGGCCACCGCCTGTGGCACCAGCACCTCGAATTCCACCGGCTCGGGCGGGCAGGTCCATCGGGGAGGGGTGTACCGGACCGCCATCTCGAGCTTTGGGTTCACGGGCGGCTTCGATCCGACCGACGAGTATCTCGGCCTGGCGTGGGATTTCTACGGTGCCATGCTGCGTACCCTCGTCACCTACCGCCACGTCGCCGGCCCGGCCGGCAACGTCCTGGTCGCCGACCTGGCTACCTCGGTGCCCCAGCCCACCGACGGCGGGCTCACCTACACCTTCCACCTCAAGCCGGGCATCATGTTCGGTCCCCCGGTGTCCCGGCCGATCACGTCCCAGGACATCGC
>DATDKZ010000133.1:0-6018 GCA_036519575.1 Actinomycetota bacterium | reverse complement strand
GGGGTCGCTCGCGATGACGGACGCCCGGCCGAGCCGCGATGCGGCCGTCGTGCACCGCCTGCGCGACGCGGGCGCAGTGCTGTTGGCCAAGACGAACTTGTCGGAGTGGGCCAACTTCCGCTCGGAGCGCTCCTCGAGCGGATGGAGTGCCGTCGGCGGCCAATGCCACAACCCCTACGTGCTCGACCGCAACCCGTGCGGGTCGAGCTCGGGCTCGGCAGTCGTGGTGGCGGCGAACCTGTGCGCCGCGGCGATCGGCACCGAGACCGACGGCTCGATCGCGTGTCCATCCTCGATCTCCGGGATCGTTGGGATCAAGCCGACCCACGGCCTGGTGGACGGCGATGGCATCGTGCCGGTGTCGCACACGCTGGACACGGCGGGACCGATGGCCAGGACGGTGGCCGACGCCGCGACGATGCTCGCAGCGATCGCTGGGACCGTGCCGGAGGAGCTGGCCCACACCGGCGTGAGGGGCGCCCGGCTCGGCGTCGCCCGGAACATGGCGGGCTTCCATCCGCGAGTCGATGCGGTGTTCGAGGACGCGCTCGCCGCTCTCCACGACCTCGGCGCCGAGCTCGTGGATCCCGCAGACGTCCCGCACGCGACCGAGCTCGAGGTGCCAGAGCTTGAGGTCATGCTGTACGAGTTCAAGACCGATCTGGAGGCGTACCTCGCGTCGCTCGGGGGAGAAGCTCCGAGGATGCTCGCCGAGCTCATCGCGTTCAACGAGGCCCACCGGGACGAGGAGATGCCGTTCTTCGGCCAGGAGCTGTTCGAGAAGGCGCAGGAGCGGGGGCCGGACACCGAGCCGGCCTACCGGGAGGCGCTCGCCACGTGCGGGCGACTGGCGCGCAAGGAGGGACTCGACGCCGTGCTGAGCGAGCGTCGGCTCGACGCCATCGTCGCGCCCACGAACGCGCCCGCCTGGCTGACGGACCACGTAAACGGCGACCACTACGTCGGCGGCAACTCCAGTCCTGCGGCGATCGCCGGCTACCCCTCGATCACAGTGCCGATGGGGTTCGTCGCCGAGCTCCCCGTCGGCATCTCGTTCATCGGCGGACCGCGTCACGAGGCGGCGCTCATCGCGTTCGCGGCGACGTTCGAGCAGGCGACGAGCCATCGCCGGGTGCCGCGGTTCCTTCCGACACTCGGATAGTCCATTGTGAGCGAGGAGCTGGCCGAGCTCTCGGGTGACTCAGGCCGGGATCAGTCGACGTAGCCTTCTACGGTTGTCTCCGGCCGCACGGCCGCCTGGTCGGGATCCAGGCCCGCTGAGCGCCGAGCCCGACGCTGGTGCAGCAGGTCCCAGCATTGGTCCAGCTGGACCTGGATCTCCTTGAGGCGGTCGCGTTCCTTCGCGCTGGCCATTCCCTCGGACTCCTTCTCGAAGAGCTGGTGCTCCTCGTGCGCCAGGCCGTTGATCCTGGTGATGATGTCCTCGTCTGCCATGGCCGGACCTCCTGACGAGCAGCCTACCGCTCGGGCTATACCTCGGCGACGATCGGCTGGGCTTCCGCCAGGCGTCCCTCGTGCGCCGGCGCGCCGCTCGGGATGAACCGGTTCGCCACGAATGACGCGACGAGCAGCACGCCGCCGCCGAAGATCAGCGCGAGGTGGAACCCGTCCATGAACGACTGGGCGAACACCCGCTGCACCGCCACTAGCTGCTCGGGCGCGAGTCCCCGCAAAACGGCCGGCTCGAGCGTGCCGTGGCTCGCAGAGGTCGCGATGGCGGCCTGCTGCGTGGCCGGAAGGCCCAACGTAACCAGGGCCGGCGCGAACGTGCTCTTGAGCTTGGTGGTGAGGATCGTGCCCAGGAGCGCGATCCCGAACACCCCGCCGACCTCGCGCGAGGTGTTGGTCATCGCCGAGCCCAGGCCCGCCCGCTGCGGCCCCACCGCGTTCATCACGGCGGCGGTCATCGGCGCCATCGTGGCTCCCATCCCGTGGCCCATGATGATGAAGACCGGAATCAGCATCCAATAGGGCGTGTCGGCCTGCAGCCACAGCCCCAACGCCAGCAGGCCCCCACCGGCCAGGAGCAGGCCGTAGGTCATCGGGGCCCGGGAGCCGTGCCTCTGCGCGAACCGCCCAGCGTTCGGCGCTGTGACGATGATGGCCAGGGTCAACGGCAGGAACCGGATCCCGGCCTGGAACGCCGTGTAGCCGTGGATCAACTGCATGTACAGGCTGAGGAAAAAGAACGCGGCGAACATCCCCAGCGAGACCGAGAACGCGACGGCGTTGCCTGCGGAGAACGCCGGGATCCTGAAGAACCGGAGCGGCATCATGCCGTCGGGGTTGCGGAGCTCCCAGGCCAGGAACGCCATGCCCAGCAAAACGGACAGGACGAGCGCCGATACGATCAGCGGGTCGCCCCACCCGAGCTGGTTGGCCTCGATGAGCCCGTACGTCGCGCTGAACAGGGCGGCCGTTCCCAAGAACAGGCCCGGGATGTCGAGCTTGCGGGCGACCTCGGACACCGACTCCCTGACGGTCCTGGTCGCCGTCAGGAAAGCAACAACCCCGATCGGGACGTTCAGGAAGAACACCGACTGCCACCCCAGGCGCTCGACCATCAGGCCACCGACGGTCGGGCCGAGGGCCAGGGCCAGGCCCGACACGCCCGCCCAGAGTCCGATGGCCCGCGCCCGCTCCTGCGCCGGGAACGTCACGGTGATGATCGACAGGGTGCCCGGCATGAGGAGGGCGGCCCCGATCCCCTGGATGACCCGGAACGCGACCAGCTGTCCGGTGCTCTGGGACAGTCCGCAAGCCAGCGACGCCAGCGTGAACACCGCGAGGCCCGAGAGGAACATCTTCTTCCGCCCGTACCGGTCGCCGAGGATGCCCCCGGTGAGAAGGAGCGAGGCGAACGCCAGGACGTAGCCGTCGACGATCCACTGGAGGCCGGAGACCCCCGCGCCGAGCTTTTCCGAGATCGTGGGCAGGGCCACGTTGACGACGGTGTTGTCCAGCATGACCATGGCCAGCGCGAAGCACATCGTCAGGAGGACGATGACCTTCTCCCTGGCGTTGTCACCCTCGAACCCGAACAGCGACACGACCTGTCCTTTCCCGTGGTGGTTCCAGCAAGGATACGGGGGAAGGAACCAACCGTCCCGGCGGTTTGTTCCCGGCTAGGTCCGGCGGTAGAGCCGAACCGAAAGCGGCACGAAGATCGCAAGAATCGCCAGGAACCAGGCCGTCGATTGCCACAAGTGTGTGACGAGGTTCTCGCCGCCTGGGCTGAGCGCCCCGAGCGTGAGGTCCCGGAAGGTGTCCACCCAGATCGAGACGGGGTTGACCTTGGACCAGGCCTGGAGCCAGCTCGGGAAGGTGCTCGCCGGGACGAAGGCCGTGCTGGCGAAGACGAACGGGAAGATCAGGGTGAAGCTCGCCGCCTGCACCGCCTCCACGCTCTTCAGGGACAGGCCGGCGAAGGCGAACATCCAGGTGAACGCGTATCCCACAGCGAGCGTTCCGACGATCGCGAGCATCCCCTTAGGGAGCCCCGCGTGGAGCTGGAAGCCGACCAGCACGGCTACTACGGTCATCAGGAACACCTGGAAGGCGATGGCGGCACTGTCGGCGAGCGTGCGCCCTGACAGGACGGCCGACCGGGCCATTGGCAGCGAGCGGAACCGATCGACCAGGCCCTTCTTCAGGTCCTCGGCCAGGCCGACCCCCGTCTGGGTGGCGGCGAAGATGGCCGTCTGTACGAAGATCCCCGGCATCAGGAAGTCGACGTATGGCAACCCCGGGGGAAGGGCGAGGCTCATGGCGCCACCGAAGACGTAGACGAACAGCAGCACGAACATCACCGGCTGGATCGTCGAGAACACCAGGAGGTCGGGCTTGCGAACGTAGGTGATGAGGTTTCGTTTCGTCAGGACCCAGCCGTCACTGATCGCATAGCGGAGCCGGCGCTGGGTGTCGACCGTTCGCTCGGCGGTGACCGTTGCGCTCATCCTCGCCTCCCGCGCCGTCCGCGCTTGCCGTTCTCCTTCGGCTGCTCGGCCTCCTCCGCCGCGTGCCCGGTGAGGGCCATGAACACATCGTCGAGCGTGGGCCGGCGAAGGGCGATGTCCGCCAGGGCGATGCCGGCGGCGTCCAATCTCCGGACCGCCTCGGTCAGGATGGCCGGTCCCTGATCGCCCACGGGGACCGTCACCTCGCCGATGTTGTTGTCCACGGCTCCGCCTCCCGGTCCCAACCCCAGCACGGCGCCGGCGGCCTCGCCGACCCTCGACCGGTCGGCAACCCTGATGGCCAGGACCTCGCCCCCCACCCGGGTCTTGAGCTCGTCGGAAGTCCCTTCAGCGATCACCTTGCCCACGTCGATGACGGCGATTCTGTCGGCCAGCCGGTCCACCTCGTCCAGGTACTGGGTGGTGAGGAGGATCGTCGTGCCTTCGTCCTGGAGCTCCCGGATGATGTCCCACATCTCGATCCGGCTTCGAGGGTCAAGGCCGGTGGTCGGCTCGTCCAGGAACAGCACCGTGGGTCGCCCCACCAGGCTGGCGCAGAGGTCCAGGCGGCGCCGCATCCCGCCGGAATAGGTCTTGGCCGTCCGGTGGGCGGCCTCGGACAGCTCGAAGCGGTCCAGGATCTCGACGGCCCGCCGTTTGGCCTCCGGGGCAGGCAGGTGGTACAGCCGGCCGACCATCTCGATGTTCTCCAGGCCGGTGAGGTTCTCGTCCACGGCCGCGGACTGCCCGGCAAGGCCGATCACGTGGCGGAGAGGCTCGGCGTCCCGGACGACGTCGAACCCCGCTACCTCGGCCTGCCCCTCGTCGGGCGTCAGGAGAGTGGTCAGGATCCGGACGGTCGTGGTCTTTCCTGCGCCGTTCGGCCCGAGGAGGCCGAACACGGTGGCGGGCTCCACGTCGAGGTCCACGCCCTTGAGGGCATGCACGTCCCCGAACGACTTTCGCAGGCCCTCGGTTCGGATCATCTGGTCGGCCATCCGCGCATCCTAGCGGCCGGCGGAGCGTCCGACGAATGCGGTTCGCGGTGGTGTAATCGAGATTACAGCCCGGGAATAGGCACGCCCCGGCCATCCGTTCTTCCAGATGCGAGGTATCAACCAATCCAGGAGACGAGGCATGTCCAAGCTCGACACCCAGATCCTTCCACTGCTTCCCCTGACCACCGGGGTGGTCCTTCCCGGCATGGTCGTCACGCTAACCATCGAGTCCGACGACGCTCGCACGGCCGTCTCGGCGGCCCGCGCCACGGGCGGTGAGCTCCTTCTCGTCCCTCGGGTCGAGAGCCGCTACGCACGGGTCGGCACCGTCGGCAAGGTCGAGGACGTCGGCAGCCTCCCCTCGGGCATGGAGGCCGTGGTCATCCGCGGCATGCATCGCGCCACGATCGGCGCCGGGGTCCCCGGGACCGGCGACGCCACCTGGGTCCAGGTCGAGCCGTCGCCCGACCCGTCCGAGACAACCGAGCGGGCTCGCGAGCTCGCCCGTGAGTACCGGGCCGTCCTGGAGAGCATCGTGGAGTCGCGCGGCGTCCCGCAGGTCGCCGAGTTCCTCCGCGGGATCCAAGACCCGGGAGCCATGGCCGACACCGCCGGGTACTCCCCAGACCTGTCCTTCGAGCAGAAGGTCGAGATCCTGGAGACCCTGGACGTCGATCAGCGCCTGGAGAAGGTCCTGGCGTGGTCCCGGGACATCCTGGGGGAGCTGAGCCTGAAGGACAAGATCCGTCAGGACGTTCGCGAGGGGATGGAGAAGACCCAGCGCGAGTACCTCCTCCGGCAGCAGATGGACGCGATCAAGAAGGAGCTCGGGGAGGAGGGCGGCGGCGATGCCGTCGCCGAGTACCGGAGGAAGATCGAGGAGTCCGGCATGCCCGAGGGCGCGCGGCGTGAGGCCGAGCGCGAGCTGGGCCGCCTGGAGCAGATGTCCGAGCAGTCGCCCGAGTACGGGTGGATCCGGACCTACCTCGACTGGATGACCGAGATCCCCTGGAGCGTCCGAACCGAGGACAACCTCGACATCG
>DATDKZ010000132.1:0-6911 GCA_036519575.1 Actinomycetota bacterium | reverse complement strand
ACACCTCGGGCAGCATGAGGTCAAGGATCACCAGGGTGGGCTCGTCGACGCGGAAGCGCTCGAGGGCGGCCCGGCCGTCAGAGGCCACGCTCACGGCATAGCCCTCTCGCTCCAGGTTGTACCGAACCGTGTCCGCCAGGGAGGCCTCGTCCTCGACGACGAGGATCCTGGCCGGCTCAGCCCGCGTCTGGGGTGATGTCGACTGGGTGGGAGGCATCGGTGAACTCGCGGAACTCCCCTGTGAGCAGGAATCCGACCTGCTCACCGATGTCGACCGAGTGGTCGCCGACGCGTTCGAGCTGCCGGGCGACCAGGATCATCCGAAGGCCCCAATTGAGGAGTTCGGGGTCGCCGGCGAGATCGGCCACCTCCTTGTACATGCCGAGGTTCAGTCGGTCCACCGGGTCGTCCATCTCCGGCAGTCGAAGGCACAGCTCGAGATCACGTCGGCGGAACGCCTCCATGGCCGTTCGGATCATCGGACGCACGACGTCCTCCATCTCTCGGATGTGCGCCTGGATGGATTGACTCGTGGGCAGGTCGCGGACCGACAAGTACATCTTCGCGATGTTGACGGCCATGTCGCCGATCCGTTCCAGGTGGAGGTTGGAGTGCAGGATCACCGAGATCAGGCGAAGATCTCCGGCCACCGGGGTCTGGAGGGCCATCACCTGCAGGACCCTGTTCTCGATCGACATGTACTTGTCGTCGATCTCATCGTCCGCCGCGACTACCTCATGCGCCTGGGTGTCCTGGTGCTCGATGAGCGCGCCCACGGCCTTGCCCACCGCACGCTCGGACAGCTCGCCCATCCCCAGGATGTCGAGCTCGAGCATCTCGAGCTCTTCGTGGAAATGGGTTCGCGCCATCAACCGAACCGTCCCGTGATGTAGTCCTCGGTCCGGGTGTCGCTCGGGTGGGTGAACAGGACCTCCGTGTCGTCGAACTCGACCACGAACCCCGTCCGGTGACCTTCGGTGTCCACGTCCACGGTGAAGAACGCCGTCCGGTCAGAGACGCGGGCCGCCTGTTGCATGTTGTGCGTGACGATCACGATCGTGTAGTCGGCCACCAGATGGCGCATCAGCTCCTCGATCCTGGAGGTGGCGATGGGGTCCAGTGACGAGCACGGCTCGTCCATGAGGATCACGTCCGGCTGCACGGCGATGGCCCGGGCGATGCAGAGGCGCTGCTGCTGTCCACCCGACAGAGCCATGGCGGAGTTCTTGAGCTTTCCCTTGACCTCATCCCAGAGCGCTGCCTTGTGCAGGGACGCCTCCACCAACTCGTCCATGTTCCCCTTGAACCCGGCGATCCGGGGACCGAAGGCCACGTTCTCGTAGACCGACTTGGGGAACGGGTTCGGCTTCTGGAACACCATGCCGATGCGCCGGCGAACCTCGACGGGATCGATCCGTCGGTCGTACAGGTCGATCCCGTGATACAGGACCTGTCCCTCGACCCGCGCCCCCTCGATCAGATCGTTCATCCGGTTGAAGCACCGCAGGACCGTGCTCTTCCCACAGCCCGAGGGGCCGATCAGGGCGGTGATCTCCTTCTTCCTGATCGGCAGGGTGACGTCGCGGACGGCGCGGAAGTCGCCGTAGTAGGCGCTGACGTCGCGGACGTCGAAGACGAGCTCCGGCTCGCCCTCACTCCGCCGGCGGGCGGGCTCTGGGGTCTGGATCGTGACCCTGGGCTCCGCTTCTTCCTGGCTCCCCGTGGCAACCACCCTCACGTCCATGGACTCACCACTTTCGCTCATATCTGTTCCTCAACACGATGGCCACGGAGTTCACCACCAAGATGGTACCGAGCAGGACCATGATGGCGGCGGCCGTGAGCTGCTGGAACTGCTGGAAGGACCGTGACCAATCGAACACGATGGTGGGAAGCGTCGTGTAGGGACCGCGGAGGGTGTGCAGGAGGCTTCCGCTCCCCGTGGCCAGGAACCCGGTGACCGCCCCAACGAGCAGGAGCGGTGCGGTCTCTCCGAAGGCCCTGGCCAGGGACAGGATCGTGCCGGTGAGCACGCCGGGGGCCGCGTAGGGAAGGACGTGGCTCCGAACGACCTCCCACCGGGTAGCTCCGACGCCGTACGCCGCCTCGCGGATGCTCTGGGGGACGGCCCGGAGCGCTTCCATGGTGGTGATGATGACGATGGGCATCACCAGCACCGCGAGGGTCAGCCCTCCTGAGATGTAGCTCACGCCTCGACTTCCTCCGCCGGGGCCCGTGAAGCCTCGGAGGAAGTCGACGAAGATGACCAGCCCAAGGATCCCGAACACGATGGCCGGAACCCCGGCGAGGTTCCGGATGTTGGTAACGATGAGCCGGTTGAGCCTGGTGTCGCGGGCATACTCCTCGAGGTAGACGGCCGCCGCGATCCCCAGGGGGAAGGCCAGGACCGCCACGAATCCCATGAGGATCAGCGAGCCGAGCAGGCCCTGGACCACCCCGGCGCGCTGGGGCAGGGTCGACTTGGGCGAGGTCAGGAAGTCGATCCCCCGCTCGGCGAACACGGGCCAGCCTTGCCGAACGATCGAGAAGAGCAGGGTCGCGAGGATCAGCAGCGCCACGAGCAGGGTGAGGAGCAGCAACCCTTCGAACAGCCGACCGCGGAGCTCTCGCCGTCGTCCTCGGAGCAGGAGGTCGACCGAGCCGACCGTGGCGCTGGTCGAGGCCACCATCAGTACCGCTGCCTCACTCGCCGGACGAATCGCTCGCTGATCACGTTGAGCCCGAACGTCAGGACGAACAGGATCAGCCCCACGAAGAACAGGCTGTTGAATGCCTGGCCGGCACCGCGAACCTGGTCCGAGCCGATGGCCAGTGACGTCATCGCGGCGGTCATCGTCTGACCCGGGCGAAAGACGTTCCAGGTGAACAGGGAACCCCCCGTGCCGCCCGCCGCGATGGCCACCACCATCGTCTCCCCGATCGCCCGGGAGACGCCGAGGATGAGCGCTGCCACGATGCCGGACACCGCGGCCGGCACGACGACCCGCAGGCTGACCGACATCCGCTTCGCACCGAGGCCGTAGGCGGCCTCCCGGAGCGCGGCGGGTACCGCATGCATCGCGTCCTCGGCCACCGAGGCGACCAGCGGGATGACCAGGATCCCGACCCCGATACCGGCGGCGGCGAGGCTGAAGATCCCCGCCTGCCTGTCGAGGCGGCGAACGATCTCTGGGCTGATGACCGTGAGGGCGAAGAACCCGATGACGACGCTCGGGATGCTGGCCAGCGTCTCGAGGATCGGTTTCAGGGTCCGCCGCAGGCGTGGCTGCGCATACTCGGAGAGGTAGATGGCGGCCCCAAGGCCGAGCGGCGTTGCCACCAGCATGCCCACCCCGGTGACGAGCAGCGTCCCGACGAAGATCGTCCGCAGGTCGTACATCCCCTGGCGGGGAAACCAACCAGGAGCGAGCAGGCTGGTCAGGTCGATGTTGGCCAGGAAGGCGACCGCCTTCCCCAGGAGGGAAAGAAGGATCAGCGCGCTCACGATCATCGACACGAACGCTGCAGCGAAGAACAGCCGATGGATGATCAGCTCCCTCCGCCGCCGGCGAGCGCTGCCGCGCAGGCTCTCCGGGGTGAGCTCTCCCCGGATGGGTGCTCCGAAGGTCGTGTTCATCCCAGTGGGTACCTTACCCCGTCGCCCTCAAGCCCAGGAGGGCCGGGCTGTCTGCGACCGCCCGGCCCTCGTCGGGTTCCGGTTGCGCTAGCCCGATGCCTGAGACCACGTGGCCCGTGACGCGTCGATCTGGTCGGCAGGCAGGTCAACGTATCCGACCTGCTCCACATCGCTCACGATCCCCTGGTCGGTCATGTAGGAGTCCACGTACGCCTTCAGGGCGGCGTTCTCGGCGATCCGTGCCTTGTTGACGTAGATGTACAGGGTCCGCGAGAGCGGATAGCTGTGATCGGCGATGGCGTCGCGGCTGGGAGCCACGCAGCCGCTCCCACCGTCGACCTGAACGATGTCGATCTGGCTGCCGGCCTGCTCCGCGTAGGCGAAGCCGACGAAGCCCAGCGCCCCGGGGTCGCCCTCCATGGCCTGGATGATCACGTTGTCGTTGGCCGACGCCTGGTAGTCGGGTCGCAGGGCCGCCGCCTTGTCCTCGGCGACACCGCGGGACAGAGCTGTGTCTTCGATGCCGGCCAAGGTGATGAACGCGTCATAGGTCCCCGACTCCTGGCCCGGGGCAGTGATCTGCAACGGCAGGTTCGGGAGGTTCCCGGTACCGTCGACCTCCTTGTCCAAGGTGTCCGCGTCCGACCAGGTTTTGAATCCCTGAGACTCCGGGCCGAACAGCGCGTAGAGGTCACCGGTGTTCAGGCAGGTCACCGCCGAGTTGTCCGGGTTCGTCATGACGGTGATCCCGTCATAGGCGATGGGGAGCTCCACCCAGCTGACGCCGTTCTGCTTGCACGCTTGCTTCTCCTCGGGCTCGATGGCCCGTGACGCGTCGTTGATGTCGGTCTCGCCCTTGCAGAACAGGACGAACCCATCGCTCGTCCCCGGCCCGTCCACGCTGATCTGGACGTCGGGGTTCGCGGAGGAAAAGTCCTCGGCGACGAGCGAAGAGATCGGCTGGACCGTGGACGAGCCCGATATCGTCACCGTGCCCGACATCCCCGCCTGGGCATTGCCACCATCGCCCGTTCCTCCGTCACTCCCGCACGCAGCGCCCAGCACGGCCAGTGCTGAGAACGCTGCCACGGCAATGAGCTTGATCCGTCTGTTGCCCATTCCTCTTCCTCCTTCTCGTTTCGGTCCTTGGAGATCGAGGGGAGGTCGACCCGAAGAAGGGGTGCCGGGCCGCCCTCCTCTCGACCACAGTCGGTGGCCTCGACTGCCCTTCATCCGCCGCGAGCGTAGGCATGCCGGGTGGCGGCCTTCTGGCCCAAAGGTGAATGCTCGGTGAACGACGGCCGGAGGCCAGATCGACCACGTACTCCAGCTCGGCCAGGGCGTCTCGGAATCGACGTGGGGACCCGGCGGCCGCCGGGGAAAGGGCGGCGGCCATCCGCCCGCTCGGCCACCCACGGCCAGTGACGGTAGGCCCCGTGGATGGAGGACCGGGGAACGGCAAACGAACCGCTGGTGAAAGACGTGCGCTTCTACACTTGCCCGGGATGGAGCCGGTCGTCGTCGTGTCCCTGGTCCTGGCCGTCGCGGCGGCCATCGCCATTGCCGTTCGCGAGCGGCGCTCGGCGGATCGGTCCCAGCACGCTGTCGAGCTGCTCAGACGGTCCGCCGAGGGTCTGCGGGAGCACGTGCGGTCCCTGGACGAGGACCGGTCCACCATGGGGAACGTGCTGTCGTCCATGGAGGAAGGGGTGGTGTTGGTGGCCCCTACCAGCCGCGTAGGGTTATCGAACGCAGCCGCGGAACGCCTCCTGGGGACGAGGCCCCTCACCGTGTCTGGGCAGCTGCCGATGGCATTCCAGGAAGCCGCACGAAAGGCGGCCGCGGGCGGAACGGCGTTCGGCGTGGAGGTCGAAACCGGTTCCCCGAGCCGATGGGCTCGGGCCACCGCAATCCCGGTCGGCGACGACGGCTCCGTTCTACTCGTGATGCGCGACGTGACCGAGGCCAAGCGCCTCGAGGCAGTGCGCCGTGACTTCGTGGCCAATGCTTCGCATGAGCTCAAGACTCCCGCCGCCGCGATCCAGGCCGCAGGGGAGACGATCCGGTCGGCCGCTCGCGACGATCCCTCGGTCATCCCCCGATTCGCCGAACAATTGGAGCGGGAGGCGTTCCGCCTGTCGCGCATCGTGTCGGATCTGCTCGACCTCTCGCGCCTGGAGACGGGCGACGAGCTCGATGAGGAGGTCCGTCTGGACCAGGTGGTGAAGGAGGAGCGGGACCGGTTCGAGGAGGCGGCCCGAGAGGGCGAGCTCACATTGTCGATCGCCCTCGGGCCCGTACCGCCGGTCCTCGGATCGGCCCGGGACCTCTCGCTCCTGGTTCGAAACCTCGTGGACAACGCCATCCGCTACACGAGGTCGGGCGGACGAGTCGACGTCACCCTGTCCGGCGAGGGCGAGGAGGTCGTACTCTCGGTGGCCGATACCGGCGTGGGCATCCCCACGAGGGAGCTACCTCGGATCTTCGAGCGGTTCTACCGCGTCGACCGGGCTCGGTCCCGGGAGACCGGGGGGACGGGGCTCGGCCTGTCAATCGTCAAGCACGTGATCGAGAACCACCGCGGGACGGTGAACGTCACGAGCGAGCTGGGCCACGGCACCCGCTTCGAGGTCCGCCTGCCCGCCGCGGTGACCTAGGCGCCGGCCTTGGCCATGGTGGCCGTGATGTTCTCCGCGGCCTCCTGCGGGGTGATCTCGGCCGCCTCGGCGGCGTTCTGCAGGACCTCCATGGTGATGTGCCGGGGATCGCCGTGGTCGGCGTTCGGCTCACCGCAACCGCATGTCAGGCACATGGGACCTCCTCCCAAGCGTCGTTCTAGCACGAGCATTCCCCCAACCGGGAATCGTAATCGCGCCTTGCGGACGTCGGGATCGCTCGGGTTGGGCCACGCGGCCGGCGCTATCCTCCCCCGATGCTCCTCGTATTGATCCGCCACGGCGTCACCGCAGCCACCGACGGCGGCGTGCTGGGCGGATGGACCCCTGGGGTTCACCTCACCGACCCCGGCCGCGAGCAGGCCGAGCGCCTGGCGGCGCGGCTCGAGGGCGTGACGATCCACTCCATCTATGCGAGCCCTCTGGAGCGGTGCCGGGAGACGGCCGCGCCGCTGGCCGCGGCCCGGGATCTCCGGGTCCTGACCCGTTCCGACCTCGGCGAGGTCCGATACGGCTCGTGGACCGGGCGGAACGTGAAGCTGCTGGCGCGGACCAACCTGTGGAAGGTGGTCCATCAGGTGCCCTCGCGGGCCCGCTTC
>DATDKZ010000131.1:0-7085 GCA_036519575.1 Actinomycetota bacterium | reverse complement strand
AACCGTGGCGGCCGCGGTGAATCGCCCCGAGAGGAGCGTGTTCGCGGCAAGGCCGGGCTGGTTGAAGGGGACGAACATCGCACCCTGGGCGACGTGCTCGCTGACGCGCACCGGCAGGACGGCCTCGCCCGCGTCCGTCCGGACGCGGGCGAGGCCCCCATCCACGACCTCGCGCTTCTCGGCGTCGTCCGGATGGACCTCGAGAAACGGTTCCTCCTCCAGCGCGGCCTTGAGCTCTGAGGCGCCCTGGGATAGACGTCCCTCGTCCACCAGGAGCGGGTAGGTGAACAGCGTCAGGTCGTCGAGCCACTGGGGCCGGTCCGTGTCCACCCACGCGCTGGATCGCTCGGCGGGTTCCCTGGGTTCGAGGAGCCCGGCCATCTCCTGTCGAAGGCCGTCGAGCGTCTCGAACCCCAGGTCGCCCCCCATGGCCAGGGCGAGCGTGGCGAAGATCTCCCAGTCCGGGCGGGACAGGCCGGCCGGTGGACGGATGGGACGGATCCGCTGGGCCCGCCCCTCCCAGTCGGTGAGATGGCCGTCCTTCTCCATCGAGGCGGCGGCCGGAAGCGCGGCGTCGGCGAACGGTGCGAGGTTCCCGAGGTCGAGGGCCTGGACCACCTTGTACGGGACGTTGTCCAACGCCCGCAGGGCCAGGGCGGCGTCGGGGAAGTCCCGCAGCGGATCGACCCCCACCATGACCAGCACGTCCAACTGTCTGCCGGCGCACGCCTCCAGGATCTGGCGGGCGTTGCGTCCGGCGCTGGAGTTCGGGAGCGGGCCCCACACCGCCTCGACCTCGGCCCGCTCGGCGTTCACGGCGAGCCGCCGCCCACCTGGAAGGAGGGCGGGGTGCACGCCGGCCCGGAGCGCGCCACGGTCGCCCGCCCGACGGGGAACCATGGCGAAGCGGGCGCCGAACTTCCCGGCCAGCCGAAGGGCCAGGTCGGGCCCCAGGGGGTGCTCGGCCAGCCCGGCCCCAGCCAGCACCACCGCCGACGTTCCCGCCTTGCTCAGCGCGGCTCGGACCCGAGCCAGGGGCGAGCCCCGATCGCTCCCCTCCAGGACCTCCTCCAGGACCGATGCTTCCTGACCCGGACGGCAGGCCACGTGCTCGGCCACGTCCCACAACCGGGTCCTTCGGGGGTGGATGACGAACACGCCGGCCCCGCGGGCCGCGGCCTTGCGGACCCGCAGGTGCAGGATAGGGACCTCCTGCTCCGCGTCGAGATCCACGAGCAAGATGGCCTGGGCCCGTTCGACGTCCCGGTACGTGACGCGCATCGCCCCGGCCGCCTCGGTCTCCTCGGCCATTCCACCGTGGTAGTGCCGACGGTGGTCGAGGTCGTTCGTGCCGAACACCGTGCGGGCGAGCTTCGAGAGTGCGTAATAGTCCTCGTCCATCAGCCGACCGCCGGTGAGGAACCCGACGCGACGACCCCTCGACCATTCCGCCATCCTGCCGAGCACCTCGGCGAACGAGGCGGGCTCCAGGCCCCGCTCGCGGATCAGCGGGGTTGTCAGACGGTCGCCTCCGTCGGCGAACCGGAACGCGAACCGGCCCTTGTCGCACGTCCAGGCGTCGTTCACGTCGAGGTTGTCCCGGGCCAGCACCCGCACGATCTCGCCGCGACGCATGTCCAGCCGAACGTTGCAGCCGGCCGAGCAGTGCGAGCACACGGTGTCGACGGTCGAAAGGTCGAACGGACGAGCCACGAACCGATACGGCGTCGCGGTGAGCGCGCCGACCGGGCAGATCTGGATGGTGTTCCCGGAGAAGGGCGAACGGAAGTCCTCCCCCGCGGCGATCGCCACCTGCTCGCCGGCGCCTCGGGCGAACAGCTCGATGAATCGGTCGCCGGAGATCTGATCGCAGAACCGAGTGCACCGCGCGCAGAGCACGCAGCGCTCGCGGTCGAGCGCGACGAGCGGCGACAGCGGGAGCGGTTTGGCGAACACGCGCTTGGGCTCGCGGTAGCGGCTCTCGCCCGGACCGAACTCGAGTGCCTGGTCCTGGAGCGGGCACTCGCCGCCCCGGTCGCAGATTGGACAGTCGAGCGGGTGGTTGAGCAGCAGGAATTCCAGGTTGGCCACCTGGGCCGTGTGGGCCTCCTCCGAGGTGTTCTGGGAGTGGACGGCCATGCCCGGCGCGACCGTGGTGGTGCAGGAGGTGAACAGCTTGCGCTGGCCCTCGACCTCCACGTAGCACTGCCGGCACGCCCCGATCGGTTCGAGCAAGGGGTGGTCGCAGAACCTCGGGATCTCGATCCCCAGTTGCTCGGCGGCCCGGATGATGAGCGTGCCCGGAGGGACGGTCACCTCCTTGCCGTCGATCGTCAGCGTGACCGCCTCGGCCGGCTCGGAGGGGCTCACCGCAGGATCTCCGACAGCGGGATGGCGGCATGTTCGGGCTCGGATGGCTCGTGCGGCGCCTCGCCGACCGGCTGGAGCCGTGGCGCGCGGGGCTCGGTGAACGGGCACCGGCCCAGCCGGACGTGCTCCTCGTACTCATCGCGGAAGTACTTGAGCGTCGAGGTGATCGGTGAGACCGCGCCGTCTGCCAGGGCGCAGAACGCCTTGAACAGGATGTTGTCGCCGATCTCGCCGAGAAGCGGAAGGTCCTCCCGCCGCCCGAACCCCTCCTCGACCCTGGCCAGCATGCGGGTCACCCACCACGTACCCTCCCGGCACGGCGTGCACTTGCCGCACGACTCGTGCGCGTAGAACTGGAGCAACCGGTGGCAGACCCGGACCATGCAGTCCCGCTCGTCGGTCACCATGAGCGCCCCGGTCCCGAGCAATGACCCCGCTTCGGCGATCGATTCGAAGTCCAGCCCCACGTCCAGGTGCTCCTGCGTGAGGAATGGGGTGGAGGAGCCCCCGGGCGTCCACGCCTTCAGGCGCTTGCCATCGAGGACGCCACCGGCCATCTCCTCGATGACCACGCGGGCCGGCGTCCCCATGGGGGCCTCGAAGTTGCCCGGGAGGTTCACCTTCCCGGAGACGGAGAAGATCTTCGTCCCCGGCGACTTCTCGGTGCCGATGCCCGCGAACCACTTCGCCCCGTTCACCAGGATGTGCGGCACGTTGCATAGGGTCTCCACGTTGTTGATGGCGGTGGGGCTGGCGTACAGGCCCTCCACCGCCGGGAACGGCGGGCGCAGCCTGGGCTGGCCCCGGTAGCCCTCGAGCGAGGACAGGAGGGCGGTCTCCTCGCCGCAGATGTAGGCCCCAGCTCCCTTGTGCAGCACCACATCGAGCTGATAGCCGCTCTGAAGGATGTCCTTGCCGAGGAATCCCTCGTCGTAGGCCTCGGCGATTGCCCGCTCCAGGACCTGACCCGGGAAGAGGAACTCCCCGCGCGTGTAGATGAATGCGGTGTGGCACTGCACGGCGTACGACGAGATGATGACGCCCTCGAGGAACTGGTGGGGATCGCGCTCCACCAGCTCGCGATTGTTGTACGTCCCGGGCTCGGACTCGTCGAAGTTGGCCACGAGATAGGTCGGCTTTCCGGTGTCCTGGGGTACGAACGACCACTTCACGCCGGTGGGGAAGCCCGCGCCCCCTCGCCCCCGGAGGCCGGACGCCTTCACCTCGTCGATGACCTCCTGCGGCGTCATCTTGAGCGCCTTCCGCAACCCCTTGTATCCCCCGGTCTGGAGGTACCTGGTCATCCAGACCGTCTCAGGCTCGCCCCACCACGCCGTGAGGATCCGGAGTTCCTCGCTCATCAACCCGCCTCGGGCTCCAGGCCGGCCAGGATCCGCGAGGCCTTCGTGAACTCTCCTGGGAAGGTCCCGCGAGATGGCGGCGGCTGCTCACCCCGGCGCAGAGCGTCGATCAGCGCATCGATGCCGTCGGGCGTCGCCCGGTCGTAGTTCGCGAAGTTGATCTGCACGACCGGCGCGGCGTCGCATGCCCCCAGGCACTCCTCCTCGTGCAGGGAGAACAACCCGTCCTCGGTCATGTCCTCGGACCCGGGGCCCAATACCTCGCGGGCCCTCGCGTACACCTCCGTCGACCCACGCAGGGCGCAGGCGAGGTTCGTGCAAACCGAGACGACGTATCGTCCCGTGGGCCGGATCCGCAGCATGGTGTAGAAGCTCGCAACGGCCTCCACTTCGGCCGTCTTCAGCCCCAGGAGGTCGGCAACCTCCTTCAGGCCCTCGCGGGTCACGCGGCCCTCGGCCGACTGCACCAGGTACAGGAGCGGCATGATGGCCGAGCGCTCCCGGCCCTTCGGATACCTGGCCAGGATCCGCTCGGCATCCGTCCGGAGCTCGGGCGAGAGCACCGGCATCAGCGGTCCACCCCACCCATGACCGGGTCGACGCTGGCGATGGCGGCGATCACGTCGGCCACCAGGCCGCCCTCCACCATCGACGGCACGGCCTGGAGGTTGACGAACGAGGGATCCCGGATCCGCACGCGGTACGGCCGGTGGTCTCCGTCGGAGACGACGGAGTAGCCCAGCTCCCCTCGGGGGGATTCCACCGGCACGTACACCTCGCCGGGGGGGACGGCGATGCCCTCGGTGACCATCTTGAAGTGATGGATCAGGGCCTCCATCGACTCTTCCATGATGTGCTTCACGTAGGCCTCGGAGTTCCCGATGCCGTCCGGACCGACCTCGAGCTGAGCCGGCCACCGGACCTTGGGGTCCTCGACCATCACCGGGCCAGGCTCCTGCAGGCGATCGAGGCACTGCCCGATGATGCGAAGCGACTGCTTCATCTCCTCGATCCGGATCTCGAACCGGGCGAAGCAGTCGGCGCCGGCCTGGGTGACCACGTCGAAGTCGTAGGTCTCATAGCCGGAATAGGGTTCGTCCCTTCGGACGTCCCGGGCAACGCCGGCGGAGCGGAGCACCGGGCCGGTGACGCCCAGAGCCAGGGCGTCGGCGGCCGAGAGGACGCCGACCCCTCGGTTGCGCTCGATCCAGATGGGGTTCTCGGCCAGCAGATCCTCGTACTCGCCGATCCGTCCGGGCATCACTTCGAGGAACTCCCGGGCCTTGCGCTCTCCGTCAGGGGGGACGTCCATGACCACGCCCCCGATGCGGAAGTACGCGTGGTTCATCCGAAGGCCGGTGGCGATCTCGAAGATGTCGAGGAGCATCTCCCGTTCACGGAAGGCGTACAGCACCACGGAGACCGCCCCGAGCTCGAGACCGCTGGTACCCAGCCACACCAGATGCGACGCGATCCGGTTCATCTCGCAGAACATCACCCTGATGACCTGGGCCCGGGGCGGCGCCTCGATGCCGAGCAGGCGCTCCACCGCCAGGCAGTACCCGAGCTCGTTGAAGAACGGAGAGAGGTAGTCGGCCCTGGTCACATACGTGACGCCCTGCTGCCACGTGCGGTACTCGCAGTTCTTCTCGATGCCCGTGTGCAGGTAGCCGATAATCGGGCGGCAGGAGACGACGGTCTCACCGTCCAGCTCGAGCAGAAGCCGGAGCACCCCGTGGGTCGAGGGGTGCTGGGGCCCCATGTTGACGATCATGGTCTCCTCACGGAACCCCCCCGGAGGAGCGGGCACCGCCGGATCCACCGACGGCCTCGGTGCGGCGGCGCTCACATCGTCCTCCGGTCCACCGGCGGGATGAACGCGCCCCGGTACCGCGTGTTCACCCCGCCGAGGTCCTCGGTCTTGCGGAGCGGATGGCCCTCCCACCCGTCGGGCATGAGGATCCGCCGCAGGTCGGGGTGGCCGTCGAAGACGATCCCGTAGAAGTCGAAGGTCTCCCGCTCGTGCCAGTTCGCCGTGGGATACATCGCCACGACCGAGGGCACGTGCGGGTCGTCATCGATCAGACCGACCTTCAGCCGAAGGCGATGCTTGTGGGCAATGGAATACAGGTCGTAGGCCAACCAATAGCGCGGGGTTCGGCCCGGCCAGTCCGTCGCGGTCACGCCCGAAAGCGAATCGAGCGACAGCATCGAGTCGTCACGGAGGAAGGCCAGCGCATCGTGGAGGTCGGAACGATCGACCACGACCGTGGCCTCTCCCCGCGCCACCACGACGTCCGGGTACCGGGGGCGGACCAGTCCCGCGAGCTCCTCGGCCCTCAACCTGCCCTCACTTGAAGTGACCCTCCGTCCGCACCTTCTCGTGGAGCCGGAGGATCCCGTACATCAGCATCTCGGGCTTCGGAGGACATCCCGGGACGTAGATGTCGACCGGGACGATCGTGTCGACGCCCTGCACCACGGCGTAGTTGGTGAACATCCCCCCGGCAGAGGCGCACACGCCCATGGAGATCACCCACTTCGGCTCGGGCATCTGGTCGTAGATCGTCCGGAGAACCGGCGCCATCTTCTGCGACACCCGGCCGGCCACGATCATGAGGTCGGCCTGGCGGGGGGATGCCCGGAACAGCTCCATGCCCCACCGCGACAGGTCGTAATCGCCGGCACCCGTGGCGATCAACTCGATGGCACAGCAGGCCAGGCCGAACGTCAGCGGCCACATCGATTGCTTGCGGGCCCACCGGACGGCCCTGTCGATGGTGGTCAGCAGGATGCCCCGGCGGACCTCGTCCTCGTCTTCCTCCCGGCCGGCCTGGCCCCGGCCCGTGTGGAGGCCCTCGAGCCGCTCAACCGGCACGAACCACCTCCCGGGCCTCGAGGTCGGGGGCTGGGGGCGGCGCAGCGGCGGCGGCACCTCGCGGCGCCGGCTCCCGCCAGTCCAGGCCGCCCCGCCTCCACACGTAGACGTACGCGACGAATACGAGCCCGATGAAGACGGCCATCTCGGCCAGGCCGAACAGGCCGAGCCGACGGAAGCCCACGGCCCACGGGAACAGGAAGATGGTCTCGATGTCGAAGATGATGAACAGCATGGCCACGACGTAGAACTTCACGGGGAACCGTTCACCGGCCGGCAACCGCGCAGGCTCGATCCCGCACTCGTACGGTGCCAGCTTGGCCCGCGTCGGGAGGTGCGGCCGAAGGAGCGCGGAGACGCCGAGCGAGGCCACACCGAACAGGACCGCCAGCGCCGCCAGGACCGCGATCGGCAGGTAGTCGGAGAGCATCCCCGTCCCTTCCCTACGACGCCCGCGCCAGGCGCACCATCGCGTC
>DATDKZ010000130.1:0-5204 GCA_036519575.1 Actinomycetota bacterium | reverse complement strand
ACGGGCTACGCCCTTCGGGGTAGGATCGGCTCGTGCCCGGCCGGCATCATCTACGGCTAAGAGCTAGGTCGGGAGGGCTAGCCGTAGAAGATGACGGTCACCCAGAAGCTGCCGTTCGAACGGATCACCCCGACAGCCGCGTGGTCGAACCCCGTACGCAGAATGTTCCTGCGGTGCGGCGTGCTCCCCATGAACGCGCCCTCGACGCCGTCGAGGGTGGACCCGACCCCCACGTTCTCCCCGCCGATCGACCAGTCGAGGCCTTTCAGCTTCGAGCTCAGGTCGGCGGTGTGGAACAGGTAGCCCCTCGTCGCCATCTGGCGACTGTGATCCGTGGCATACCTCGAGAGCACCGCGTTCATCCGGAGGACGGCCTTGTCATGCTGAGCGCGGTCATCGTTGGTGAGCGAGAGCATGTACGAGCGGCGACGCAGATCGGTCGATGCCGACGCCCGGTCGGCCGAGACGCCTTGGGCGAGCAAGACGATGAGCAGGGCGAGTGCCACGCCGGCCAGGCGCCGATCCCCTGCCCGCACTCGATCCATGGCCGCCTCCCAACCCGTGCGCCCCGGTGGAGACCGGGTCCCTGCGCTTCCTTCCAGATGGAGATATCGGTCGGACGGGGTCCCCGATTGAGGGACGGATGACCTAGTCCTCGAGGCGCGATTGGCTCCACCGTTAGGTGGCAGAGCCCAGGCGGCGGTGCCGAAGCGCAGGCAATCGCTCGCGCACCCGACGGACCTCGTCGAGGTCGAGGTCGGCGAACGTGACGCCCACCCCTTCGGGGGCGCGGGCCAGGACCCGACCCCACGGATCGACCGCCAGGCTGTTGCCGAAGCACCGGCGGTTCTGTTCCGGCGGTCCCCACGTCCCCCATTGCGCGGGGGCCAGCACGAATGCCTGGCTCTCGATGGCTCGGGCTCGGATCAGGACGTCCCAGTGATCGGTGCCGGTCTCGAACGTGAAGGCTGAGGGAACGAAGATGATCTCGGCGCCGCGGCTGACGAGGGCGCGGTACAGCTCGGGGAACCTGACGTCGTAACAGACCGACAGCCCCGCGACGCCGAACTCCGTCTTCGTCGCAACGACGTCCTCCCCCGGCGAATACGTGAACGACTCGCGGATCGGCGGCTGCCCCGGCAGGTTCACGTCGAACAGATGGATCTTCCGGTACCACGCGACGAGCTCGCCGTTGCGGTCGAACAGCAGGCTCGTGTTGTAAACCGTGCCGTCCTCGCCGGCCTCGAGCACGCTTCCTCCGAGGATCCACATCGAACGCGCTCGCGCCACGGAGGCCAGCCACTCGCTCGTCGGCCCGGGGACGGGCTGAGCGATCTCGCGGTGGCGCCTGGCCGACCCCATGTACGTCCACACCTCGGGAAGGGCGGCGATGTCGGCTCCCCCGTCCGCGGACCGGCCGAGCAACTCGCCGGCTTGTGTCCGATTGGCCTCGAGGTCGTCGCCCGAGCTCATCTGGCACAACGCCACCCTCATCGTGGGCATCCTACGATTGGCACATGCCGATCGGCCGGTACACGGTGATGGACGGGGACGGACACGCGGTGGGGACCGAGGACTTCCGCTCGGCACCTGGTCCGGCGGGATGGCGGTACTTCTCCGACATCCAGACGACGCTTCCGCAGCCGCACCATGAGGTGGTGGATCTCGTCGCGGACGCCGACTGGAGGCCGGTGAGGACGAGGATCAACACGGGTTCGCACGAGATCCTGCTGATGGCCGAGGGCGAACACCTGACGGGCTATCGGGACGGCGTCGCGGTCGACGTGGTCTGGGGACCGGACGTCGAGCTCGACTACGCCTCCCCCGCCTACAACGTGGTCACGACGAGCCGGCTGGGGTCGCGAACGACGGAGTTCGACGTCGTGTTCCTCCAGCCGGTAACGTGCCAGCCGGTCATGGAGCGGCAGCGCTACGAGCATCTCGGGCAGGACGAAGTGGCCACCCCGGCCGGACGGTTCGCCTCGGTGCGCTGGCGGTACACCGCCCTCTCCTCCGGCTGGAGCCGCGACCTGTGGACCGCCGGTGACGTCGTGGTTCGCTATGACGGGCTGTACGCGCTGGAGTCTTACGAGCCGGGCGCGAGCGGACCCTTGCCGCTCGCCTGAGAGGAGTGCCATGGCCAGGAAGCGGTGCGAGTGGGCCGAGGGAGGCGATGCGCTCATGCTCGCGTACCACGACGAGGAATGGGGAACACCGAGCCGGGACGAACGCCACCTGTTCGAGATGCTGACGCTCGAGGGCGCGCAGGCCGGTCTGTCCTGGCAGACCATCTTGAACAAGCGGGAGGGCTACCGGCGAGCGTTTGTCGGCTTCGATCCGGCAAAGGTCGCACGGTTCGGCGAGGAGAAGATCGAGCGATTGATGCGGGACCCGGGCATCGTCCGGAACCGGGCGAAGATCGACGCGACGATCGCCAACGCTCGAACGGTGCTGGCGATCCGCGCTGATGTCGGTCCGCTCTCCCAGTACCTGTGGTCGTTCGTCGACGGGGCGCCGGTGCAGAACTCGTGGCGGCGGCTGTCGGAAGTCCCGGCCGAGACGGCGGGGTCCCAGGCCATGAGCAAGGACTTGAAGAAGCGGGGGCTCCGGTTCGTCGGACCGACGATCTGCTACGCGTTCATGCAGGCCGTCGGTATGGTGCAGGACCACGTAGCGTATTGCTTCCGGTACGCGGAGCTGGGGGGCCGCTAGCCCTTCCCGTAGCCCTCTCGGATCAGAGCCTCCAGGAATTCACCCATCGGCAGCTTGCGGCGGTGCGCCAGCGTCTTGAGCATCCGACGGGCCTCCGGGGTCATGGTGACCTTCGCTTGGACTCTCGGCTCCTTGTACTCGGGGCGGCGGCCGCCGGCGCTTGAACTCGTCGCACGTGTCGTCCGCATGGATTACGCCGCGGACATACCGGCACCCACCGAAGATCGCGCCGGTGGCGAAGGGGTTTATCGCGAGGCGGGGGAACATGAATTTGCACTCACCGCAGCTGAACTTGGGGTTGTCGGCACGCCGGTAGTTGGCGGCCGCCTTCGAGAGTCCCTGGATCACTGGCATGTTCGGGCCTTCCCATCGATGGGACTCGCCGATCCTACGGTTCCTTCGGGTAGAGAGCCAACCGCCGCTCGAGGCTTCCCTGGGGGCGAGGTCAGACGTCGAGCGGGCTTCCTCAGCGTCGCGTCGGAACCCCGTCAGCTCGTTCGAGGAACAGGATCCCGTTATGCCACGCGGTGCGCCAGGTACCTTGACGCTACGTGTCTTGGAGGATCGCTTTCATCGGATCCTCCTGTGCCCTGATGCCTCGTCCTGGGACCACGCGGCGAACCCGGAGGCATTGGTCGATGGCGAACCGGCGAAGTTCCCGTTGCTCCTTGGCCGGCATGTAGGGCGCGCCCATGGCTACGGGAACCAGCTTCGGCTGGTCGACCCGGTACGTGTTCCCTTCATGGACGATAGTGGCGGACCCGCTCGCCATTACGTTCCTGAGCCAATCGGTACCCGACCCGTAAGGCAGCGCGATCACGAACCCGTCGTCGGTCGCGAAGGGAACCATCGGCGTTTCGTAGGATCGGCCCGTCTTTCGGCCGACGTGTCGGATGACGGAGGCATATGCGCCCGGCGTCCCGGCCGTCTTCATCTGGTGCGGGTTGCCGAAGGCCCGGTTGAACCGGCGGACCACATTGCGCACGAGAGGCGATCCCGTCCGCATCCCGACGAAGAACACGACCCCGATCGCCACGAGCACGATCGCCAGGCCGACGACGAGCGTTGCTATCGGTCTCCACATGGCCAACTCTCCCCGCGCATCTTCCCTCCCCTTCGAGTATGAGCGGCGAGCCGCGCTGCACACAGGGCCGAAGGCCTAGTCAAGATAGGGACTGACTGCCCTGGTGTCCCAGTGTTGGGGAATGTCCCTCGACAGGGGCTGACATTGCGGATGAACGCGGGGCTCTCAAGCCGAAGCCATCGATCCCTCGGTTACTTCCCCCTTGTGCGCCGCAAAGGCCGCCAGGACTTCATCCTTCTCACGCGGAGGGACCCTGAAGTGATCGAGCGTGCGTCCCAGCTCAGCCGCCACCTCATCGAACTCCTCGGGGGAAATGCGGAGGTCGCGATGGGCCTCTTCCAGCCCCAGGGGGGTGCTTCCTGGCTTCGTGGCAGTAAACGAGAGGGGCCCACCGGCGACGTTGCAGACCCACAGGGTGCGCATGAACTTCAGCCCTGGGAGCCTGTTCAGCTGGTTGGTATGCCACTCACGAAGCTCAGGGTTCTTCGATGCTTGGCCGACGATCGGGTTCTGGACGACCGCATCACTGAAATGGTCGATCACCGCAGCGATTGCGAACACGCCACCCAATCGTTCGTACAGGCTCGGCTCAGCCATCGTCGACCTCCCGTCTGCGACCGGAAAGGGTCGGACCGCCCGCGATGGGGGTGCCGCCGGTCGCTCTCTGTCTCACTGGTCCTAACCCCACGCGTCGGTTGCGTCAAGAGAGGCTGTTCTGGTGGGCGAGCGTTCGCGAATGTCGCTCGAGGACCAGGCCCACCAGCGCAAAGGCCACGCTCTCAAGACGTCTATGGAGATCCCCGAAAACGGGCCGGTTTAGGCGTTGGCGGGCGAAGATGTGAAGATGTACGGATTCCCCACTTCGAGTTCCACCCGTGCCTACCTCAAATAGGGGTGGGCACCAACCAGGTGCCCCTGTTTAGTAGAGGGAAGGCAAGAGGCGGACCTCTCTGAGAAGTCGGCTTCCATGTCATTCATCGGGTTCTGAAGGAGAAAGGGTGAGGTAATGCGGACAAGAGCGTTCGTCGTGGTTGCCGTATGCGCGGTCGTCATTGGAGTGAGTGCAAGTGCTGCGTCCGCAGGTGAGATAACCGGAACCGGCAACGCCACCGCCGGGCCGGCGCACGCGAACTCGATCTGCGTCTTCTCCGGCCTGAATGACGACCCGACCGCCCCGCTAAGCCTCGACTTTAACGTTGCGCCGAATGGCCCCGGCGGCGTGTCGCAGTCGTACGGGCAGGACGTCACGCTGGGTCTCGACCCGCATGTGTTCAATCCTGGAGACGCGTGCGGACCAGGAACCAACCCCGCCCGGGAGTAAGACAAGGTTGCGTGTTGGCCCCAAGCAGCTTGGGCCCAACCTTACCGCCGGTTGGCGGCCCGGGCTGAAGGTTCCTTTATCTTCGCG
>DATDKZ010000129.1:0-10412 GCA_036519575.1 Actinomycetota bacterium | reverse complement strand
CACCGTCGACGAGGGGTCGCTCGGGTCGCTCCGCGAGGCGGGGTATGACCGCCTCTCGATGGGCGCGCAGTCCTTCGACCCGGCGGTGCTCGCGTCGCTCGAGCGGATCCATGGGCCGGCGTCGGTCCGCGCCGCGTTCCGTGCGGCCCGCTCTGCCGGATACGACAACGTGAATCTCGATCTGATCTATGGCACCGACGGGGAGACCACCGAGTCGTGGGAGCACACCGTGCGCGAGGCGATCGCGCTCGCGCCCGAGCACGTGTCCGCGTACGCGCTCACGATCGAGCCGGCCACGCCGCTCGGTCGCAAGGTCCAGGCAGGGCTGGTGCCGGGGCCCGAGCCGGACCTGCAAGCCGACATGTTCGATCTCGCGTGCGAACTGCTCGCCGATGCCGGCTACCGCCACTACGAGGTGTCGAACTGGGCGCTCTCGGGCTTCGAGTGCAAGCACAACCTGGGGTACTGGCGGAAGCAGCCGTACCTCGGGCTGGGAGCAGGGGCCCACTCGTATCGCGACGTGCGAAGGTGGTGGAACCTCCGCCCACCAACCGAGTACCTGGAAGCGGTGGAGCACGGCCTGCGCCCGGTGGGCGGCGAGGAGCGCCTCACGGTGCAGGACGAGCGGCTCGAAGAGATCTTCCTGAAGCTCCGAATCCTCGAGGGCGTGCCCGCCACCTCGGTCGCCGGCGACGTCGCCTCGGACTTCCTGCAGCAGGGACTCCTCCGCCGTCGGAACGGCCATCTGGTGCCGACCGAGCGAGGCATGCTTTTGCTGAACGAACTCGTCCTCAGCCTCGCAGGCTAGTCACCCGCGTAGAACGAAGGGAGTCTGGCGCCGCAGAGCCCTCCCCGCGTGGCGAACGACGGCGATTCGGAGGTCGCCGGTTCCTGGAAGTCCCGCGTCCCGACTACGTCAAGCGTTCCATCATCTCGCAGCTTGAGGGTCGTCTCGTGCGCATACCAGACGGCATCGGGGGAATCGTGAGGCTTGGACTCGGCCGAGGTCGACACCAGCACCCGGCCGTCCGGCCCCGACTCACATCGCAGCGCGTCGAGCCGGAACGCGTCACCGCCAAGCCACAGCCGTAGTTCCTTCCCGGGCTCGTATCCCGCCGCTGGGTCGCCCGGCGGCGCCACGGTCACGGGGGACAGGATCGCCCGGCCCGCGTCCGGCCCGTCGCCCCCGGTAACCTCGAACAGCCGCAGGCCGGCGATGCTGAACGCGACGTCCTGCACGAGCAGCTCCCCGGTGCCGTCACCGTCGACGTCGGGAGCGGCGAAGGCGGAGCATGCCACGTCGCACGCGATCGGTCCGTACGCAGCATCGGCCTGACCATCGCCGGTGACGTCGATGGCCACGACGTTGTCCGCGTCGCTCGCGTTCGGGCACGGCCCGACGTCGCCGCGTTTAGTGGCGACGTAGGCCGTCCAGACGCCTGGCGCGGTACCCAACTGGCCCTGGACCGAGGTCACGTTGCACACCGGGAACCCCAGGCCGATATCGGATGTCGCCTTGGGAGGCGAAGGACTCGGGGAGATGGGCGGGGTGCTCACCGAAGGAGAGCCGTCCCCACCGGCAGTCGTGGTGTCGACCGAGAACACGCGGGACAGTCCGTAGGTGCCTGCGATGGTGCCGGCCACAACCGCTAGGGCGAGTGCCGTCGCCTCGATCCTCCGCGAGATCCGCCTTCGTTCGCGGCGCCGGATGAGCTCCTCGTACACCCCTGCGGGATCCGCCGGACGGGTGGCCCCCTCGAGTTCCCTCCTCAGACGGTCGTCAAGCTTCGCCACGGTCGTTCGCCTCCTCCAGGTCCGACTCGCCGAGTGCCCGTGCCAGCGCTCGCCGCGCTCGGAACAGCGTGGTCTTCGCCGTGCCCTCGCTCATCCCGAGCGCGTCGGCGACCTCCTTCACGTCCATCCCCAGGTAGTAGCGGAGCACCGTGGCCTCGCGCTGTCGCCTTGGGAGCGACGCGAGGGCCCGGGTGATGTCCACGCGATCCTCCGGGTCGGCGATCGGTGAGCGTTCTCTCGTCCCGAGCCGGGATCGGGCCCGGCGCTCGGCAACCACCCGCCGCCGCCGGCTCCGCGCCAGGTTCAGCGATACCGCCGTCACCCACGCGGTCAACGAGTCGATCTCCTCCCCACGCTCGGATCGTTCCCAGGCCCTGGCCACCGCCTCCTGGACGGCGTCCTCCGCGGCGGCCCGGCTTCCCGCCACCAGCGAGAGGCCACCGACCAGCCTGGGGTAGAAGGTGTGGAGGAACTCCCGGATGGCGACCTCGTCGATCAGCTCACGCCTCTCTCTCACCGATAGACGCACCAGGCCGTCTCGCGGTTGACAGGTTTGGGACGGCGAAGCTAGCACTCTCCTTCGCGACTGCTAAGAATGTAGGGCCATGGGAGAACCCTCCGACCTCGGCGGGAGGAAGATCGCCGTGCTCCGTGCGGTCGTGGAGGAGTACGTGCGTACCGGGGAGCCGGTGGGCAGCGAGACCATCGCGGAGAGCACGGGGCTCGGCGTCTCCTCGGCGACGATCCGAAACGAGATGGCCGCTCTGGAGGAGATGGGGTATCTGACCCACCCCCACACGTCTGCCGGGCGGATCCCCACCGATCTCGGGTACCGCGGTTACGTGGACACGTTGCCGGCGGGTGGCCGGCTGCCTGACGTCCAACGCCGGGCCATCACCGGGTTCTTCGCCGAGACCATGCTGGACCTGGAGGAGGTGCTCAAGGGAACCACCCAACTCCTGTCACGCCTGACCCAGTACGCCGGCCTGGCCGTGCCGCCAAGCATGTCCGACGAACAGTTGGTACGGGCCGACATCGTCGACCTCGGCCCCTCGATCATGGTGCTCGTGATCGGCCAGCACGGCCGGGTGGAGAAGGCTCTCGTGGACCGGCCACGCGAACTCGACGCACGAGCCCTGGAGGCGCTGGAGCGGAGGATCGGTGACTCCTTCGCGGGTCGGACGATGGCCGAGGCTCAGGCCCGAGCGCTCCGCCTGGCCGGGGAATCCGATCCGGCCGAGCGCGACTTGCTGATGGCGGTTGCCGACACGCTCCGAGACATGCAACGGGGCAAGGGTGGGGACCACGTGCTCGTCGGGGGCGTGGCGAACCTGGCCGACGAGGTGGCCCACTGGCGCCGCGAGACCGTCCACCGCTTGATCGAGGCCCTCGAGCACGAATCCGAGCTCCATCGGCTGCTCCGCCAGGTGGGATCGGGAGGCGACGTGTCGGTGACGATCGGCGCCGAGCATCCGACCACCGGCGAGTGGGAGGCAGCCATCGTGGCCGCCCCGTTCCGGGTGGGGGACACGCCGGTCGGCACCATCGGGGTCGTCGGGCCCACCGCCATGGACTACCTGACGGTGGTGGCCTCCGTCCGGGCGGTGGCCAAGCGGCTGTCCGAGCTCGCTACCGAGCTCGGCGCGTAGCCATGGCGAGCCTCCGCGACCTGTACGAGATCCTGGGCATCCCACGGACGGCCACGCAGGACGAGATCAGGAAGGCGTACCGACGCCTGGCTCGGGAGCTGCATCCGGACTCGAGTGGCGACCCCGCGACCGAGGAGCGGTTCAAGGAGGTCACGGCGGCCTACGAGATCCTGTCGGACCCGGGCAAGCGGGAGCGCTACGACCTCTATGGACGGGGGGGTCCCGAGGCCTTCCCGTTCGCCGACATCAGCGAGATCTTCGAGGCGTTCTTCGGCACCGGGACGTTCGGGCGGCGCCGCGAGCCCACCCCGCGGACCCGGACCCGCCGCGGGGAGGACCTTCGGACCGCGGTCATGCTGTCATTCGAGGAGGCGGCGTTCGGGATCCGCCGGGACGTCTCGGTGGACGCCCTCCAGACCTGCGACCGCTGCGAGGGCTCCGGTGCGGAGCCAGGGTCCTCGCCCACCCGCTGCCGAACCTGCGGCGGTACCGGACAGGTCCAGGAGGTTCGACGCAGCATCTTCGGAACGGTGATGACGGCCCGCGGGTGCACCACGTGTGAGGGGACGGGGCAGGAGATCCAGGCGAAGTGCGAGCGATGCCGGGGCGAGGGCAGGGTGTCGGCCGAGCGCACCGTCCCGGTCGACATTCCAGCTGGGGTGGCGCACGGAGTGGAGCTTCGGGTCCCGGGCCAGGGACACGCCGGTCGGGCGGGTGGTCCGCCCGGGGACCTGTTCCTGTCGATCGCCGTGCGGGAGAGCCCGGTCTTCGAGCGCCGAGGCCAGGACCTGTTGGCGGTGGTGGAGGTGCCGATGGTGCAGGCCGCACTTGGGGCCGAGCTCGAGGTCGAGACCCTAGACGGCCTTGAGCGGGTGAGGCTCGGCGCGGGGACGGAGTCGGGCACGGTGATCCGTCTTCGGGGCAAGGGCATCCCCAACCTGGGACGCCGGGGGCGAGGGGATCTCTATCTCACGATCCATGTGGGGACGCCGAGAGACCTGGGGAAGGAGCAGCGAAAGCTGCTCGAGGAGCTGGCCGAGATGCGAGGGGAGGCGGCCGGACGTGGGCCCGCCGTGCGAGCCCGCCTGCGACGCCCCACTTAGCCGACCTGGGTAGAGTTCGGTTCATGGACGCCGACTGCCTGTTCTGCCGCATCGTCGCCGGAGAGGCGCCAGCTCGGATCGTGCGCAAGACCGACAACGTGGTGGCCTTTCAGGACATCAATCCCCAGGCACCTACGCACATCCTGATCGTGCCCAAGGAGCACCTTCGGTCGATGGAGCAGATCGACGAGGGCCACGCGGGTGTGCTCATGGAGATGATCCAATCGGCGGTGCAGCTCGCCAGGGTCGAGGGCGTGGACCGCACCGGATGGCGTCTCGTGGCCAACACGGGTGCCGACGCTGGGCAATCGGTGCACCACCTCCACCTCCACCTGCTGGGAGGGAGGCAGATGGCGTGGCCTCCCGGGTAGCCTCACGGTACAATCCCCTTCAGCTGGGGTCGTCGGGTGACGACCCCTTTTGCAACGGTCCACCAACAGGCCACCAACAGGGAGGAACGGGGGTCCACCCTCCGAAGACCGCACTTTGGCGAGAGCCACCACCCAAGTGAAGATCCTCGTTCCCGGCGACCAATCGATGGTCGCCCTCCTCGGGCAGCGCGACGAGCTGCTCAAGCTCGTGGAAGCCGCGTTCGACTCCATCATCGTGGTCCGGGGAAACGAGATCACCATCACCGGGCCTCAGGAAGAGGCCGAACGCGTCGGCGTTCTCTTCGAGGAGTTGCTCTCGCTGCTCCAGCGGGGACACGACCTAACCGCGTCGTCGGTCGGCCGATCGATCGAGCTCATCAAGGGGAACGAGGCCAAGCCCACCGAGGTCCTCGGCGATGTACTCCTCACCGGGCGAGGCCGGGGCATCTCGCCGAAGACACTGGGACAGAAGCAATACGTGGACGCGATGCGCCGGGCCACGCTCACCTTCGCCATCGGCCCGGCGGGGACAGGCAAGACCTACCTCGCGGTGGCCACCGCGGTCCGAGCCCTGCAGGACAAGATGGTGTCGCGCATCATCCTCACCCGCCCTGCCGTCGAGGCCGGCGAGCGACTCGGGTTCCTCCCAGGCACGCTGTACGAGAAGATCGATCCATACATGAAGCCGCTGTACGACGCGCTGTTCGAGATGACCGGCGCGGACTCGCTGCCCAGACTCATGGAGCGGGGGACCGTGGAGGTGGCACCGCTGGCCTACATGCGGGGAAGGGCGCAGCCCGTTGAAAGCGGAGTCCTGACACCAAACGGCTTCGCGCCGATAGGAAGCCTCAACGTGGGCGACCTGGTGATCGGGTCGGATGGCCGCCCGACCCCCGTGATCGGCGTCTACCCGCAGGGCCGGAAGGAGGTCTTCCGGCTGAAGGCGCAGGATGGTGCCTCAACGCTGTGTTGTGGGGAGCACCTCTGGGCAGTGTCGACGGCCGCGGATCGAAGGTGCGGCAAGTCACCTCGGGTCATGGAGACACGCGAGATGATCGATCGACTTCGGGCGGCCCATGCCCACCGGTTCGAGCTCCCGCTCGTATCGCGAGCCGTCGAGTTCGAGCCGAGGCCTGTCCCCATGGACCCGTACGCGCTTGGCCTCCTCTTGGGCGACGGATGTCTCACTACTTCGACGACGCCATCGTTCTCGACCTCTGATCCCGAGCTCGCTCTTGCCCTCGAACTGAACCTCGAAGGCATCGAGCCGGTCCACAAGGGTGGGTTCGACTACGTGCTCAGGAACCGATCCGGCGGCCGGGGAGGCGTCATCATCGCCAACCCGGTGACGTCCATCCTGCGGGAGCTCAGCCTCGCCGGCACTCGCTCAGGGACGAAGTTCATCCCCGAGTCATACCTCTACAACTCTCCGGATGTCCGTCTGGCGGTGCTCCAAGGGCTTCTCGATACCGACGGCGGACCCGTGACGCAAGTGCGCCGCACCTGTCGCATCCAATACACGACGACCTCTCCCCGCTTGCGCGACGACGTCGTCTTCCTCGTCCGGTCGCTGGGCGGCATTGCTTACTGCAGGACCCGCCCGTCGGTAGGGCGAACGCCTGGGCGGGCGAACGGGCGACCTGTGGGGTACCGTTCCGATTCCTACGTCCTGGACATCCGCCTGCCTGACGCCATCGCCCCTTTCCGTCTCACCCGCAAGCTATGGACGTATCTCGCGTTCGGCGGAGGTGGCCGCCCGATGCGCTTCGTCGACAGCATCGAGCCCGCTGGTGAGCGCGACACCGTCTGCATCCAGGTCGCGGCCGCTGATTCCCTCTATGTCACCGACGACTTCCTCGTCACACACAACACGCTGAATGACTCGTTCATCATCCTGGACGAGGCTCAGAACACGACGCCCGAGCAGATGAAGATGTTCCTGACCCGTCTGGGGTTCGGCTCCAAGGCCGTCGTGAACGGTGACATCACCCAGATCGACCTGCCGAACGGACAGCGTTCGGGGCTGGTGATCGTGCAGGACATCTTGTCCGGCATCGACGGGATCGAGTTCTGCCACCTCGGGGCGCGTGACGTGGTGCGCCACAAGATCGTCCAGGACATCGTGGAGGCCTACCGCGTGTTCGGGGAGAAGCGGGCGGCCGGCGGCGATGAGTGACGACGACCAACCTCCGAGGATCCTGGTCTCCGATCGCCAGGCCGGGCCTATCGAAGTGGAGGGTCTGGTCGAGCTGGCCCGAGCGACCCTGAAGGCTGAGGGCGTGGCTCGGTCGGAGCTCTCGGTCTCGTTCGTTACGGCGGAGGAGATGGCCGACCTTCACCGGACCTATCTCGCCGAAGAAGGTCCCACCGACGTTCTCTCCTTCCCCCTCGACGAGATGGGAGAGGATGGTGTGCGAGTCCTGGGCGACGTTGTGATCGCCCCGGCGGTGGCGGTCGCGAACCGACCCGAGGATCCGGTGTCCGAGCTCCGTCTGCTCCTGGTGCACGGGATCCTCCACCTCTTGGGGCACGATCACGAGGACGAGGACGACCGAGCCACGATGTGGGCCAAGCAGGAACGGTACACGGGGGTTCGGGTCCCGTGAGCGGCGGCGACTGGTTCGAGCTCTTCGTGATCGTGCTGCTCATCGCAGCCGTGGGGGTGCTGGGGGCCTCGGAGGTGTCGATCACGAGGGTGAACCGGGTCCGCGCCTACCGGTTCGTCGAGGAGAAGCGACGCGGCGCGAGCTCACTGTCAAAGGTCGCCGAAAATCCGGCCCCCTACCTGAACGTCGTGCTGCTCCTCACGCTCCTGGCCACCATCGGCGGCACCACGATCGCCACGTCCCTGGCCGTTCGCCTGTTCCACGGGGCGGGCGAGATCGTGGCCACCGTCGCCATGACGCTCCTGCTGTTCGTGTTCGCCGAGGTGACACCGAAGACGTTCGCCATCCAGCAGACCGATCGCGTGGCGTTGGTGCTCGCCCCACTGATCGTCTCGCTCGGGCGGCTGGTGGGTCCGTTCGCGACCGGGCTGGTGAAGCTGGCCAACGTCATCATGCCCGGCAAGGGCCTGCCCCAGGGTCCGTTCATCACGGAGAACGAGATCCGGGCCCTGGCCCAGGTGGCTTCGGACGAGGAACAGATCGAGGAGGAGGAGAAGGAGCTCATCCACTCCATCTTCGAGTTCGGGGACACGATCGTCCGTGAGGTCATGCGGCCACGTCCCGACATCGTGGCCATCGAGGCCGACAAGACCCTCCGCGACGTGCAGGCGCTGGTGCTCCGGCACGGGTTCTCCCGGATCCCGGTGTTCCAGGAGGACCTGGACAACGTGGTCGGGTTCGTCTTCGCCAAGGACGTGCTGAAGGCCCTGTACCAGGGCCAGGCGGACATGCCGCTCACCGACATCGTGCGGCCAGCCCACTTCGTGCCGGAGTCCAAGAAAGTGGCGGACCTGCTCAGGGAGATGCAGCAGGAGAAGTTCCACATCGCGCTCGTCACCGACGAGTACGGCTCGGTCTCCGGCCTGGTGACCCTGGAGGACCTCCTCGAGGAGCTCGTGGGGGAGATCACCGACGAGTACGACCGGGAGGAGCCTCCGGTCGTCGATCTTGGGAACGGGGCCTACCGCGTCGACGGGCGGCTGGGGATCGATGAGGTGAACGAGCTCCTCGACACCGAGCTCCCCGACGAGGAGTGGGATTCGGTGGGCGGACTGATGCTGGGCCTGCTCGGCTCCATCCCCGAGCAGGGCGAGGAGGTCGCCTACCAGGATCTGGTGTTCAAGGCGGAGAAGGTGAACGGGCGTCGGATCGCCAAGGTGCTGATCACGCGCAAGCCCGAGGATGCCGAGCAGCCGAGGCCGGCGGAGGCCACCGCTGAGTAGGCCGCCGGAGAAGCAGATCGAGGAGCTGGTGGCGGCGGCAGCTGACGTGCGAACCAACGCGTACGCGCCGTACAGCGAGTTCCACGTGGGGGCGGCGATCCTGGCCGGCGGACGAGTCTTCACCGGAGTGAACGTGGAGAACGCGTCCTATCCCGTGTCGGTGTGCGCCGAACGGAACGCCGTCGCGGCGGCGATCGCAGCGGGGGAACGACGGATCGATTGCGTCGCCGTGGTGACCGATGCCGACCGACCCACGCCGCCGTGCGGAGGTTGCCGCCAGGTCCTGTGGGAGTTCGGACCGGAGTCGCTCGTCGTGTCGGAGACCACCAGCGGCGAACGGGCGGCCTGGGCCCTCGAGGACCTCATCCCCGAGGCATTCGGCCCGGACTCGTTCGGCCCGGACCCGCACCGCTAGACCGGCGATTCCGGGGATTCGGCTACCATGGCTTTCCCTGCCGAGGAGGCTCCGCGGATGTCGCAGGCGGCCGAGATCGAACGGCGCCACCCAACCCCCGTGCGGTTCAACGCGAAGGAAGCGGCACGATTGGTGTCCCGGGCCGCGGCGGTGGATGCGGTGGGGCTGGAGGAGCGTGCCGCCTCGCTCGCCAAGCGCTCGATCAAGCGTGACTCCAAGCTGTGGGCCTTGGACCTGGCCATCCGGTCAATGGATCTCACGACGCTGGAGGGTTCCGACACGGTCGGCAAGATCGTGGCGATGTGCGCCAAGGCCGTCCGGCCGAACCCGGTTGACTCATCCGTACCGTCGGTGGCAGCCGTGTGCATCTATCCGCACCTGGTCCCGGTGGCGGCCGGCCAGTTGAAGAACACCGGGGTGAACGTGGCGTCGGTTGCCGGCGGGTTCCCCAGTGGCCTCGGGCCGCTCGATGCTCGCCTCCGGGAGGTGCGTGAGGTCGTGGAGCTCGGCGCCGACGAGATCGACATCGTCCTGAACCGCTCGCTGTTCCTCGGTGGGCAGTACGCGCAGGCCTTCGAGGAGCTGGCTGCGGCCCGGGAGGCCGCCGGCGACACGCACCTCAAGGTCATCCTGGAGACCGGCGAGCTCGGGTCCTACGACCGGATCCGCCAGGCCTCGGTCCTTGCGATGGCGGCGGGGGCCGATTTCATCAAGACCTCGACCGGCAAGATCCAGCCGGCGGCGACGCTTCCCGCGGCGTTGTGCATGATGGAGGCGGCCCGAGAGTTCTTCCATGAGACGGGCCGGCAAGTTGGCGTCAAGGTGGCCGGCGGCATCCGCCAGTCCAAGCAGGCCATCCAGTACTTGGTCCTGGTGTATGAGACGCTCGGCCCGGAGTGGATGACGCCGGACCTATTCCGGATCGGGGCGTCCACGCTCCTGAACGACGTGCTCATGCAGATCGACAAGGAGCGCACCGGCCGGTACCAGAGTCCCGACTACTACACGATCGACTGACGAGATGGCCAAGATCGAGAAGCGGGAGCGGGAGGCGCCGGAGCGGCGGGAGCCGGTGTGGGAATACGCCACCGCACCCGAGTCGAGCGACATCGTTCGGCTCGAGGACCGCTACGGCCTGTTCATCGGCGGAGAGTTCGTCGAGCCGAAGTCGGGCAAGTACTTCCCGACGAT
>DATDKZ010000128.1:0-2067 GCA_036519575.1 Actinomycetota bacterium | reverse complement strand
CGGTCGTATACTCGGCCCCGGTGACCGTGCTAGGCGGGGAGCCAGCGGTGCCCTGTACCCGCAATCCGCTTCAGCGGGGCTGAATCCCTGCCCGCGGCCCGATGGGTCCGAGGCAGCTCCCGGTGCGGAGCGACGATGGTCGGGTCCCACGCGACGCCAACCTGCGAACCCGGTCAGATCCGGAAGGAAGCAGCCGTAAGCGGGCCATGGCGGGTGCCGTGGGGTCACCTGGCCGGAGCCACCGGCCGGTGATGCGCACGGGTCCACCTGGGTCAACGGTGGGTGCACGGTCACCTATGATTCCCGCGCGCCCTTCCCCGCGACGGGACGGCTGAGCGAGGGGAGCACCGTTGGCCGAGGAGAAGCAGTACCAGTCCCTCTATCGCAGGTACCGTCCCCAGGGTCCGGACGAGGTGCTGGGTCAGGAGCACGTGGTCCGAGGTCTGATGGGCGCGGTCCGCGAGGGGCGACTGGCCCACGCGTTCCTGTTCACGGGCCCCCGCGGCACCGGTAAGACCTCCACCGCCCGGATCCTGGCCAAGATGGTGAACTGCGAGCATGGGCCGACGTCGGAGCCGTGCGGCATCTGCTCGCAGTGCGTCGCCATCCGAGAGGGCCAACATCTCGACGTGGTCGAGATCGACGCGGCGTCGCACGGCGGCGTGGACGACGCGCGGGACCTGCGGGAGAAGGCGCCCACCGCGCCTGTGCAGGGGCGCGAGAAGGTCTACATCATCGACGAGGCGCAGCGCCTGTCGCGCGAGGCCTTCGACGCCCTGCTCAAGGTGTTCGAGGAGCCACCACCGGGCGTTCGGTTCGTCCTGGCCACGACGGAGCCCCACAAGATGCCGGCGACCATCGTCGGTAGATGCCAGCGGTTCGACTTCCGCCGGGGAGGGATGGAAGTCATCGCCGAGCACCTGATCCGCGTCGCGAAGGAGGAAGGCATCGCCCTCACCGAACAGGCCGCGCACGCGATGGCACGGGAATCCGAGGGGTCGTTCCGCGACGCGCTCTCCCTCCTGGATCAGGCGTCGGTGCTCGGCGGCGCCTCGATCGACGAGGACGTGATCGCCTCGCTCATCGGGAGTGGTCGCACCGACGTGCAGCACGCACTGGCCGATGCGGTCTCCGTCGGGGACGCCAAGGGCATGTTCGAGATCATCAACCGGCTGGTGCAGGAGGGACAGGACCTGCGGCACGTGACATCCGAGACCCTCGGCCACTTCCGCGATCTGATGTTGGCGAAGTCCGCGCCCGACCAGGCCGGGGTGCTCGACGTCTCCGACGACGAGGCCGAGCGCCTCCGGGCCCAGGCGGCGAAGTTCTCCCAGGCCGAGTTGGCGCGGGTCATCGGGTTGCTCCTCGCCGCCCAGACCGACATGCGGTGGACGACGTCCCCCCGGCTGACCCTCGAGCTCGCATTGGTCCGGGCCACCATCCCCGAGACGGACGCCCAGCCGCACGCGCTCATCTCGCGGATCGAGCGGCTGGAGCGGGTGGCAGGGATCCAACCCGGCGATGGAGGACCGGCGCCGGCAACGACCACGAAGGAGTCCGTCGCTTCGCAGGACTCGGCCGCTTCGCAGGACTCGGCCGCTTCGCAGGACTCGGCCGCTTCGCAGGAGGCGGACGTCGAGGCGGAGGCGGTCGCCTCACCGGTACCGGTCCTGGGAACCGGCACATCGGCGATCGACGTGTCGGCCATCCGCGCCTCGTGGGGCTCGCTCGTCCAGCACCTGCGGTCCGGTGGCAAGGCCGTGCTCCCGTCGTTCCTTGAGGTGGCCACTCCGGCAGCGTTCGACGGGGAGACGCTGGAGCTCGCGTTCCCGCCCGACCGGCGATTCGGCGTGACCAAGGTGGAGGAGCGCGAATCGGAGCTCCGTGCAGCGCTCCGGGAGCTGTTCGGCATCGAGCCTCGGATCCGCTGCGTGGTCCGAGAGGCCGTCGCCGGCGTCGTGGTCGACGAGGACCCTCCGCTCCCCGAGGAGGAGGCCCTGGCCCGCCTCCGAGCCGAGCTCGGCGCCGAGCCCACCACCGAAGGTGGGTCGTAGGTGTACGAGGGGC
>DATDKZ010000127.1:0-2009 GCA_036519575.1 Actinomycetota bacterium | reverse complement strand
ATCGTCGGGCAGACATCGGGAGAGTTCTGGTCCTACCTGTACTACATCAACCCAATGGCCTCCGTCCTCGACGGAACCCGGTGGGCGCTGCTCGACCCTGCCGTGATCGCCTGAGAGGTGAACTGCCAGGGGACGATGCCCGCGACGGCGAACACCGGGTACGGGATGTCGCCTGGAACCTGCACCTTCAGCACGAGCCCGAAGAACAGGGCGAAGACGAAAGCGAAGACGAGCGGCTGCAGGATGGCCCAGCTGATGCCGAAGAAGCTCTGCTTGTAGCGAATCTGGAGTTCCCGCTTGGTGAGGAAGTAGATGAGCTCGCGGTGTGCCCAGAGCTCGCCCAGGCGAAGCCCGCTCCATCGCGCCGGCGGCGCGATGACGAGCTCGGGGTACTCCACCGCCTGCGCCTGCGTCTCCGCGGTCGACATCCGCCTAAAGCTAGCGGCACGGCTAGTTTCCGTGCCATGTCCGATTCACCCGCCGTCGGAGTCGTGATCACGACCTACAACCGGGGACTCGAATACCTGCCGGCGCTGCTGCGCTCGCTGGGCGAGCAGAGCTACCGGGACCACGAGGTCATGATCGTGGTCGACGGTGGCGATCCCGCGGTGCTCGCCTACCTCGAGGGCGAGTGGCCGGCGGTCGAGGTCATCTCGACTCCGGAGTCCACGGGCTATGCGGCAATCGCCGCTCTTGGCGTCCGTTCCAGCCGGGGCCGCTACATCGCGATGCTGAACGACGACGTCGAGCTCGAACCGGAATGGCTGGAAGTGCTGGTTGCGGAACTCGAGGTCGATCCGGGGCTCGGATTCGTGACCGGGAAGACCCTGCTCTACCACGATCGCGAGCTGATCAACGAGACCAAGCAGGACCTCTACACCTGCGGGAGGTTCGTACCGTGCGGCCTGCTCGAGCGCGATGAGGGGCAGTGGGACGAGCGCCTGCCGGCCGCCGTCGTCTCCGCATCGACCGCCATCTATCGACGGGAGGCGGTGGAGGTGGCCGGTGGCTTCGACGAGGACTACGTCATGTACTGCGAGGACGCCGACCTCTGCCTGCGCATGGTCCTGCTCGGCTACCGGGGGCTTTATGTGCCTGAGGCCGGCGCCTACCACGCCTGGGCCGCCTCGACCGGCCGCGGCTCACGGGACGCGCGCTTCTACAGCGTCCGCAACACCCTGACCACGCTGCTCAAGGACATGCCGCTCTCGGTCCTGCTCCCCAGCCTGCCGAAGATCGTCCTCTATCAGAGCCACAACCTGGCGGTGGCGCGCGGCGACCGCGACCGTCCGAGCGTGTTACGGGCATGGGGCTCGTTTCTGCGGGGAATCCCTTCGACGCTGAGGAAGCGCCGCCGGGTGATGCGCAGCCGCACGATTCCGACCCGGGACCTGGAGGAGATGCTGAACTCCGACTATCCGGTTCCCACGGGGCTGACCTGGCCCGAGATCAGAGCGTGGTTTCGGCATCGGATCGCCGGCCGGGTGCTGCGGCTTGGCGGGGACCTGCTGGAGTACGTCCCGGAATCGATCCGCCCACGTATCCGCGGTCGAGACAGGCAAAAGTGACGGTGAGGGGCCAGCTCGAGACCCCGGTTGCGTTCGTCCTCTTCAGGCGGCCCGACCGGACGAGACGCGTCTTCGAAGCGATCCGGCGCGCCCGGCCGAGGCGGCTATTTCTGATCGCGGACGGTCCCCGGCCGGGGTTTGCGGAGGAGCAGCACGAGTGCGAACGAACGCGGGCGGTGGTCGAGGACGTGGACTGGCCGTGCGAGGTGATGCGCGACTTCGCAGACGCCAACGTCGGCCTCAAGCACCGGCTTCCCTCCGGGCTCGATCGAGTCTTCCGCGAGGTCGATCGAGCGATCGTGCTCGAGGACGATTGCCTGCCACACGGGACCTTCTTCCGGTTCTGCGACGAGCTGCTCGAGCGATACACCGGGGAGGAGCGCGTCATGCACGTCGCGGGGAGCCAACTCCTGCGCAACCCGCCGGCCCGGGACCCGAGCT
>DATDKZ010000126.1:0-10520 GCA_036519575.1 Actinomycetota bacterium | reverse complement strand
AAACCGCACCATGCTCAGCGACCAACGGTCGCCTTACGTGGGTCGTTTCGCCTGCGACTGGCATCGACTACCGGGAGAGTGTCCCCCGGGCAACCACAGACCCAGGCGTGAGCCCGCGGTCAGTATAGCGAGCGAGGAATGGCGCAGAGGCGGCCCTGGCCGCCGTGAGCACGGTGACGTGGCGTGCGCCCGCCGTTCGAAGGGCCGCCGCGCACGCCCCCGCGGTGGCACCCGTGGTGAGGACGTCGTCCACCAGGACCACCCGGGTTGGGCACGGCCCGACCGGACGGAACGCGCCGGCCATCGCTGCACGGCGCTCTGCGCCGCTCCTCCTGGCCTGTGGCGGGAGGTCGACCGTCCGCTCGAGGAGCGGGACCGCGATGAGGGACGACTCGGCGCCTACTGCCTCCGCCAGGGCCCGGGCCTGGTCGAAGCCGCGCTCGGCCGCGCGCCGGCGGGACAGCGGCACCCACGTGACCACCTCGATGTCGGCGGCGGGTGGCCACACCGACACCATCGCACCGCCGAGCGCGGCCGCCACCGGACGCCATCCGGCGAACTTCAATCGGTGCACTGCATGGCGGGCCGGCCCCTCAAACAGGAACGGGGCTCTGGCCAGGTCGATGTCCGGAGGTGGACACTCCGGGCATCGGGGTCGAGCGCCTGCCCAGGGAACGCCGCAACGCCCGCACCACGGCGGAGCGAGCGCGATCAGTTGGCCGGCGCATCCGGCGCAGAATGGCCAGGGCCCGCTGCCACATCCCGCGCAGCGGTTGGGAAACAGGACGTCGAGGATCCTCCCGAGCACCGATGGAACCTAGCGCGCCGCACCGACACCCTCCGAACGCGGGACCGGCCTACGGCAGTCGAACGTCGAGGGTTCCCTGTCCACTCGGGGATGGAGCCCTCACGTCGATGCGAAGGGACGAGTGGGCCCGGAGAAGGGGGTAGGCCACCACTTTGCCCCGGCCGGTCGATCCCTCGAAGTCGGACTCCAGGACCGGAAGCCGCCCGCCGTCGGCGGACAACCGCACGGTCAACGGCTCCGGCGGGGTCACCTGGACGTGGACCTTGATCGAGTCACCCCCGCAATCGATCTGTTCCACCTTCACGGTCGCGCCCCCGGGGAGGTCGATCGCCCGGCCCACCGGAACCTGGCCCCGCCGGACCGTCGCCCTCGGCCAGGCAACCGAGAACCGCCTTCCTCCGGGGAACGTCTGGGGCCTGCCGTCGACGTCGAGCTCACACTCGAGCTCGTACCACCCCGGGTCGATGTCGGTCACCGCCATTTCGAACGGGACGAAGACGTCCCGTCGCGGCGCCACGTCGAGGGTCGCCACCGCCATGGCGATCGGAGGGGTCTGCGCCCCCCCGATCGCCACCACCCGAGCCTCGCGGAACACCACCTGGTGTGGGTCCGGATCCTCTCCCCGGATGATGAACGCGCCCTTGACCGTCGCGGGGAACCGCTCGAACCTGGCGCGGACCGAGATGGACTCGCTCACGCCGCCACCCGACTACGTCCCCTGCTCCCACGAACGCAGGTATTCCTGCTGTTCCGCCGTCAGCTGGTCGATCTCGATCCGCATGGCCCGCAGCTTCAGCGTGGCGACCTCCACGTCGATCTCGGCCGGCACCGGGTAGACGCCGGGCGAGAGCGAGCCCCTCTTCTTCACCACCCACTCCACGGACAGTGCCTGGTTGGCGAACGACATGTCCATCACCGCCGCGGGATGGCCCTCCGCCGCGGCCAGGTTCACCAGCCGCCCCTCGGCGAGCAGGTGCAGCCGTCTCCCGTCAGCCAGCCGATACTCGTCGACGAACTCCCGGAGCCGCCGCTTGCCCGAAGCGAGGCTTTCGAGAGCGGCCTTGTCGATCTCCACGTCGAAGTGGCCGGCGTTGGCCATGACCGCGCCGTCCCGCATGACCTCCATATGCTCACGCCCGATCACGTCGCGATCCCCCGTGACCGTGACGAAGATGTCACCGATCCGGGCAGCGTCGCGGAGCGGCATCACGCCGTAGCCCTCCATCGCCGCCTCGAGCGCCCGGATGGGGTCGACCTCGGTCACGACCACCTTCGCGCCCATGCCCCGTGCTCGCGAGGCCACGCCCCGGCCGCACATCCCGTAGCCGCAGACGACGACGGTCCTGCCGGCGAGCAACAGGTTGGTGGCCCGCATGATCGCATCGATCGTCGATTGCCCGGTGCCGAACCGGTTGTCGAACAGGTGCTTGGTATCGGCGTCGTTCACCGACACGATGGGGTACATGAGCGCGCCGTCGTTGGCCATCGCCCGGAGCCGGATGATGCCGGTCGTTGTCTCCTCGGTCCCCCCGATGACGTCTTGGAGCTGATCCTGACGCTCCCGGTGCAGGAGGCTCACCAGGTCGGCTCCGTCGTCCATGGTCACGTGAGGCCGGTGGTCCAGGACGGCGTTGATGTGCCGGTAGTAGGTCTCGTTGTCCTCGCCTTTGATGGCGTAGACGTCGATCCCGCTCTGGTCGCAGATCGCCGCCGCCACGTCGTCCTGGGTGGACAGAGGGTTCGAGGCGCAGACGGCCACCTCTGCCCCTCCGGCCTTCAGCGCATCGACGAGGTTGGCGGTCTCGGTCGTCACGTGCATGCACGCCCCGATCCTGATCCCCTCCAAGGGGCGCTCCTTCTCGAAGCGCTCCCGGACGAGCGCCAAGACGCCCATCTCCCCCGCGGCCCACTCGATGCGCTCGCGGCCCTTCTCGGCCAGGCCGAGGTCCCTCACGTCGCAGTCCATCCCGCTCCTTTCGAAAGCACGTCGGCGATCACGGCGCCGATGGTCCCGGCCATGGCATCCGAGGCCTTCAGGACCTCCTCATGGCTCACCTCGACGCCCACCTTGTTGGTGACGAAGAACAGTCCGAGCACACGCATCCCCAGCGCCCGGGCGGGGACGGCCTCGGGGACGACCGACATCCCGACCACCGCGGCCCCGGAGGTTCGAAGGAACTCGATCTCCGCAGGGGTCTCATAGCTCGGTCCGGCCATCGCGGCGTAGACACCCCGCGCGACCGGCACGCCCAAACGTTCCGCGGCATCGACGGCGAGATCTGCGAGCTTGTCGTCGTAGGCCCCCACCATGTCCACGAACGGCGGCGTCCCGTCGGGGTGCCGCCATCCGCGGAGCGGGCTCGCGCCCATGAAGTTGATGTGGTCGGTCCCCACCACCAGATGCCCCGTGTCCAGGCCGCCGACGATCCCCCCCGTCGCAGCGGTCAGGATGACCGTCCCCGCGCCGAGAAGCCGGGCCAGCCGGATGGGGAGGGCGCAGACCGCCATGTCGTTCCCCTCGTAGAAGTGGATCCGCCCCCGAAACGCGGCGGCGGGGACCCCGGCCAGCTCCCCGAGGACCAGGCGCCCCGCATGGCCGGGGACGGTCGGCCGGGGAAACCCCGGAAGCTCCTGAAAGGAGAAGGACGCCTCCTCGACCAATCGTTCGGTCGACGCGCCGAGGCCCGATCCAAGGACGATGGCCACCATGGGAGCGAACGCCGTTTGGGACCGCACCACCTCGGCCGCCTGATCGGCGAACGAGTCGCTCGGTCCGGGCAGTCCCGGCACGCTTCACGCCTCCGCGAGCGCCCGTTTCACGCGCTCGATGGCCTCGATCGGTGTGGGGTCGATACCCCGGGCGATGCCCAGATAGCTCGTGGTGAAGTCGCCCAGGAGCGAGAGGGAGAGGAACCGGGACAGCGCCGATCCTCCAGACGCCCACACTTCCTCGACGACGGCGCCGGCCGACCGGGCGATATCGAGGGATGGTCCGAATCGAGCGGCGACGTCCGGAGGCTCACCTTCGTGCCGAAGGGCAATGAGAAACGAACGTGATCCGGCCCCCTGCGACCATCCGACCACCTCGTTGTGATCCAGCTCCGGCAAGGATGAGGCCCACGCCGGGACCTTGGCGTTCTCATTGAACTGCGTCTTCCACCTGCCGGAGGCCACCGACCCGATTCCCTCGCCCCCCCACACCACGGGGGTCCGTTCCCCGATCTGCCCCGCCAGGCGCTTGGCCGGATTCACCGCCGAGGGAGCAGACGGCGCGCACGTCGCGGCGAGCGCGACCAGCTCCGCGGTGGCCTCCTCCAGGTCCTGCTCGAGCGGCGGGAGGAACCCAACGGCCTCGAGCACCCCGAGTGCGCCGAGCGCGGTGTACCCGAGGGCCGCTCTGGGCATGAACCCCCCCGGCAGCGACACGCGGGCCAGATCCAACTCCTCGGCGCGAGCGCCGAGCTCGCCACCGGAGGCGATGACGATCACGCGGCACCCACGCTTCATCGCCTCTTCGAAGCACGTCAGCGCCTCGGCCGTGCCGCCCGAATAGGAGGATGCCAGCACCAGAGAGTGGGGTCCGCAGAACTCGGGCAGCTCGGAGGTCCGGACCACGACGACCGGAACCGGCAACCGGTCCGCGTACATGGTCCTGATCACGTCGCCGGCAACGGCCGAGCCACCCATCCCGCAGAACGCGATGGAGCGAACGTCCAGGACATCCGGCAACGGCGTGGCCTGCCGGCCCAAGCGATAACCCTCCCGACAGTGCTCGGGGAAGGCCGCGAGGTTCGCCAGCATCCCACCGGGATCGCCGGCTCGAACGGCCTGCTCGTCGTCGAGGTCGATCACCGGCGCTTCTTCTTCGTGGCCGGCTTCTCCGCCTCGTCGATCAGCATCACGGGGATCCCGTCGCGAACCGGATACCGGTAGCCGCAGGTGCGGCACACGATGACCTGCTCCTCGCTGAGGTAGTCGATGTCTCCCCGGTCGTTCGGACACACGAGGATCTCAAGCAGCTCGGGATCGATCGTCACGGGCCCTCCTCTTCAGCCCTGATGAGGTCCAGCACGGCCTGGGTCCCTTCCTTCAGGCGCTCCTCTGTCTTGGCCTCGACGTTCAGCCGCAGGAGCGGCTCGGTGTTCGAGGGACGGACATTGAACCACCAGTCGTCGAACTCGACGGTCAGGCCGTCGGTTCGGTCCTGGCGCCCGTCGGTGAACGCGGCGGCGATCCTCTCGATGGTCCCGTGCTGATCGACGACCCGAGTGTTGATCTCACCGGAGCTCTTGTATCGGCGGAACGGCTCCATCAGCTGCGAGAGCGGCACCCCCGCCTTCGACAACTGCTCCAGGACCACGGCCGCGGCGATGAGTCCTGAATCCGCACGGTAGTTGTCGCGGAAGTAGTAGTGGCCGGAATGCTCGCCGCCGAACACGGCGCCGGTCTCCGCCATGACCTGCTTGATGAACGAGTGGCCCACGCGGGTTCGGACCGGGGTACCCCCGTTCTCCAGGATCACCTCGGGGACGGCCCACGAGCAGATCAGGTTGTAGACGATCGCGGCGCCCGGATAGCGCTTGAGCATGGCCTGTGCCACCAGGGCGGTGACCTCCGATCCCGATACGCCCTCGGCCCGCTCGTCGACGAGGAACACCCGGTCTGCGTCGCCGTCGAAGGCCAGGCCGATGTCCGCACCTTGCTCCAAGACCGTCCGCTTCAGGTCCTGCTGGTTCTCGGGTTGGATGGGGTCGGCCGGGTGGTTGGGGAAGGTTCCGTCGAGTTCGGGGTACAGATGGACGAAGGTCACCGGCAAGCGCGCCATCACCGGGGGGACGACCAGGCCACCCATGCCGTTGGCGGTATCGGCCACGACGGTGAGCGGCGCGATGCTCGACCGGTCGATGAGCGACAGGACGTGGTCGACGTAGGGTTCGAGCATGCTTCGACGCACGACAGTTCCCGGCGAGGGGTTCGGTGGGTACTTGTCCTCCTCGGCCAGGGCTCGGATCTCCTCGAGCCCCGTGTCCTGTCCTACCGGCTTGGCTCCGGCCAGGCAGAACTTCAAACCGTTCCACTGTGGTGGGTTGTGGCTGGCGGTAAGCATCACCCCGGCAACGTCGAGGGACCCCGATGAGAAGTACAGGAGGTCGGTGGAGGCAAGCCCGAGGTCCACGACCTCGACCCCCCGCATCGCGATGCCCTCGTGGATGGCGGTTGCGAGCGATGGGGAGGAGAGGCGGCAATCGTATCCGACCGCGATCCGGGGCGCCGCCGCCCACTCGGCGAACGCGGACCCGATGCGCCGAGCCACGTCCTCGTCGAGGTCGTCGGGGACGACCCCACGGACGTCGTAGGCCTTGAAGATGCTGCTGAGGTCTCGATGCGGTGCCACCGACCGCATCCTACTGAAAGATGGAGCTGCGCTAGTCCTTCGGCGCGACCGTCCCGATGACCGACTGGAGGGGCACGGCCCGCCCGTCGCGATACCACCACTTGGCCTCGCACAGGTGACAGGTGGTGAATGCGAGCTCACGGCCCCCGACGGACATGGTGATGGAGATCAGGTCGCCCTGCTCACATACCGGACAGGTGCCCTCCGTCTTGTCGCCCATGTCCATGCCCATGTCCATATGGTCTGCGAATGCTCGCCGTTGGACCATAGCCTCTTGACCCCATTTCACGCTCCCCAAACCGGCCCGGTCACCCCGTCGGTCGGCGACCAGGTGGTGGCCCCGACGGAGGATGGGGAGGCCACCCTCGGGGGAGGCCGAATGGCGGCACCGTGACGGGTCGCGAGCCCTCAGGGATGCGCCGTTGGCACCGGCGCCCGTTCGTCGAGCACGCGCCACCCGACCGGAGGCCGGAGGCGCTCGGCGTGCTGCGAACACATGTCCACGAGGTTCGGGTTGGGCTCGGGGACGAGATCGCCGATCACCACGACCCGTCGCTCGTAGGATAGGCCCACCGTGGCCACGGCCTCGTCGGTGCATCGCATCTTGGCGCACACTCGCACGGACCGCATGCTAGATCACATGCTTGTCATTCTCAAGCAACCGTGGTGGGGGTTCCTCCTGGGAGCGTCGAGGCCCGTCAGGGCTTGATGATGACCTTGGTCCCCACCGGGACGAGCGGGTAGAGCTCCTGGGAGTCCGAGATGTACATCCGGATGCACCCGTGAGATGCGTAGGTTCCTATCGAGGAGGACGCGTATGTCCCGTGGATCCGGATGCCCGGCGCCGAGAGGTAGATCGCCCTGGTCCCCAGCGGGTTTTCCGGGCCCGGCGGGATGTACAGGGGCAATCCAGCTCCCCAGCCGTCGGGGTCCGGGTTGTACCAGCCTGGGTTCTCCGCCTTGTTGACGACGTCCCAGGACCCCACCGGCGTGCTGTAGCCGGGGGCCGCCGTGGCCACGGGGTACTGCCTTTCCACCTTGAACCCGTCGTACAGGTACAGCTGGTTCTCGGAGAGGTCCACCACGATCGTCTTGCCGAGCGTCGCCGCGGTCACCTTCGGCTCCACGGCCTTCACCGGGACCTGGACCGACGACAACCGGCGGTCGATGGCCCTCAGGATGCGGGCCGCCCCGACTTGGGCCTTCAGCTCCTCCCCCGGCTTCGACTTCCGCATCACCAGCTCGTTGTCGACCAGGTCGATGCCAGCGTCGACCGCGGGCTCCGTCACCTCGTCGTACGCCTGCTGGACGAAGGCCCGGACCTTGCCCTGATCGTGCGCGTATTTCACAGGGATGTCGGCGTGCACGGGCTTGCCGGCCACCCGGTGGAAGACTCGGGAGAGCAGGGAAAGTCGGTCCGCCGCCGCGAAGGCCTGGTCCACCGCGCCGTTCACGTCTGCCCGGGTCCCGAGCGCGGCCGGCGTGACGTGCCAGGAGTATCCGGCCGCCGTGACGAGGAGGTCCCCGGCAAGCGACGTGTCGGCCCGGGCGGTGACAGCGCGGATGGCCTGGTCGCGAGTCATCCCGCCAACCGCGATGTCCCCGACCCTGACTCCCGGCAGGATCCTCGTCCTGCTCGACCGGTCGTAGCCGTACGCGGCGAAGGCCGTGCCCGCGCCGAGCAGCACCGCGACCACGACGGCGAGGAGCCCCATCCACCAGGCTCGGCCGAGCATCTTCCTCGAGTGTCTGCCCTGCGCCATGATTATTCCCGTTCTCCAGTATCGGCCGGTGGTGCTCCCTTACGTAGCGACCCCACCGCCCGAGACGCTCGTCTGAGACATGATACGGGTGCTTACCCGAGAGGTCACGACGGCACCCATGCGTCTGGGATCGGCACCCCCAGTGAGACCGCGTAGGTGGCGTTCCCATCCTGCCCGAGCGAGTACGACGCCGCGGCGGGGACCAGGGTTCCCGACTCCGCCGTTGCCAGGATCGCGGCGAACGGCTTGTCCGTGACGAACAGCTTGGGTCCGGCGACGACGCGCCCCGGCTGGATGGTGACCGTCACCGGTGGCGGAACGATCCCGGGTGTCGAAGGAAGGAGCGACAGCCTCACGACGGCGGGAGCGTCGCCCGGGTTGGTCAGGATGAGCCCGGGGTGGGCCGGCGTGCCGGCGATCGAAGGCAGGACCACCCAGGCGCCCGCGGGAGCAGATGCACCGCCCGTCGACCCCTGGTCGGCGGAGACGCCCAGGGTCCGAAGGGCCACGACCATTCCCGGCGTCGACCGAACGTCGATGGCGGAGGGTCCTTCCATGGTCACGGGGTAGGGCTGGGCCGAGCCCGCGTTCGGTGCGTTCTGCACCAGGCTTCCCAGCGGCTGCGACGTCTTCTTGGAGAGCAGCGTGACCTCGAGCTCGGGACGGGCGTCTCCAGTGTTCATCGCCACCAAGGTGGAGGCCCCCTGAGCGAAGCCGGCCGGAAGGATCGTTCGTTGCGGTGGGGAACCGGCCACACCGATGCTGCTCCTGATCCCGCCGAGCTCCGAGAGGCCGAGCGAGGCGGCGGCCACTCGGCCCACCTTGACGTCGACGAGGGTCGACACTGCTCCCTCCCCCAGGGCGGTGGCGTTCAATCGGAAGGCCCGGCTCCGGTGCGGCCCGAGTACCACGTTCGTCCAGGCCCCCGCGGTGATCGGCGCACGCTTCTGCGTGTACAAGGTCAGCGTGAAGATCGCATTGGTGGCAAAGGGGTTCATGATCACCACGTAGGCATCTTGGCGTTCGGTCGTCAGGCCATCTGGCACGAACCACTGCTCCGCGGCCTGGGGAAGGCACGGCTCGGCGGCCACTCCCTTCTCTCCTCCACCGGCATGGATCACCCATCCGGCCGCGACCCATCCGCCGAAGTACTCGATGAACGACGCGCTGTCACGTCCCTCGGCCGCCTCATGGACCATGATCTCCGCCTCGGGGGGCACGGTGAGGGATTGGGGCTTCGAGGGCTTGCTTCCCGACAATCCGGTCACCCGGACCTGAACGCGTGTGGTTCCCGGATTGGCCAGCTCCAGCGTGACCGCCCACTCCGCGCCTCCCCCATGTGGACAGAACCAGGCACCAGACGGAGCCGCCTCCGACGAGGCGGCCGCCGAAGCCTTCGGGCCCACCTCTCTCTGGAGATAGACCCCTCCCACGACGACCACGGCAAGGAGGAGAAGCGCCCACCCGGCCTGGCCGCGGAACCTCATCGGACCACCGGCCGCCGAGTGATCCACAGCACCGCGAGCCACAGCAGCGCGAGCGCGATCATCTCCCAGGTCCGGATCCACTGATCGGCATAGGTCAGCCGAACGGAGCCCGGGGCCGCCTCGAACCCGATCCCCCAGCCGAACGCCCGCTCCGTCCCGAGTGTTCGCCCCCCCGTCTGCACCCGCCAGCCGCCTTCGTCCTGGTTCGAGACGAACCCGAACCCGCCGGTGGACGTGCCCCCGAAGCCTCCCGGGAGCGGCGCGATCGACGTCGAGTCGGGCGGGGGAAGGGAAGCGATCCGCTCGAGCTCCGTGCCGCCGGCCGCATCGGCGAACGGGGGCGAGGAGGTCACGAACCCGAGCGGAAGGGCACGCGCGTTGTCGTAGATGACGAGTCCTCCCGCCGGGGTCAGGTTCAGGTCGAGCTGGGCGTCGAGGCGGGCCGCGGCCGCAGCCGGGAGATCGCCCCCCCCGGCCACGATGAACCGGACGCCGAGGAGGGAAAGGAGCGCGCCGCCGTGACTGGTCTGGCCTGCGATGAGCTCGGTGAGCGTCCGCCGGAGGTAGTCGTAGCCGGCTCCCTCCTCGGGCCTTCCGATGTCCAGTGCCGTGATGCCGTCGCGGTCGGTGATCGCGAAGCGGACGGTCGCCGATCCGGCCTCCACCACCCCCGAGGGATCGCCACCCGGAGCCGGGAAGGGATCGCCGCTCGGACGACCGAGCCACAGGATCCGGAAGTCGCCCGGCTCGTTCGATACGAGCGGCCACGCCGACGGGAGCGCGTTTGGACCGATCCTCCAGTTCCCCAAGGCCGCCTGGAAGGTCTGGCCCACGAAGCCCCCGGCAAGGAGCAGCGCGACGATGCCCACGGCCACCTGCCGGTACCCGAACGCCTCGCGCTCGATGCTCGACCCGATCGAGGCCAGTCCGTAGCCGACGACGGCCGCCTCGGCCACAGCGGCGAGCGCGATATAGCCCGGGGGGTTGCTGAAGGGTGCTGGCATGTATCCGGCGGCGGAGGCCCATGCCAGGAACAACCCGCCGATGGCGGCAACCGTCGCGCGCCA
>DATDKZ010000125.1:0-8208 GCA_036519575.1 Actinomycetota bacterium | reverse complement strand
GCTCCGGTGCTTCCGTTCACGAGCATCGGGGTAGCCGATCACCTCTCCGAGCGACGGAGGGAGCGAGAGGCACAGGCCTGACCGTCGGCTAGTGTGTCGTCGGTCCCATGCCCGATTTCGATCTCCTCGTCGTCGGTGACGCCAACCCCGACCTGATCGTCCGGGGCGACGTGACGCCGGAGTTCGGCCAGGCCGAGAAGCTGGTCGATCGAGCCGATCTGGTGATCGGGGGATCGGGGGCGATCGCCGCCTGCGGAGCCGCGCGCCTCGGCTTGCGCGTGGCCTTCGCCGGCGTGGTCGGGGACGACGTGTTCGGTCGGTTCATGCTGGACGCCCTGACGGAGCGCGGCGTGGACACCACGGGCCTGGTGGTGGACCCGAGCCGGCCGACCGGCCTTTCGGTCGTGCTATCGAAGGGCGAGGACCGGGCCACGCTCAGCGCGCTGGGAGCGATCGCCGACCTCCGGGCGGAGATGATCGATCACGCGCTCCTTCGTAGCTCCCGCCATGTCCACGTGTCGTCCTATTTCCTCCAGACCGGTCTGGCGGCCGACCTTCCCCCGCTGTTCCGGAAAGCCCGCGAGGCTGGGGGCACCACCTCGATCGACCCCAACTGGGATCCGGCAGGTGAATGGGACGGCGGACTGCTTTCGCTCCTGTCACAGACCGATTGCTTCCTCCCCAACTCGGTGGAGGCCCGGTCCATCACCGGCGTGGACGACATCGACGTCGCGGCGCTCACCCTGGCCGAGCGGGGCTCGATCGTGGCGGTGAAGTTCGGGCAGGGCGGGGGCCTGGCCCTGTGGGCGGACGAGGTGGTCCGTTCCGAATCCATCCCCGCCGACGTCGTCGATACGACCGGAGCAGGTGACAGCTTCGACGCCGGGTTCCTGGCTGGGCGGCTGGCCGGCCTTCCCCTGTCTCGGTGCCTTCAACTCGCCGTCGCGTGCGGCTCGCTCTCGACGCGAGCCCCCGGCGGCACGGCCGCCCAGCCGACGATGGATGAGGCGGTGGCCGCCCTGGAGTCGGTGGCGTGATCCTCTGCGTCGCCGCAAGCCCATCCGTGGACAAGCTCTTCGAGGTCGACCGAGTCGAGGTCGGCGCCATCCACCGTCCAACCGAATTCGTCCAGGTCCCCGGGGGCAAGGGGTTGAACGTGGCCCGCTCCGCGCACGCATTGGGGGCGGACGTGACGGCAACCGGGATCTTGGCCGGGCACGCGGGACGGTGGATCGAGGAGGCCCTGGCCGCCGAAGGGGTCCCATCTCGCTTCGCCTGGGTGGAGGGCGAGACGCGGGCCTCGCTCTCCGTGGCCGATCTGACCGGCCGGGGCCTGACCGAGTTCTATGAGCGCGGATGGGATGTCGGCGCCGCGGGATGGGAGCAACTCGAGGGGATCGTCCGGGACCTCTTGCCCTCCTCGGCGTGGATGACCCTTTCGGGAAACCTGCCCGTCGGTGCCCCCGACGACGGCTACGCCCGCCTGATCCGCCTGGCTCGCACCGCGGGGGTCCCCGTGGCCCTCGATGCTCGGGACGAGGCTCTGCTGCTCGGGATCTCGACCGGGCCGCAGATCGTCAAGGTGAACGCGGAGGAGGCCGGGACGCTCCTCGGTTCCGAGGTCGACACGGTGGAGGACGCGAAGGCGGCGGCCCTCGAACTTCGGTGGCGCATGAACGGCGATGGGCGGGCGGCCATCGTGACCCGTGGCGCCGAGGGAGCCGTGGTCGTGACCCCGGGCGGCGTTGCGCTCCGGGCTCGGCTGTACGAGCGAGGTCCCTACCCGGTGGGGAGCGGCGACGCGTTCCTTGGTGGGTTGGTCACGGCGCTCGACCGCCGCGCCACGTGGGCCGACGCGCTGGCGATGGCCTTGGGGGCAGCGGCGGCGAACGCCGACGTGCCCGGGGCGGGACGGCTGGACCGAACCCGGGCCGTCGAGCTCTCGAAACGGGCGGAGGTCCGGACGCTCGATTAGCGGAGCGCCTCGCCGGTGGCAAGGTCGAACACGTGGACCGCATCCGGGCTGATTCGGAGCGGCACCTGTTCTCCGACCTTGGGCCGAAGCTGCGGGTCGAACCGAGCGGTGATCGTGGCCCGAGCAGGCTGGCTGCCGGACAGGGGGATCTGCTCCTCGAGCTCGCCTCCCGCCGGCCGGCCGGCCACGCTGCCGTGCACGACGATCTCATCGCCCAACGGCTCGACGACGTCGATCGTGAACGGCACGGACGGGAGGCCGTCGCCCGCGGGGCGGAGCGCCTCGGGTCGAATGCCCACCACCACCTCACCGTCGGCCACGCCAGGGATGTCCAACTGCAAGTCGCCGGCCGTGATCGTTCCGCTCACCGCGGTCGCGCGAAGAAGGTTCATGGGAGGGCTGCCGATGAACCCGGCAACGAACACGTTCGCCGGATGGTCATAGACCTCCTGTGGCGGGCCGAGCTGTTGGAGCTTGCCACCGGAGAGGACCGCGATGCGGTCGCCAAGGGTCATGGCCTCCACCTGGTCGTGGGTCACGTAGATCGTGGTGACACCGAGGTGCTGGTGGAGCCGCTTCAGCTCGGCCCGCATCTGAACGCGGAGCTTGGCGTCGAGATTCGATAGCGGCTCGTCCAACAGGAACGCCCTCGGCTCCCGCACCAGGGCGCGACCCATCGCCACCCGTTGCCGTTGGCCCCCGGACAGCTGCGCTGGACGCCGCCCCAACAGGTCATCGAGGCCCAGCATCTCGCTCACCTCACGTACCCGTCGGTCGATCTCGCCGGCCTGCACCTTGCGCTGCCTGAGACCGAACGCGAGGTTCCGGAACACCGTCATGTGCGGATACAGCGCGTAGTTCTGGAAGACCATGGCGATGTCGCGGTCGCGAGGCGAGACGTCGTTGATGATCCGGCCGTCGATCGCGATCCTGCCGGACGTCACCTTCTCCAGGCCGGCGACCATCCGGAGCGCGGTCGTCTTCCCGCATCCCGATGGACCGACCAGGATGAGGAACTCACCGTCAGCCACGGTGAGCGAGAGGTCGTCCACCGCCGCCACGCGACTGTCGAACAGCTTCGTCACGCGATCGAACCTGACCTCGGCCATCGCGCTATCCCTTCAACCCCGTGGTGGCGATGCCCCGGACGAAGTACCGCTGCGCCGCGAAGAACACCAGGAGCATCGGGATCATGCTCATGACGTTCCCCGCCATGACCAGCGGCCAGAAGACGTCGTGCGATCCCTGGAACACGGTGAGGCCGAGCTGGAGCGTGAAGTTCCGCTGTGAGAAGACGGCGATGAGCGGCCACAGGAAGTCGTTCCACGTCCACATGAACTGGATCACGGCCAGCGTGGCCAGGGCCGGGAGCGAGAGCGGCAGCACGATCTTGAACAGGACGCCGAGGCGTGATGCGCCGTCGATCCGAGCCGCCTCCTCCAGCTCGACCGGGAGGGTGCGGAAGAACTGCCGCAACATGAAGATCCCGAACGCGTTGACCAGGTTTGGCGCGATCAGGGCCGGCAGGCTGTCGAAGAGTCCCAGCTTCTTCACGATGAGGAACGTGGGGATCATCACCACCTGGAACGGCACCATCAACGTGGCCAGCAGCAGTATGAACGTCGCCTCCCGGCCGAAGAACCTGATCCGGGCGAACGCGTACCCGGCGAGGCTGCACAGCAACAGATTGCTGAAGACCACCACCGTGGTGACGATGAACGTGTTCAGGAACCACCGTCCGAACGGCGCCGAGCGAAGGGCGTTCGGGTAGTTGTCGAGCTGGAGCGATCCGGGCACGAGGACCGGCGGGAAGCGCAGGCTCTCCGCCTGGGTCTGAAGCGAAGTCACGACCATCCACACCAGCGGCAGCAACATGATCATCGCGAGGGGAAACAGGACCAGGTGCCACGGAGAGAATGGCAGCCAGCGCCGCCGTGGGCGCTCGGCAGCCTCGGCGTCGTCGGGCCACACGAGACGGTCGGCGTGTGCCTCCGTGGTCATGAGCTGTAGTGCACCACCCTGTTGCCGAGCCGGAACTGGATCATCGTGAGGACCAGGATGGCCAGGAACAGCACGTACGCGATGGCGGCCGCGTACCCCGCCGCACCGAACCGGAACGCCAGGCTGAAGAGCCACCACACGACCACTGCGGTGTTGTACGGTGGCGGGCCGCCGTGGGTCACGAAGTAGACCTCGTCGAACAGCTGGAGCGCGTTGATCGAGGACCATACGACCAGCAGCAAGGTGGCCGGCCCGAGCAGCGGGACGGTGATGCTGCGGAAGATGCTCCACCGGTTGGCCCCGTCGATCTCGGCCGCCTCGACCAGGTCCCTGGGGATCCCCTGAAGCGCGGCGAGGTAGATGATGACGTCGAACCCGACCCAGCCCCAGACGGTCATGGCGATGATCGCGTAGAGCGCTCCTCGAGGTGAGTCGAAGAACCCGAAGGGCCCGACACCGATCTTCCCGAGCAGCCAATTGGCCAGGCCGTACTGAGCGTCGAAAAGCCACAGGAACATGATCGAGGTGGCGATGGTGGAGGCCACCACGGGAACGAAGACCGCCGTTCGATAGAACCGGATCAGATGGATCTTCCGGTTCAGGGCCACCGCGATGAACAACGCGCCGATCACCGAGACCGGGACGAACACGCCCGTGTAAACCAGCGTGTGTCCGGCGGCGATCCGGAGGACGTGGTCATTGGCCAGGGCCCGATAGTTGGTCAGACCGACGAACGGGGTGTTGGGATCGATCAGGTCGCTCTTCTGGAACGAGAGCACGAGGCCCCAGACGATCGGCAGGATGCCGAACACGCCGATGAGCAGGACCGCCGGGCCCACGAACGCCCATCCTGCGAGGTGGTCGGACGCGAGCGCTCGTCGCAGCCGACCCATGGACACCACCCTATGCGGGGATGGCCAGGATGTCGTTCACTTGCTGCGCCGCCTCCGACAGCGCTTGCTGAGGGCTCTTCTCCCCCGTCATGGCCGCGATGATGGCCTGCCCCATGGCCTCGGAGATCCTCGGATAGCTCTTCAGGACCGGGCGCGCCTTCTGCACGTTCGCCAGGTTGGCCACGAACACGTCCACTCCCGGGAACTTCGTGGCGAACTTGGCGAACCTCGGCATCTCCGTCACGGACTGGCGGATGGGCAGATGGCCCGTGACGAGCGAGTCGGTCAGCACCTGCTCCGGGGCGGTGAGCCAGCTGACGAACGTCCATGCCGCGGCCAGGCGATCCGCACCGTTGTCGAACAGGACCCAGTTGTCAGGACCCGCGATCGTCTGGTGATCGCCGCCCGGGAACATGGGCATGATCTGGACCCCGTAGTTCACGTTCGGGAACGATGGGAGGTCCCACGGCCCCGTCACGGCCATGGCGATCTTGTTGGAATTGAACAAGCCCGCGATCTTCGTGTTCTGGAAGTCCAGGTACACGGACGAGTCCGTCACCGCCATATCGGCGAGCGCCTGCAAGGCGGTGAGGCCCGCCGGGGAGTCGAAGGCCGCCTCCGTGTTCTCGGCGTTCAGGATGTCGCCTCCCGCCTCCCACAGCATGGCGTCGTAGTGCCACACGGTGTCCTCGCTGGCATCGGCGGGGAAGGCGAAGCCGAAGGTCTTGGTCGAAGGGTCGGTGAGAGCCTTTGCTGCCGCACGGAAGTCGTCCCAGGTCCAGTCCGCCGTGGGGTACGACAGCCCGGCGCTGTCGAACAGATCCTTGTTGTACACGATGGCCAGATTGTCCACGAGCGCCGGGATCCCCAGGACCCGCCCGTCCACCGTGGCCGCTTCGCGTTCCCCGGGGTAGAAGTCTTCCCAATCGAACTCCGATGCTTCCACACGCTCCGAGAGGTCGACGACACCGGGCGCCGCCGCGAGCTGGGGCATCGACGAGCCGTACTGGTACGTGATGTCCGGTGGCTCGCCGGCCTGGAGGGCGACGGTCAGTTTCGCCAGGGCGTTGTCGTTGTTGTAGTTGATGATCTCGACGCTGATGTCCGAATGGGTGGAGTTGAACTCCTCCACCAGCGCGCGCATCGAGTCGGCCTCGCGGTTCGGCGTCTCGCCGGGCTGCGTGGGTGCGCCGTAACCCTGCCACAGGATGATGTGTTGGACGCCCGTGGCCCCGTTTCCGCCGGGGCTCTCCACTCCATCGCCGCCCCCCGTGCACGCCACGGCAACGATCGCAACGACAACGGCCACCGGGAACCATGTCCTCTTCACCGCGCACCTCCATGGTCGTTCACGACAGCACCACCGATCTGGTCAGATGGCGGGGATGGTCGGGATCCAGGCCCCGGAGCTCGGCCAATGCAACAGCGGTTCGTTGCACTTCGATCAGCTGGGCCATCGGCTCGAGCCCGCCGGCGATGACCGTAGCCCCGGTCGCCGAGACGTCCTCGAGCAGGCGGGCGCCCATCTGGCCCAAGGCCCAGACGGCGGAGCGGTGTCCGGCCAGGCTGATCGGGCCGTGCCGGTACTCCATGGCCGGATAGGACTCCGCGAAGGAGCCGCTCGCCTCGCGCATCTTCAACGCTGCCTCGTTGGCCAGACCGACCGTCCATCCCGTGCCGAGGAATACGTAGTGGTCGTGGTCCCGGGGCTCCACGGGAAGGTCGGCTCGAAGTGCCACCTCCGCGTCGGCCAAGGTTTGGCTGAGGTCCTGCCCGAGGTGGGCCCGCAAGAGCATCAGCGTCGAAGTGGCGAATCGTGTCTGGACCACCGACCGCTCGTCGGCGAACTCGAGCACCACGGCGTCGTCGGCGGCCCGGGTGATGGGAGAGGAGGGGACCGCCGTGATGGCGATGGTCGGCACTTCCGCGGCTTCCAACAACCGGAGGACCTCGGTTGTGGTGCCGGAGCGGGAGATGGCCAGGATGGAGTGGTACGTCCTACCCGCCGGCATCTCGGAGGCGGGGAACGCGTCGGTCTCGCCGTGGCCGGTGGCTTCCCGAAGGGCCGCGAAGGCCTGGGCCATGAACGCTGACGTCCCGCACCCCACCACCGCGACCCGCTCGCCGCGTGCCGGCAGGATCGGGGCGACCTCGGGGGCGAGCCGGACGGCCTCGGCCCACGCTGATGGCTGGCTGGTGATCTCATGCGCGATTGCGCTCACGTCGGGGCATGATAGATCGCAATCGCTCACGACCGCAAGGCGATTCGCGCACCCCTATACTCGGGGCGTGCGACAGGCCGACCGCCTCTCCGCCATCCTCGAACGCCTCTCCGATGGTGGGTCGGTGACGGCATCCGGCCTCTCGCGGGACCTGGAGGTGTCCCCGGCCACCATCCGCCGCGATCTGCAGCTCCTGGAGGGACAGCGGCTTCTGGCTCGGACCCACGGCGGTGCCGTTGCCCACGGGGTCCTCTACGAGCTGCCGCTTCGATACAAGTCGGCGCGACACAGGGAGGAGAAGCGGCGCATCGCCGCGGCTGCGGTGGAGCGAATCGCCGACGGCGCCGCGGTGGGCCTCACCGGCGGAACCACGACCACGGAGGTCGGGCGGGCCCTCGCCGGTCGGGAGAACGTCACGGTCGTCACGAACGCTCTCAATATCGCCTCCGAGCTCGCCGTCCGTCCCAACGTGAAGCTCGTGGTCACCGGCGGCGTCGCGCGCAGCGAGTCGTACGAGCTGGTCGGGCCGCTCGCCGAGCACAGCCTCGAGGAGCTGAACCTCGACATCGTGTTCGTGGGGGTCGACGGGATCGATCCGCACGCCGGTTTGACCACCCACCACGAGATCGAGGCCCATACCAACCGGGCGCTCATCGATCGGTCCCGTCTCGTCGTGGTGGTGGCTGACAGCTCGAAGATCGGGCGCGTGGGCTTCGCCCGGATCTGCGAGCTCTCCCGGATCGACGAGATCATCACGGATACTGGCGTGGAATCCCCCGTGCTTCGCCCCATCGAGGAGGCCGGCGTTCGAGTGACGATGGTTTGACGAATCCCTCTCCCCACCGCCGGGACCCGAGCCCGTCTAGCGGCCTCGGATCCCCTCGGGGAGCAGCTCGCCGTGGGCCTCGATGAGATCGTCACACATCGCGACGATCTGGTCGGTCGTGAGCGTCGCGGCGGTGTTCGGATCGAGCAAGGCGGCCTGATACACGAGGTCACGACTTTCCTCGAGTGCTGCGCCCACAGTCAGCTCGACGACGTTGACGAACGTGCGGTTGAGCGCCAGGCATTGCGGTGGAAGCGCCCCGACCCTCGTGGGCCGGAGGCCATGTCCGTC
>DATDKZ010000124.1:0-4105 GCA_036519575.1 Actinomycetota bacterium | reverse complement strand
GTGCCCGGCTCCAGACCGTGGATCTTCTCCAGTTCCATCGACCAGCCCACCCGGCCCTTGCGGATGTCCCAATCCCATGTCCCCATGCTTCCCGCCGACAGTGCGATCCGAAGTCGTTGCTCGCTCTCCTGAAGGGCGAGCTCCGTCCTCTTCCGCTGGGTCACGTCCCGTTCCCGCCCCTGGATGCCGATGCGCCGCCCGTTCTCGTCCATGAGGGGTCCCCACGAGGAGAGGGACCACTTGACGGCCCCTCCCTTGGTGATCAGGCGGACCTCCTCGTCATCGATGTGGCCGCCGGCGAGCAACCATCGCCATCGCTCCTCGACGTGTTTGCGGTCCCCTGGATGGACGAGATCGAGATAGGTTCGTTCCCCGATCTCCTCGGGGGAGAAGCCGGTGAGGTCCTCCACGGCCGGGTTCACGTAGAGCAGCTTCTCGTCGAGGTCGTAGGCCAGGATGGCGATCGGTGAGTTCTCGGTGATGAGCCGGAGGTTGCGCTCGGATTCCCGAAGCTCGGCGACACGCTTCTCCAGCTCTTGCTCCACCCGCTTGCGGTCGCCGACGTCGAACCACGCCGTCACCACGCCGACCGGCAAACCGCGCTCATCGTGGAGAGGTGATCCCGCCACGTGGACCAGCGCGTTCGTCCCGTCGTTCCTCCGGGCCTCCCAGTCTCCCTCCCAGGATCCTCCGGTGCGAAGGTGTTTGGCGAAGGGCGCCGATCCCGCATCAGCTTCGTCGGGGAAGAGGAGAACGCCGAGATCGCGGCCGACGGCTTCTTCCGGCTCCCAGCCGAACAGGGCCTCGGCCTGTGGGTTCCACCGCGTCACGATCCCCTCCACGTCGGTGACCACGACCGCGGCCCGCACGGCCTCGAGCACGAACGATTCAGGGATCTCCGGCCACCCATCCGGTGGGTGCGCCCGCTCCGGCATCAGACAGGCGGCGACCTCGAACCATACCCGGGTGGGAGGCCCATCCCGGATCCCCCACCGATCGGCGAGCTCGTCGACCAGGAACAGGCCCCACCCGCCGCTCCCGTCAGCCTTCGGCGGGCCGGGAGGCGAGAAGCCCGCCCCCGTGTCCTCGATCTCGATGCGGACGCGGTCCCCCAGGACCTCGACCCGCATGATGGTCGCTGCGTCGGATCCTCTTGGACCGTGCCTGATGGCATTGGTGACGACCTCGCTGACCAGAAGTCGCAGGGTATCCAGGCAGGCCGGCCGGATACGAGGAAGGAGCTGTTCGATCTCCCTACGAGCCCGGGCCACGCTGTCCGGCACGACCGGGTACCGCCGGACGGATGCGCGGGTGCCCCCTCGGGAGGTCACGGGTCCCGCCCTGCATGCCGAAAAAGACCGCGAGCTCCGATCCTCGCGGCGCTGCGAACCGTGCCGGATCCCGGACTCGAGCGCCTTGTCGTCAGCCCCTCCTGTGGCCTCCCCCCGATTTCCCTTCCTCAGGCCAGGGATTCCCGAGAGCGTGCTGGCCCAAACTTCGATCCTGATTGACCCCCTCCGCGACGGGGTACCAGAAGCACCGGAGATTCCTCAGATCCACTGTCTAACCGTTCCCCGGGTATCAACTCCGAAGCCCAAGCGGTCGATACGTTCACCTTAAGGAGGTCGCCATGAGGATCGGAAAGATCGTCCGAGAGGTAGAGGCCGTGCCGGATCCTCGGATCGTGGAAGCGCCGGTCGAGGCGCCCGAGACGGCTCCCGCAACGACGGAACCAGTCCCCGAGCCCACGGGGCGTTGAAGAAGGATTTCGGCCGCGACCTGGTGGTCGGCGGCTTCCGCGGGTACCGCTGGTGGCGAGTGGGCCGGGCTGGATGGCTGGAGTCCCCATTCTTCGGCCGTAACCGGTGGGACCCGAGCTCGAACCGGGCGGAGTGCTTCATCCTGAAGCACGGGCGGTTGTGGTTCTACTCTCGCCTGCGGGCCGAGCACCAGACGGGAGCCCCGGTCTCCACGTGCGACTGCGGGTTCTACGGGCTGAACGACCTGCCCATCGAGGCAAGCCGGGAGCAGCAGCGTCTCTGCCCCTGGGAGGTGGACCCGCGGGATTCGGGGTTCGGCGGCCTGGTCCTCGGCGTGGCCGAGGCATGGGGCCGGGTCCTGCTCGGCACCGAGGGTTGGCGAAGCCAGTTCTGCAAGCCGCTCGCCCTGTTCGTCCGGCCCAAGACCTCGACCCCGATCGACGCCGAGGCGGTCCAGAAGCGGTATGGGATCCCGGTCCTGCGCGACCTCGACGCGTTGGTGTCCGAGTGGGGGCCGGAGCGCCAGCTCCAGGGGGCCCCCGCGACGGCCTGATCCTCCAGGCTCACCGCCCTTCGTCCAAACCGCACCGCCCGTCCCGCAAGGCTGCATGCATGCTGCGTGTCTCCATCGGGTAGAACTCGGGAAAGGCGAGGTGACCCCACGGAGGAGGTGCGAGCCATGGCTTCCAGGAAGCAGGTCCAGGTTGCCAAGCGCAACATCAAGAAGGCCCGCCGAGCCGCGTCCACCAAGCGGACGATCGCCAACCTTCCAGCCGCGACGCGGCGGGACCTCGGCCGCCAGGCGGCCAAGGCCAGGATGCGGGGAGGCAAGCCGGGACACGATTACGAGGACCGGACCCGGCAGGAGCTGTACGAAGTGGCCAAGAGGAAGGGGATCCGCGGCCGCTCGAAGATGGGCAAGTGGGATCTGATCGAGGCGATCCGCAAGGCGAGCTGAGCGTTCAGCCGCTCCGCACGTCGACGACCCAGGCCCTCAGCTCCTGTGGAGCCATGAAGTTGAGGATCCGGGAACGCGCGATCCCGGCCCGAAGGGCTGCGGCCAGGCCAAGCTCCATCGATCCGAGCTCCCCCACCGAATGAGCGTCGGTGCCGATCGACACGAAGGCGCCGGCCTCCTTCGCCACCCCCAAGAGCTCGACGTCGAGGTCCTGCCGGTCCAGATGGGCATCGATCTCCAGGGCCTTGCCCGAGTCCGCGGCCGTGCTCATCACCCGAGACCAGTCGGCACGCAGGCCCAGCCGGACGTTGTACCGGCGCCCCCGGGGATGGGCCAGCACCTGGACGTCGGGATTGCGGAGCGCCGCCAGATAGCGCTCGGTCTGATCGTCGGTGACGCGAAGGTTGGAGTGGAACGCGCCGAGCACGAGGTCGAGCGACGCCAGGGCCGTGGGGTCCATGTCGCCCTCGCCGGCAGGTGACAGGTTCATCTCGATCGCGTGCAGCACCCGGAACCGCTGCCCCGCGGCGGCAAGCTCCTCGTTCACCGCGGCGATGTCTCGAGCTTGTTCGGCGAGCCTCGTCTCATCCATGCCATTGGCGATGGCAAGGCCCTTGGAATGATCGGTAATGGCGACATGGGAGTACCCGCGCGCCGCAGCCGCGCGCACCATGTCCCGAAGGGTGGCCCGGCCGTCGCTGTACGTCGTGTGCATCTGGAGATCGCTCCGGAGGGATGCCAACGCGTCCGGGTTAGCCGCTAGGGTCCGCCGGGCATCGGCGAGCGTGAGGAACCCTCGGCGGATCTGCGGCGGCTCGATGAGCTTGGGAGGGTCGGCCAGCAGGGACTCGATCGTGGTGGCGATCCACGGGCCCACCTGCGGGAGCTCGGTGAGTGAGTGGCCACGCGAGATGACGGCCTCGGCCTCCTCCGACCACAGGAACGCTGCCCGCGCGGCGCGCTGGAGTGCCCGCCTGCGGTGCCCGTCGGCCGTCTCGGCGGCACGTGTCAACAGCTCCGCGATCTGCGCGTTCGATAGGGCGGCGACGCGAGAGGAAGCCTTCATGCCGTCCACGAAGGCATCATCCCCCTCGGATACAGACCGGAGAAACGGAGCAGGTCCCGATCGCGGCGCTATCGCTGGACGGCCGTCGCCGGTTCATTGCCGGGACGCGTGCGCACAGCCCGCAGGTCCGCCCACAGTCCAGCGGCCAATGCGCCGTTGAGGGCGGCATTGCTTTCCTCTTCCGAGGCGAAGCGGAGCCTGCGTTCACTCGCGCTGGCCTGCTCGTGATCCCGGATCCGCAAGATGTGGACGACAGGGATGGACGTCGCCGACTGTTGCCGAGGATGGAGCCGTTCGATAGCACCTGCGCGAGGGATCGGT
>DATDKZ010000123.1:0-4825 GCA_036519575.1 Actinomycetota bacterium | reverse complement strand
GACGCTGACCGACCACGGGCTCGCGCTGATGGCCGGGTTCGTGCCGGCGGTCCTCCACGAGCCGGGCCGGCTGGAGGGCGAGCTCGACCGGATGAGGAGGCAGGCCGACCTGCTTTCCGCGGCTGGCGCCGAGGTCCTCGTTCTGGCGGCGGGGACCGGCGCGGCCGGCTATGAGTCCGGCGCGGACCTCGACGGACCCTCGTGGGCGTCGCTCGTGACGGGGATCGGTCGGGTCATCGACCTCGGCTCCGAGAGGGATCTGGCGGTGGCCCTTCATCCCCACCAGGGCATGGTCGTCGAGGGACCCCGACAGGTCGAGCGCCTGCTGGAGTCCTCACCCGTCCGGCTGTGCGTGGACACCGGGCATCTGATGGTGGGCGGGACCGATCCGGTCGAGCTCAGCAGGGGGGCGGGGGATCGCGTGGCCCACGTCCATCTGAAAGACGTCTCGGCCGACTTGGCGGAGCAGGTCAGGACGGGACGGGCTGGCTACCGGGACGCCGTCGCGGCGGGGATGTATCGGCCGCTTGGGACGGGCGACGTGGACGTGGAGGCCATCGTCTCGGCCCTCGAGGCGTCGGACTACGATGGCTGGTACGTGCTGGAGCAGGACAGGGTGCTGGAGGGGGCACCCGAGGAGGGGATGGGCCCGGTCCAGGACGTCGCCGAGAGCCTCGAGTTCTTCGAGCGATTGGGCGTGCGGCCCGGACCATCGTCCATGGCCGATGTGTCGGTATTGGAGGGGGGACACGCGATGAGGCGTCGCCCCGGAGGAAAGGAGGGGGAATGATCCGTCGAAAGTGGGCGGGGGTCCTGCTGGTGCTGGCCCTCTTGGGGGCGGCGTGTACCGGTGGGGGGAACGAGGAGGAGTCGCCCGGACAGTCGGGCGGCGTCAACCAGCAGGGGTTCCGGATCGTCGTCGTCACCCACGGCCAGGCCTCGGACCCGTTCTGGTCCATCGTAGCCAACGGCGTCAAGGCCGCGGCGGCGGACGAGGGGGTCACGGCCGAGTACCGCGCGCCGGGAACCTTCGACATGGTCGCCATGGCCCAGCTGATCGACGCCGCGGTGGCCTCGCAGCCGGACGGCCTGATCGTCAGCATCCCCGATGCCGACGCGCTCGGGCCATCGATCGAGAAGGCCGTGAGCGCAGGGATCCCGGTGATGTCGATCAACTCGGGCAGCGACGTGTTCGAGAAGCTCGGGGTCCTGGTGCACATCGGACAGACGGAAGAGGTCGCCGGGCAGTTGGCCGGACAACGGATGAAGGACGCGGGGGTCACCAAAGCGATCTGCGTCAACCAGGAGGTCGGCAACGTCGCCCTCGACCTTCGATGCAAGGGCTTCAGCGAGGGGCTGGGCTTCAAGGCAGAAGTCATCCCCGTCGACCTGAACGACCCGGGCGGCATCACGCAGTCGATCGCGAGCAAGATCCAGTCAGATCCCGATATCGACGGGATCCTCACGCTGGGACCGACCGCCTCCACGCCCGCCATCCAGGCGCTGCAGCAGGCGGGCGAGCTGGGGAAGATCCAGCTGGCCACGTTCGACCTGTCGACGGACGTGCTGAATGCCATCGACAAGGGTGACATGCTGTTCGCCATCGATCAGGCCCAGTACCTGCAGGGGTATCTCGCGATCGTGTTCATGACCCAGTACCTCGCGACCGGCGCCGTGGCGCTGGGAAGCGCGGACCGGGTCGTGCTGACCGGGCCTCAGTTCGTGACCAAGGACAACGCGGCCGACGTGATCAAGTTCACCGACGAGGGAGTACGGTAGCCAATCCGGTCATGGGGCCCGCCGTTTCGGCGGGCCCTATCACCGGCTCGCGTGATCGGAGGAGAGGAGTCATGGCAGCGGAGACGATCCCGCCGGCCGCCGCTCCGGCGGACGAGCGGGTCCGGCAGAAGAGCACGCTGTCGAAGTTGTTGTCCCGGCCCGAGGTGGGGGCGCTGGCCGCGGTGGTGATCGTGTGGGTCCTCTTCGCTATCGTGGCCAGCCAACACAACTTCATCAGCTGGGCCACCACGGCCTCCATCCTCAACAGGGCGGCGCCGCTCGGCATCCTGGCCGTGGCCGTCGCGCTGCTCATGATCGCCGGCGAGTTCGACCTGTCGGTCGGCTCGATCATCGGGTTCTCCGGGATGGTGATCATGGTCCTGGTCACGCCGACGACCGGCGGTGGCTTCGGGTGGACCCTATGGCCGGCGGTCGGGATCTCCCTGCTGTTCGCCCTGACCACCGGCCTGTTCAACGGCGCGATCGTGATCGCGACGAAGCTTCCGTCGTTCATCGTCACCCTCGGCACGCTGTTCGCGTTCCGAGGGGTCACCATCGCCGTGAGCCGCCTGCTCACGGATCGGACCCAGCTGGGCCAGCTGGACGTCGTCGCCGGCTACGGGCTGGCCCAAAAGATCTTCGCCAGCAACCTGAACCTGTTCGGCAGCCAGTTCAACGTCGCGATCCTGTGGTGGGTCGGCCTCACGGCGCTCGCGACGTGGGTCCTGCTCCGGACCCGGTCGGGGAACTGGATCTTCGGCACCGGGGGCGCCGTGGATGCCGCTCGGAACGTCGGCGTGCCCACGCGGCGGGTCAAAATCGCACTGTTCATGACCACCGCGTTCGCCGCGTGGCTGGTCGCGGTGATCCAGGTCGTCCAGTTCACCGGCGCCGACACGCTTCGGGGGACCGGCCAGGAGTTCCAGGCCATCATCGCCGCCGTCGTGGGGGGGTGCCTCCTGACCGGCGGCTACGGGTCCGCGATCGGCGCCTCGCTCGGCGCTTTGATCTTCGCACTGGTCCAACAGGGCATCGTCATCACCGGCGTGGAAGGCGACTGGTTCCAGGTCTTCATCGGCGGCATCCTGCTCGGAGCGGTGATCTTCAATAACTTCATCCGGACGAGGGCGGCGCTGCGATGAGCACGAACGGGACGGCGCTCCTGGATGTCCGGGAGATCTCGAAGTATTTCGGCAGCGTCATCGCGCTGAAGGACGTTTCCATGAGGTGCGAGGCGGGCCAGGTGACCTGCCTGCTCGGCGACAACGGCGCCGGGAAGTCGACCCTCATCAAGACCCTGTCCGGGGTCTACCGGCCCGACGATGGCGAGTACCTGTTCGACGGCAGGCCCCGGGAGTTCGGGTCGCCTCGCGACGCGCTCGAGCTGGGGATCGCCACGGTGTACCAGGACCTGGCGATGATCCCACTCCTCTCGATCTGGCGGAACTTCTTCCTCGGCTCCGAGCCCACGAAGGGATGGGGACCGTTCCGACGGTACGACGTGCGGTTCGCCAAAGACACCACGCGGCAGGAGCTGGCCAAGATGGGCATCGACATCCGCGATCCCGAGCAACCGGTCGGAACGCTGTCCGGAGGGGAGCGGCAGTCGGTCGCCATCGCGCGCGCTGTTCACTTCGGCGCGAAGGTGCTCATCCTGGACGAGCCGACAGCTGCCCTGGGAGTCAAGCAGGCCGGCGTGGTGCTCCGGTACATCGTCCAGGCCAAGCAGCGAGGCGTCGGGGTCATCTTCATCACCCACAACCCGCATCACGCCTACCCGGTGGGCGACCACTTCGTGATCCTCCGGCGAGGACAGGTGTACGGCGACTTCACCAGGAAGGAGCTCACCCTCGAGGGCCTGGTGCAGATGATGGCGGGAGGCGAAGAGTTGGAGAACCTGGCCCACGAGCTCGAGCGGGCGGCGGCTGGGGGCACCGCCGCCGAGGACCTTCGCAAGGCCGCGGCGTTGCTGGAAGCCGAGACCGGGAGGCGGGAGGACCGGGAACCATCCCCCGGACCGGCCCCCCGCCCCGACGGCTGAGGTGCCGGAGGCCTTCGACGTCCTCACCATGGGGCGGGTCGGGGTCGACCTGTACCCCGAGCAGAGCGGGCTCCATCTCGCCGAGATCCGCACGTTCGCCAAGTCCCTGGGCGGGAGCCCCACGAACGTGGCGGTGGGGACGGCGCGCTACGGGCACCGCGCCGGGGTGATCACGAAGGTCGGCGACGACGGGTTCGGGGCCTATGTGAGGTCGGCGCTTCGCTCCTTCGGGGTCGACGAACGCTACGTGGGCACCGACCCGGAGCTTCGGACCCCGATCGTCTTCTGCGAGCTCTTCCCGCCGGACTCCTTCCCCCTGCTCTTCTACCGGGAGCCGAAGGCGCCGGACATGAACCTGACCCCTGACGACCTGGACCTCGAGGCCATCCGAGGGGCCAGGATCTTCTGGACAACCGGGACCGGCCTCTCGGACGAGCCGAGCCGGTCGGCCACGACTGCCGCCCTTCGGGCTCGGGGACGCTCTCGGATCACCGTCCACGACCTGGATTTCCGCCCCTCGTTCTGGCCCGCGCCGGGGGAGGCCGGGGATCGGCAGCGCCGAGCGTTGGAGCACGCGACGGTGGCCGTCGGCAACCGGGAGGAAGCCGCGATCGTCGTGGGAGAGGGGGAGCCGGAAGTCCAGGCGGAACGGTTGCTCGCACTGGGCCTCGAGTTGGCGGTGGTGAAGCTGGGACCCGACGGTGTGCTGGTGGCATGGGAAGGCGGCATGGAACGGATCCCGCCGGTGCCGGTGGACGTCGTGAATGGGCTGGGGGCGGGAGACGCGTTCGGGGCGGCGCTCTGCCATGGCCTCTTAAAGGGTTGGGAGATCGTCACGACGATCAGGTTCGCCAACGCTGCCGGTGGGTACGTCGCCACCCAGCTGGCATGCGCCGACGCCATGCCGGACGAGGCCCAGGTGCGCGCACTCATGGACCATGCCTGAGGTCGCGCCCGGCCCACGCCCGGAGCAGCGCAATAGATCCGGGAAGGATCAACATCGCC
>DATDKZ010000122.1:0-9481 GCA_036519575.1 Actinomycetota bacterium | reverse complement strand
GCGATCTCGCCCTCGTAGTTCAGGAACCGGCACCGGGGCGGGCGGACCACGTCCCCGTCATGGACATTGAGCGCCGTGACCGGCTTATGGAAGTACGTGGGCGCCGGCGGCAGGGTCGCCAGGAACTCCTTCACCCGGCTCTCGTAGTTCAGGTGGATGCAGACGATCTTCGACGGCTGAACCGGCGCGAGATGGGTTGCGTCATCGATCGGCACGTGACGCCCGTCGGAGGTGACCAGCACGTCGCCCTGGCGCGTGACCTCGGCGGGCTCGCCGTCGAGGACGATCCGGCGGATCTCCATGGCCCGCTAGTATGGCGCGCGTGGCAGAGTTGAAGGGGTTCATGCCGCCGCGTTCACCCGAAGGCAGAGCCTCCGTGGTCCCGGCCCCCCCTTGGCACTACTCGGGTGACTTGCTCACGATCGAGTACCGGACCGACCCCTCCGCCGTGAGCGCGTGGCTCCCCGACCCGATCGAGCCCGCCGACGAGGACCCCGGAGCCGTGGCCGTGGTCTTCGCGGACTGGCAGTCCTGTTCGGACTCGTTCGAGGAGCTGATCGATCCGGCGCGCTCGCAATACAAGGAGTGCTTCGTCGTCGTGCGCTGCAAATACCTGGGCGAGCACTACTCGCGGTGCATCGCCATCTGGGTGGACAAGGATTTCGCGCTCGCCCGGGGATGGCACCAGGGCTACCCCAAGAAGCTCGGATCGATCTGGATGACCCGGCCGGTGCGATTCGGGAAGGCCGGTCCGCGCCTCACGACGGGAGGGCGGTTCGGGGCCAGCGTGTCGGTCCACGACCGCCGGATCATCGACGCGCGCTTCACGATCACCGGTCCCTCGGACACGGCCGGCTTCGTCAATGCGCTCCCCATGCTTCACACCCGGTACGTCCCCTCGATCGAGCCGGGCGAGAAGCCCTCGATGGACGAGCTGGTCACGATGAAGAGCCTCGATTGGGAGGGCTCGGAGGTCTGGCGGGGCGAGGCCGAGCTCACCTTCGGCGAGTCCCCGGTGGAGGAGCTCACGTCGATCGAGCCGCGGGAGATGATCGGCGCCTACTACCGAAGCGTGGGTGTCTCCTGGGCCGGCGGCAGCCGCTTGGAATAGCAGCCGAGCTTCAAGGAGTGCGGGTGATGGACACCACCGCGTCGTAGGTCCGCGGGGGTGCGATAGCCTCACTTCCACATGCGACTGGTTCGGTTCCGGTTCGGCGATCGCATCGCAACCGGCGTGGTCGAGGGGGACGCCGTCCGGGCCCTGGCCGGAACGTTCTTCGAGAACCCGGTACCGTCGGGTGAGGAGATCCCGCTCGACGACGTCCGACTCCTGGCGCCCATCCTGCCGTCGAAGGTGGTCTGCCTGGGCAAGAACTACGCGGCCCACGCGGCGGAGTTCGGGGGCGAGGTGCCCGAGGAGCCGCTCGTCTTTCTCAAGCCTTCCACCAGTGTCTCGGGGCCTGGCGATCCGATCCCTCTCCCGCCGATCAGCAACCGGGTCGACTACGAAGGAGAGCTGGCCGTCGTCATCGGCCGCATCGCGCGGGACGTGCGCGCGGAGGAAACGTTCCGGTATGTCCTCGGCTACACGTGCGGGAACGACGTCACGCTCCGAGACCTCCAGAAGAAGGACGACCAGTGGGCCCGGGCCAAGGGCTTCGACGGATCGTGCCCGCTTGGGCCGTGGGTGGAGACCGAGCTCGACCCGATCGACGTCCACCTGGAGACCCGGGTGAACGGCGAGGTCCGCCAGTCGGCGAGCACCTCGGACATGGTGTTCGGGGTGGCCACCATCATCGAGTTCGTGACCGCGTTCATGACGCTGCTCCCCGGCGACGTGATCATGACCGGGACACCGGAAGGCGTCGGCAAGCTCGAGCCTGGGGACAGGGTGGAGGTCGTGATCGACGGGATCGGCGTGCTGATGAATCCCGTTGGTGGGCGAGCATGACCGTTCGGACGCGCTTCGCGCCGGCACCGAGTGGCTCGATCCATGTTGGCAACGCCCGCACTGCCCTGTTCTCCTGGCTCACCGCGCGTCATCAGGGCGGGCAGTTCGTGCTGCGGGTCGAAGACACCGACGCCAGCCGGGTCACCGAGGAGGCCGTGCACGGCCTGATCGAATCGCTTCGGTGGTTGGGGATCGACTGGGACGAGGGACCCGATGTGGGCGGTCCGCACGAGCCGTACCGCCAGTCCCGGCGGCTCGACCTCTACCACCAGCATACCGAACGCCTTGTGTCGCAAGGCCGCGCGTACCGCTGTTACTGCACCCCGGAGGAGCTGGAGGAACGCCGGAAGACCGCGCTGGCCCGAGGGGAGGCCCCCGGTTACGACGGTCGGTGCCGGAGACTGACCGACGAAGAGCGGGCCGCGTTCGAGGAGGAAGGCAGACCGTTCGCCCTTCGGTTCGCCATGCCCGAGCGCGATGTCACCGTGCACGACCTGGTGAAGGGCGATGTGCACTTCGCCGCGGGGAGCGTGAAGGACTTCGTGATCCTGCGGTCAGACGGCTCGCCAACGTTCCTGCTGGCGGTGGCGGTGGACGACTGGCTGATGGAGATCAGCCACGTGATCCGGGGGGACGACCTCCTCTCCGCCGCGCCGCGCAACATGGCGGTGATCGAGGCTCTCGGCGGCACACCGCCCGAATACGCTCACCTGCCCCAGGTCCTGGGCCAGGACGGCAAGCCCTTGTCGAAACGGCACGGCTCGACATCCGTCGAGGCCTTCAGAGAGCAGGGGATCCTGCCGGAGGCCCTGATGAACTACCTCGCGTTGCTCGGATGGTCTCTGGACGAGAAGACGACCTTCCTGTCACGCGACGAGCTGATTGCTTCGTTCGACCTGTCGCGCGTGTCGAGCAATCCGGCCGCGTTCGACCCACAGAAGCTCGAATGGATGAACAACCACTACATCCAGTCGCTGGATGACGACGATCTGGCCGCCCGGTGCATGCGCTTCCTGGCCGAGGACGGCCTGTTACCCGATCCCCAGGTGCTGCGGCGAGCCATGCCGCTCGTGCGGGAACGGATGAAGCGGCTCACCGATGTCATCGAACTCCTCAGGTTCTTGTTCACCGACGATGTCAAGCCGAACGAGAGCGCGGCCGAGCTCATCGCGAAGGCCGGATCCGACTACCTGCAAAGGGCGGCCGACGTCCTGGAGAACGTCGAGCCGTGGACGAGCGAGCGGATCCTGGGGGCGCTGGACGAGGTGGCGAAGGAGGCTGGGCTGAACCGGACGAAGGGGTGGCAGCCCATCAGGGCCGCCGTCACCGGGTCGAACGTCTCCCCGCCGCTCCCGGAGTCGCTTGAGCTGCTGGGCCGGGAAGCCACGGTGGCTCGGCTCCGAGCCGCCGCGGCTGCTGCGGGCTGATCCCTCTAACCGAGTCGAGGTGCGACGGCTGGTGCCAGGGCGTTGCGGAGGCTCGTCGCAGCGTCCTCGGGGAGCACCGTATTGATGCTCATGGCCGAGCCCAACTCGAAGCCCGCCTGCGTTGAGAGCTTCGGCACGATCTTGATGTGCCAGTGGAAGACCTCGTTCGTATGGCCATTCGTGGGGGCCGAGTACATGACCAGGTTGAAGTCGGGGTCGCCGCAGGCCCGCCGGATCGCGCCGAGGACGCGGATCAGGATGGCGGCCAAGTAGTCGACCTCCTCGTCGGCCAAATCCCCGAACGAGCCCTGGTGAAACGTGGGGATCACCCACGTCTCGAACGGGGAGCCGGCGGCGAAGGGCTCGAAGGCGATGAAGCCGCCCTGCTCCTCGACCACCCGGACGTCGGCCGCGCGCTCCCCGGCGATGAGGTCGTCGTACACGCAGCTGCCGTGCTCGTCGTAGTAGCGGGTTGCCACGTCGACCCGACGGAGGAGCCGGGGGAGGAACACCGGCGTTGCCACGATCTGCGAATGGGGGTGCGTGAGCGACGTACCGGCAAGTGGCCCGAAGTTCTTGAACACCACGACAGCTTGGATGTGCTGCTGGACGATGAGCTCGCGGTACCGGGTCCGCCACACGCCGACGATGCGAGCAACGTCCTGTTGGGTCATCTCGTCCATCCGGCCGTCGTGCCGGCGAGACTCGATCACGACCTCGTGACTTCCGACGCCCGGCATCTCTCGGAAGAGCGGAGGGCCGGTGCGAGCTACCGAGCCGTCACCCGAAAAGGCCCCGTAGAGGTTGGGGACGACCCGAACCTGCCAGTCACCCTCTTTCGGATCTCGGAGGATCTCCGGCGGGGTCTGGTCCTCGTTCCCGGGGCAGAACGGGCACGCGGGGTCGAGCTCGGGGAGCTGCGGGCGGGGGACCACGACCGGCTGGTGTGGCCGGCCGGCTCGTACCGGAGCCATCACCGCCCACTGCCGGCTGGTCGGATCCTGCCTCAGGGTCGACATCCGACCGACACGCTACAGGAACGTCCACACGACTCAAGGAGCCGAGTACGTCAGCCGACTCGGTGCCCGATCTCAACGTCTTGGCCCCGACGCCGAATCATGCGGGCGGCGCATCCCCGTCCGGCAACGGGTCGCCATCGGGCGGCGGGCCTGCGTCCGGTGGCGGGCCGGCATCAGGTGGCGGGCCGGCGTCGGGGGGCGGACCGGCGTCCGGTGGCGGGCCTGCGTCCGGTGGCGGACCGGCATCCGGCGGCGCTCCTGAGTCGGGTGGCGGACCGGCATCAGGTGGCGGGCCTGCGTCGGGCGGCGGGCCTGCGTCGGGCGGCGGACCGGCATCCGGCGGCGGGCCAGCGTGGGGCGGCGGGCCATGATCGGGCTCCGGCACTTCGTCGGCGTCGGGCGGCGGGGTCTCGTCGGCACCTGGCTCCTGCCCTTCATCTGAACCGGGCTGCGGGCCTTGACCAGTACCCGGCTGCGTGCCCTTAACAGTACCGGGCTGTGTGCCCTGACCAGTACCGGGCTGTGTGCCCTGACCAGTACCCGGCTGCGGGTCTTGACCGCCACCAGACTGCGGGTCTTGACCGCCACCGGACTGCGGGTCTTGACCGCTCCGCGGCTTGTCCCTCGACACATCTGAACCACTCGGCTCGTCGTGCATGAACCCACTTGGGATCCCCAATCGAAGCCAGATTCGGTCATCCGGTCCGAGGGGCTGCCCGGTCGTGTGTGGAGCCGTTGCCTCGCCCGAGGCCTCGAGCACGGGGACCGGCGCTGGGAGTCCGATCCGGGCGAGGAAGTTCGCGGCGACATCACGAGCGCCCGGCGGGAGTTGTCCGCTGATGGCCAGGCTCGTGCTGGCCGTCAGCACCACGACGACGATCGCCGCTCCGAGCCGTATGCTCGCGCGTCGACCTGCCGACGCGACCTCGCGCACGGTGGTCGCTTGAATCGGCCGCCGGCTCGAGCGAATGACGGCAGCGATCGCAGGGATCGCCTCGTCTGCGCTTGCCTGCTCCTCCGGCGTCGCGGCGGCGCGGACCGCTTGGAGGAGTTCGTCGAATTCGAACCCCCCACGGTCGTTGTCGCTGGGCACCGCTTCGAACGGCGTCATCATCGCTCCATCCCTGAACGAGCCCGATCCAGATCCCGAACCTTGGCGGCCTCAGCGTCGTGGCGCAGGCGCCGCAGCCCCTCGGTCTCCGTCATGCGAACGACATTGGGTGGAGTGCCAGTGATCCCGGCGACATCGAGCACGTCCAGGCCGCCCACGGCACGCAGCAGAAGCACGTCGGCTTGCTCGGGAGCGAGGGTCCGGATGCGGCCGAGCGCCGCATCCACGGCGCGGTCTTCGTCGGAGGCGCCGTTGGATTCCAGCTCGTTTTCCTGGGTCGAGCGAGGCGACCCACCGTTCTCACGAGCTTTCAGCTGCTTCCTCGCGACGGCGAACACCCACCGGCGGAAGGAACCCTCGTCCCCCTCGAACTCCGGCAACGCGGTCGCGATGCGGTTCCAGGTCTCGGAGGCGAGCTCATCCGCGCCGTCGGGGCCGTGCGCGCGGAGGTAGCGGAGCACCCTGGGGTGAAACTCTCGGAAGAGCGTCGCGACCGGCCACTCGAGTCCCGCCTGGGCCGCCGCGAGAACCGTCTCGAACCGCTCGGATATGCCGTTTTGGCTCACGACGAGCGGCCTGGGCGGTTCACCAGGTACCGAGACCAAGTTGGTTTCGTGGCCTCTGCCATCCTGCCGCGCGAAGGTCCAATCGTTCCGTGGGAGCCGGAAGGAGAATCGAGACCCGATCCCGAGCTCGCTCTCAACCTCGAGGTAGGTGCCGTGCATGTCGAGGATCTCCGACGCGAGCGCGAGTCCGAGCCCCGTTCCTCGGGTGGAGCGAGTGTTCGGATCGCCTCCGCGGAAGAACCGTTCCCCGATGTGGCACGTCTCCTCGGGCGGTATCCCGGGTCCGTTGTCGGCGACCGAGATGACTACGTCCGGCCCATGGCCGATCGCGGAGACGCGCACGCGGCTGCCCCTGGGGGTGTACTTCACCGCGTTCGTGAGGAGGTTCTCGACCACCCGCTCGATGAGCAACGGATCCGCGAGGGCCGTGAGCCCATCCTCGACGTGGACTTGGACCACGTGGTTGCGGAGGAGGCTGGTGAGACGATCGGCGACGCCGCTCAGGAACTCTCGGAGATCGACCTCCCGGGGTTCCATCTCGAGCCGTCCCGCCTCCAGTCGCCCGAAGTCCAGAAGCTCAGCGATGATGCTGTCGAGGGTCGCGGCGTTCGTGTTGAGCCTTGCCAGGAGATCGCGCCGGTCCGCTTCGGAGAGGTCATACCAGCTCTCCTCGAGTGTTCTTCCCATCCCGGCGATCACGGTGAGGGGCGTCCGGAGCTCGTGGGAGACATTGGAGAGGAAGTCGCTCTTCATCCGATCGAGCTCGGCGATGCGGTCCATCGAGCGGCGCTGCCGCTCGAACCGGCGCGCGTTCTCGAGCGCGACGGCAGCCTGCGTCGCCAGCATCTGGAAGACCTCGAGGTCCTGAGGGGAAGGACCCGGGGGCTCCTCGATGCCCACGACGAGGATCGCCTCCACGCGATCGGCGGCGAAGATCGGGATCACCACGGCGTGCGACACGCCGAGCCGGCGAAGCGGCCCGCCGAGCGCGTCATCATCCGTGAGGCCCACGATGACGGCCCGTCCTCCGACCAACACACTCTCGATGGCCCCGAAGCGAAGGGACTCGATCCCTTCGGGGAAATCCTCCTCGGCTTCCAGAGGAAGGCCAACGTGATGGTCAGTCCCCTCCTGCACGAAGATACGGGTCGTGGGGAAGCCCAGGGAAACGACCGAGTCGACGACGGCTCGCAGAACGGCCATCGGTTCGACCGCGCTCATCTGTCGAGCCGCTGCGGACACCACCGCCAGCAGCGCCCACCGACGCTCGGACTCCACGCGCGCCTCCCTGTGGGCGGCGGTCTGACGCTTCAGCTGGCCCACGAGAAGGTTCGCGAGGATCGCCAGGACGGCCAGCACCGCCAGGAGCATCGGGTCCCATTTCGAGGCACCGACGGCCACCGAGTAGCTGGCGACGGTCAGGCCGAGCAGGACGACCTGAGCTGAAGGCGAGAAGGCGACGGCGAAGAACATGGTTGTGAGCGCGTACTGGAACATGAGCGGGGAGCTCGAGCCGCCCGTCGCCCAGATGCCGACGGCGATCAAGGTGAGGTTCACAACTGACCACACGTACAGGGACAACATCCCCCAGCCCTGTCTGAAGAGGCGCTCGTACGGCAGGAGCGTGGCCAGTCCCGCGCTGACGGCGACGGCGACGAACACCAAGCCGAACGGGCCCATCTCAACGTTGGCGCGCCGCGCGATCACAAGCGCGGCCTCTGCAACGAGGGGCGAGAGCAACGTCATCCGCATCCCGATCGTCAGTGTGCGGAGTTGCAGGGGGAAGGCGCGTTCATCGGACGTCCACGTCCGGTCCACCCGCGCACGTTTGACGCCATGAATGAGCTTCAACATGCCCCGAGCGCGATGCGCCATGTCCCGTTGGCCGCGCGTCGATCGGCTTCGCCGCAGAAAAGCAATGGATTGCGCCATTCGGGTTAAGGTAGGCCGGATCGGTTGACGCCGAATCGGCCGACCGGTCATTTTGGCTACGGCATCGCACCAGGCTGTGTAGGACTTCCGGCCTCCCCCGACCTGGACCGGATTCTCGCTGTCGCCGCTCTGTGCCTGGCCGGTGGGCGGGGGGTTCGGCTGTCGGAACGGGATGTGAACCCTTCCTTTAGGGTTTGTTGCGGGCGTGTCGAGGTCCGCTCAGTACCGCCACCTGTGAGCCGCCACGATCTCCTCGGGCTCCTGTCCTGCGAACGCCTCGGCCTCGGCCCTGCGAACCGCGGTGAACGGCCCGAACAGCATTGGACCCATGGCCTCCCGCAGAAGGTGGGACGTCTCCAAGTGCGAGAGCGCCTCCTCGACGGACTGGGGCAGCCGTTGGATGCCCCGGCTGGACAGCTCGTCCACGGAGAGCCCGCCGGGATCGATGGTCACCTCGTCGGGAAGTCGCAGGTCTCTTTTCACGCCGGCCAAGCCGGCGGCGATGAGCGCTCCTGCCACCAGGTAGGGGTTCGCGCTCTGGTCGAAGCACTTCACCTCGGTGTTCGCTGCGGTCTCGCGCGTTCCCACCATCCCGGTGACGAACCGGATGGCGGCCTCCCGGTTCTCCCGTCCCCAGCACGCGAACGCACCGGCCCAGTGCGACGGGATCAATCGGAGGTAGCTCGGCACGCTCGGTGAGCCCACCGCGAGAAGCGCGGGAAGCTCGGCCAACACGCCTGCGACGAACGCCTCGCCCGTCTCGGTCATCCCATATGGCCCGGTGCCTCCGTCGAACAGGTTCCTCCCGTCGCGCCACAGGCTGAAGTGAACGTGGCCGCCGTTCCCGACGTGGCCCGCGACGACGACGGGGGAGAACGACGCTCGCATCCCATTCCTCGCCGCCATCGCTCGGATCGTTTGGCGGACCAGGACCGTCGTGTCGGCTGCCCCGACCGGATCGGCCGGCTCCACGGAGATCTCCAATTGCCCCGTGGCGTACTCGGGATGGAACTGGTCCACCCCGACCCTTTCATCCTCGAGCGCGGCAATGAGGTCCCGGGCATAGTCCGAGATCGTCGCCAGGACCGGGAGCCCGTATGCGGGACCCGTATGGATGGGGCTGTCGATCTCGGAGCTCGCGGCGGCTTGGAACCATTCCAGCTCGAACGTCATCCGTACCTCGATCCCAACGTCGGCTGCCCGCCGCGTCATGCGCTTGGCGAACGTCCGCTGGCACCCGGGATAGACCTCGCCCTCCTGCGTGTGCTTGTCCACCGGAGCCCAGGCCCATCCGGGTTGCGCGGCAAGCACCTTCACCGCCGAGGGGTCGGGCATGAGCCGGAGATCGCCGACCGGGCCGCCGACCTCGTCGCTCGAGGTGATGGAGTCATTCACCAGGAAGACCTCGAACACCGGGGACATGCCGATCCCGTACTTCACCGCTCGTTCGAGGACCGACACGGGGACCGTCTTCA
>DATDKZ010000121.1:0-2482 GCA_036519575.1 Actinomycetota bacterium | reverse complement strand
TGAAGTCATCGACGGGGACGGCTTCCAGCAGGTCGTCCGAGGTGACGAACCCTCGTTCCCGGCCGCGGGCGGCGATCGATTCCTTCGCCTCCTCCAGACCGAGGTCTCGCGCCACTTCGGTCAACGGCTCTCCTCGCATGGGGGATGGTGGATGGCCGGAAGTGTACGAAACCCCACCGGCGGCGACCCACGGCCCGCAACCGACCTCACACGGACGCTTCGTGCCGCCCCTTCAGCCGACGGAGCTCGCCATCGGCGGCGATCAGCTCCCCGAACAGGGTGTCGTACTCGGGGTGCGTGGTGGGATTGAGCCTCTGGAGGCGCCGCCGGAGGTCCGCGCTCCTGCGGCGAAGCGCGAACTCCTGGAGCCTGGCCCACACGTCCTCGGCGTACTCCATGCTCAGGTCGCCGTCCAGTGGCTCCAGAGCGAGGGCGGAAGCCGCACGAGACAGCTTGTCGTCGTCGGAGCCGGTCACGGCGGTCCGGATGTCGCCGCCCGCCGCCACCAGGAGCCCGAACAGCTTCCGGTTCTGGGCCGATTGGAAGTGCTCCTCGGCCAGGCGCTTGGACACCTCGTGATAGACGGCCGTGTCGCGGGCGAGAAGCCGGAGCATCTCCCGCTCGACCCTGTCGTTGACCGAGGCACGCTTCATCGTCTGACGAACCTCGGCTGGGCGTCCCGACACCCGCCGCTCCAACGAGAGCAGGACCGAGGTCTCGGCCACGCCCGCCAGCTCGGCCAGCCGGTGGGCGTACTCGCGCTGGCGGACCGGGTCGGACAGGCCCTCCAGGATGGGCAGGGCCGCCGCCACCGCGGCGCTCTGGCCCTCGATGGTCGACAGGTCGTGGCGCCGGACACCTCGCAGGAGCATGTACTCGACGATGTGCTGAGCCCCGGCGGCGAGGGTGCGGAAGGCGTCAGCCCCGCGCTGGCGGACGAAGTCGGCCGGGTCCAGCCCCTCCGGCAGGATTAGGACGACCGGCTGGATGGGGAACCGTTCGAGGAACCCGAACGCGCGTTCCGCCGCCCGGGCCCCCGCCTCGTCGGAGTCGAAGGCCAGCACCATCCGTTGGGCGAATCGTGACGCCAGGCGGAAGTGGCCCTCGCCGAGGGCGGTGCCGCATGTCGCCACGGCCGTCTCCACGCCCGCCCGGGCGAGCGCGATGACGTCGGTGTACCCCTCTACGATCACGATCTCGCCGGACTTGGAGACGGTGGTCTTGGCTCGGTCGAGGTTGTACAGGACTTCGCCCTTGCGGTAGACCGGCGTCTCCGGGGAGTTCATGTACTTCGGGCCCTCGTCCCGGTCGCCGGGAAGGATCCGGGCTCCGATCCCCACCGCTCGGCCCGACAGGTCGTGGACCGGGAAGGTGACCCTGCCCCGGAACCGGTCCCGGACCCTGCCGGATGGATCGCGAAGGGCCAGCCCCGCCTCCATCAGGATCTCCGGGGAGAACCCTCGGGCAAGCCGTCGGAGAAGGAAGTCCGAGGCCCCGGGGGCGTAACCGATCCCGAACTCCTCCGCGGTCTCCCGGTCGATACCGCGGGTTTCCAGGTACCTTCGGGCCTCCTCCCCTTCGGGCCGGTCCACCAGGGTCAGGTGGTACAGCGCCGACGCCTCCTCGTTGGCCCGGTGCAGTGCCAGGCGCCGGGAAGCTGCCCGCCGGTCGGCCGGCGTGTCGCCCTCGTACCGCAGCGACACCCCCGACTCCTTGGCCAGGCGCTCGACGGCCTCGGTGAACTCGAGGTGCTCGACCTCTCGGAGGAACCGGATGGCGTCGCCTCCGGCTCCGCACCCGAAGCAGTAATAGACCTGCTTCGACGGCGACACCGAGAACGACGCGGTCTTCTCGGTGTGGAACGGGCACAGGCCGACGAACGAGTCGTGTCCGGCCTTCTTCAGGGTGAGGTAGCCGGAGACCAACTTGACCAGGTCGGTCCGCTCCCGGACCGCCTCGATATCCTCCTGCCTGATCCTTCCTGCCACCACTCCCCCAGCGCTTACAGCAGCCAGCCTTGGGGAAGGAAGAGCTGTTCGTAGACCCGCAGGGCGTACCGATCGGTCATGCCGGCGATGTAGTCGGCGACGCGGGTCGGCAGGTCTCCCGGAGCCCGATGGTACTCCTCCGGGACCTGGTCCGGATGGTCCAGGTAATGCGCGAACAGCGAGCGGACCAGCGCGATAGCCTTGTCCTGCTCGGACCGGGCCTCATCGCGCAGATACACCCGCTCGAACAGGAAGTCCCGGAGTGTGTCCAGGGCCCGAAAGGCCTCGTCGGACATCCGGATCTCCGGCGAATCCTCACTCCGGTTCACCAGGTCGGTGACCAGCGTCTTGACGCGCTCGGCGTGAGTGCGGCCCAGGACGCCGAGAGCGTCGTCCGGCAGCTCAGTCGGCTCGATGACGCCAGCCCGGACCGCGTCGTCCACGTCGTGGTTGATGTACGCGATGCGGTCGGCGAATCGAACCACCTGCGCCTC
>DATDKZ010000120.1:0-16536 GCA_036519575.1 Actinomycetota bacterium | reverse complement strand
CTCCGGTGGACCCCCGCGGCCCATGGCCACCACGATGGGATTGCGACCCATCGCCTCGGCCACTCGAGCGACCTCGCCGCCGATCGCCGTCTTGCCCGTCCGTTTCCCCGTTCCGATCACGGCGACGGTGGGACACCGGAGGGGTGGGCCGGAGATGGGCGGGTCCAGGCGGAAGTCGGGACCGAGGTAGGGAATGCCGCGCACCAGGGAAACGGCGGCGAGCTCCATCCGCTCCCGGTAACCGACCACGGGTTCGTCCGACAGGTCGAGCACGGCCTCCGGCCTCACATCGTCGATGGCCTCGGCCAGGGCCACCCTGATGTCGGCTCCGGCGGACAGCGTCGGCAACCCGAGGTCGGGAAGCGCCGTGGGGTCCACCTTCTCCGTCCCACCGAGGAACAGCGCGGCGACGACTTCGTGGCCCCTGCTCCGCGCGGCCTCGATCCCCCACCTGGTTACTGGGGGATAGTGCTCGCCGTCCACGAGGACGAGGACCCTCACGATGATCCCTCCGAAGATCGAGGCCCGGCGCCCGGGCCTACTCCGTGTGTGCTGTGGCCTGCTGAACCGGCGGCTCGAACTCCCGGTAAAACTGCTCGCCTGAGGAGAGGGAGAAATGGGCGATGGCGCTTCCGCCGCCGAAAGGGAACTTCCGGGTGATCTTGACCTCGTCCCCCTCGAACTCCAGGACGTTGTAGCAGGGTTTCGTGTACCCCCGCAGCCGCAAGGACGCCACCGTCCCCGCGTTCGCGATGTACAAGTTCTCCAGCCGCCACACGTACGGCACGTGTTTGTGCCCGGACAGCACGATGTTCACCCCAGAGGAGATGAGCTCCTCGAGGAGATCGCCCGCATCCATCACCGTGCTCCGCTCGCGGCCCGTACCGGGGACGGGGATCAGGTGATGGTGGAGGACGAACACCTTGAGCTCCGCGGGCTGGGAGAACTGCTCCTTGATCCATGGGTAGCGCTCCCGGCCGATCTGCCCCTCGTTCAGGTCGGGCTCGCTCGAGTCGGCCCCGACGACCCGAACCCCTCCGACATCGATCGACCAGTGACGGGGACCGATCAGCTCCTCGAAATGCAAGTAGCCCACGTTCCGGGCGTCATGGTTGCCGGGCACCGTATACAGGGGAGCTGTGAGCCGCTCGGCATAGGCCACCCAGTTCTTGTACTCCTGGCGATAGCCCTCGTTCGTCAGATCGCCGCTACAGATGACGATGTCCGGGCCGAGTTCGTTGATCTCCACGATGACCCGGTTCATCAGGTTCGGCACGAAGTAAGGCGACCCCACATGGGGATCCGAGATGTGGGCGATCGTCACCACGGCCCCAAGTGTAGCTTCGTGGACGGGGCGGGCCGGCAGCTCCGCTCCCGGTTGGTTCCAGCGGCCGGCGTGGGACCATTCCCCGAACGTGAACGCCCTCGACCTCGTGATCCTGGTCCTCGTCGCCCTCGCGGCATTCACCGGTTTTCGGCGGGGAGCGCTCCTCCAGTTGTTCTCGTACGCCGGCCTGATCCTGGGGGTGGTGGCCGGCGCGCTGCTGGCGCCCGCCATCGCGTCGCAGGCCGGGAGCGACGCCGTGCAGGCCGGGATCGTCATCGTGGTATTGATCGGCATGGCAGGGATCGGCGACGCGCTCGGGTGGGTGGCCGGCACGTCGGTCCGGGCAAGGGCCCACGGGCTGCCCGTCGTGGGGACGGCCGACAAGGCGGGCGGCTCGGCCATCTCGGTGGTCGGGCTCCTGCTGGTCACGTGGTTCCTGGCCCTGAACCTGGTGAACGGACCGTTCCCGCGGGTCAATAGCTCGATCCGGGGCTCGGCCATCGTCCGGGGCCTCGACGCAGCGCTGCCCCAACCGCCCTCGTTCCCTGCCGAGGTGCGCCGGTTCCTCGACCAGCACGGGTTCCCCGACGTCTTCGCCGGGCTGCCGCCGGCTCCGACGGGCCCGGTCGACATGCCGAGCGAGGCACAGGCTCGGCAGGCTTTCCAGGCGGCGGCGGCGAGCACCGTTCGCATCGTCGGCTCCGCGTGTGGCGAGCTCCTGTCGGGGAGCGGCTTCGTCGTCTCCGGCGACTACGTCGTGACCAACGCCCATGTGATCGCCGGCGTCCACGGACCCCAGGTGCAGGGACAGGACGGGACCTCGCAGCCGGCCACCCCGGTCCTCTTCGATCCTCGGACGGACCTCGCCATCCTGCATGTGGGGACCTCAGCGGGGCAACCGCTTCCGCTGCTCGCCAGCCAGGTCGGTCGGGGAACCGGTGGGGCCACCCTGGGCTATCCCGGCGGTGGCGACCTGACCGGCGCGCAGGCAGCGGTTCGCCGACCCATCGACGCCGTCGTGGGACGCGACATCTACGGCAACCGCGAGGTCGAGCGCGATGTCTACGAGCTCCAGGCAACGGTGGAGCCGGGCGACTCCGGCGGCCCCTTCGTGCTGCCCGATGGGTCCGTGGCAGGGGTCGTGTTCGCCGCCTCCACCACCGACCCGTCCGTTGGCTATGCCATCGCCTCGACCGATGTCATCCCCGACGTGAGTCGGGCAGCGGGACGCACCCGCCCGGTCTCGACGGGCGGGTGCGTCCGCTAGGGCTTCCTACTCTTCCATCACCACCCGGACATCGCCCTCCCGAGACAGGAGCGAGAACGAGGTGATCTCGGCCTCGCGCCGGAACACGAGCGAGATGCGGCTCCCCCCCACGAGCAGGTTGCGGACCTCGACGGTGTTGAGCCACGTCGGCAGGTGCGGCTTGTTGACCGTGAGCAGATTCTCGTGAGCTCTGGCGGAGATCCCCAGGATGGCCTGGAGCATGAGGAACGGTGAGCCCGCCGCCCACGCCTGGGGCGAGCATGCGACCGGGTAGCTCACCGGCCGGTTCGGCGTTCGTCGGGTGAACCCGCAGAACAGCTCGGGCAGCCGGAGGTAGTCCGCGTGCACCGCCGCGTCGAACAACGCGGTGGCCACTCGATTGGTCGAGCGGATGAACCCGTAGCGCTTGAGGCCGGCCGCGACGAGCGCATTGTCGTGCGGCCACACCGAGCCGTTGTGATAGCTCATGGGGTTGTAGGCGGCGGCGGCCTTGCTCAAGGTGCGGATCCCCCACCCGGAGAACATGTCCGGCGCGAGCAGCCGTTTGGCCAACGCCGGGGCCTTCTCGCCGTCTACGATCCCGCAGTACAGGCCGTGCCCCGGGTTCGACATCACCGTGCGCACCTGCCGCTTGTCGCCGTCCAGGGCCGCAGCGAAGTACTTCTCGTCCTCCATCCAGAAGGCCTCGTTGTACCGGCGCTTCAGCTCGTGGGCCTCGCCCATGAGGAACTCCGCCCTGCGGTCGTCGCCCAAGGCTCGGTACACGTCGGCCATGCGCTCCTTGGCCAGGTACACGTAGGCCTGCACCTCCGATAGCGCGATAGGCGGCTCGGCCAGGTGACCGTCGGCGTGGACGATGGAGTCGTGGGAGTCCTTCCACCCCTGGTTCCGCATCCCCCCGGGTGAATGGGACAGGTACTCCACGAAGCCGTCGCCGTCCATGTCGCCGTACTCGTCGATCCACCGCAACGCGGCGTCGGCGGCAGGCAAGAGCTTCTGGGCGAAGTCCAGGTCGCCGGTCCACCGGAAGTGCTGGGCGTACAGGATCAGGAACCATGGGGTGGCATCCACGGAGCCGAAATACGGGGTGTGGGGAACGAACCCCGCCCTGGCCAGCTCTCCCTGGCGGACCTCGTGGAGGATCTTGCCGGGCTGTTCGTCCCGCCAGTCATCGACCACGGTGCCCTGGCGGGCGGCCAGGAGCTCGAGGGCTTGCCGGGCCGGCCTGGGGTTCACCGAGAGGAGCTGGTGAGAGGAGATCAGCGCATCGCGTCCGAAGATCGTCACGTACCAAGGGATCCCCGCAGCCAGGATGCCGCCGCCGTCGGTCTCGGTGTACAGGGCCCGAAGGTCCCGCAGGCTGCGGTTCAGCAGCTGGTTGAACAACTCGTTGTCGGTCAGGATCTGGGTGGAGTCCCGCTCCCACTCTTCGTAGGACCGACGGAGCTCGTGGACGGCCACGTCGAATTCGCGCTCCCCGGTATGTTCCTCGTCCACGAGCGGCTCGACGGTGAGTCCGATCAGCTTGGTCTGGTACGCACCGAGGTGCATCCGGAACGTCGCCCGCACGGTCAGACCCTCGATCTCCAGGGTGTCCGGCTCCTGCGCGAACTCGACGACGGTCGTCCGGTGGGCCCCGTCCAGGCCGGTGGAGGTGAACCGGACCTGGTTCCCCTCCGCCATGGGCCGGTCGGGAGGGATGTTCTTCTCCCGGGCCATCCCCCTGACCTCGAAGATGTCAGCGAAATCCGCCGCCAGAGAGAACCCGAGCTCAAGGGCGATCGGATGCGGGTTGTAGTTCTTGATCCGGACCCGTTCGAAGAGCTTGCCGTTGATGGCCCTGATCCGTCGGACGTTCAGGGTCTGCTGGTCCACCGCGACGACGTCTCCGTCGTACAGATCCGGATTCGTGAGATCGACGTACGACATGTAGCCGCGCTCGGACGAGGACGACAGCAGCACGGGGTTGCGTCCCGAGACCTCCATCCGGAAGTGGGAGAGGAACCGGGTGTCCTTGTGGTACAGGCCCAGCCCGTAGTCCCCACCGTGATCCAGGTTGCCCTCGAGATCCGAGTACAGGAAGGTCTCACCTTCCTTGATCGCGAGGGTCTTGCTGGCGAGGTCGGTGATGAGGACGGGGACGGTGATCGTCTCCCGCAGGTCCTCGGCGACCTGGGCTTCCGCCTCGCGCTCGGGCTCCGCGTTCATCGGTGGGTCGGTGGATGGGCCGTTCATCGTGGATACGAGCCCGGCCGGAGTCTAGGTTGGCGCATCTTCCCGTTTCAGTGACATCGCTCACCCAATCACATCGGTCGATCGGGACCCGGACTGAGGGACGACGACGCTTCCCGCACCTCCACGCCGGGTGCGTGGAACGGCACTCGGAGGATCCGCCACCCTGCCCCGATGTCGGGAACCCCTCGCCCCTCCTGCTCGAAGGCGAGCAATGACGGGCCGGCGCCCGAGACACAGACCGGGAAGCCCTCGTCCCACAGCCGCTGGAAGATCGGCTCGACCGAGGGAAGGAGCGCAAGGCGGACCCGTTGGTGCAGTCGGTCCTGGAGGGCTTCGCGCAGCAGGTCGGGACGCCAGCCGATGGCCACGACGGCCAGCGCTGCCCGCCCAGCGTTGAAGGACGCCTCACTCAGGGCGACCTGGCGTGGGAGAGCATCGCGGGCGACCGTCGTCGCCAGCCGATCGTGTTCGGGGATCAAAACCGCCGGCCGAAGGTCCGGGGAGGGATCCACCCGGATCGCCCGATCGTCGAAGGCGATGGTCAGCCCCCCATGGATGGCCGCGGCCACGTTGTCCGGGTGGCCCTCCAGGCGCGAAGCGATGGTGAGCGTGCGTTCGGGTACCGCATCGTGCCCCAACAGTGCGGTCGCGAGCTCGATCCCGGCGACGGCCGCAGCAGCCGAGGACCCCAGGCCTCGCTCCAAGGGGATCCGGTTGACCGATGAAAGGGCGAACGTGGGAAGGTCCAGCCCGAGAGCGTCGGCCGCCTCCCGCATGGCCCGAGAGACGGCGTCGCTCCCGTCGGTTGGAAGTTCCGTTGCCCCCTCGCCCTCCCACGTGACGCCGGGGGGAGCCTCGGTGTCGACCGATACTTCGTTGCAGAGGTCCAGTGCCAGCGCGAGCGAATCGAACCCTGCGCCCAGGTTGGCCGAGGTGGCCGGCACGGTTGCAACGAGCCTCATGCGTTTACAGGCCGAGCTCGGCGGCTACCGCGGCCGCGTCGACGGGAACGGTCAGAGGGTGGCTGGCTCCGGTGATGGCCCATTCCGGGTCCTTGAGTCCGTGCCCGGTCAGCACACACACGACCGTCGCGCCTTTCGGCAGCCTCTCGTCGGCGAACACGTGCAGCATGCCGGCCACCGAGGCCGCCGAGGCGAGCTCGGCGAACAGCCCCTCGTGTGACAGCCGCTTGTAGGCGCCGAGGATCTCGCGATCGGTGACCGCCAGGATCGCGCCCTCTGACTCGCCCGCCGCGGCCACCGCCTTGTCCCACGACGCCGGGTTCCCGATGCGGATGGCGGAGGCGATCGTGGAAGGGTGCTCGATCGCGTGCCCGAGGACGATGGGTGCGGCCCCCTGCGCCTGGAACCCGAACAGCTGTGGCGGCTCGGCGATCGTCCCGTCGGCCAGGTATTCGCGGTACCCCATCCAGTGGCTGGCGATGTTGCCCGCGTTGCCCACCGGAACGCAGTGAAGGTCGGGAGCCCGGCCGAGCACATCACAGATCTCGAAGGCGCAGGTCTTCTGACCGTGGAGGCGATAAGGGTTCACCGAGTTCACCAGCGTGACCGGGTACTGGCCCGCCAGGGCCTGCGCGAGCTGGAGGGACTCGTCGAAGTTGCCGTCGATCTCCAGGACCCTCGCCCCGTGGATCAGCGTCTGGGCCATCTTGCCCAGGGCGATCTTGCCTTTCGGCACGAGCACGGCGCACGTCAGGCCCGCCTTGGCCGCATATGCCGCGGCCGACGCGCTCGTGTTGCCGGTGGACGCGCACACCACCGCCTTGGAGCCCTCCTCCACGGCCTTGGAGATGGCGAGCGTCATCCCCCGGTCCTTGAACGAGCCCGTGGGGTTGGCTCCCTCGAACTTCAGGTACACCTCGCACCCGGTCTCGGCGGACAGCGACTCCGAGCGGACGAGAGGGGTCCCGCCCTCGCCGAGCGTCACCACCGGGGTCGCCTCCGACACCGGGAGACGATCGCGAAACTGCTCGATCACGCCGCTCGCCCGGGCGGAGGTCATTCCTCGGCCTCGACGCGAAGGATGCTCCGAACCTCCTCGACGGCCCGGACGCCGCCGAGCTCGGTCACCGCCTGCTGGAACGAGCCCTCCCGGGCCCGGTGGGTGATGAACACGAGCTGCGCGTCGGCACCCGTGCCCTCCTGCCACACGCTCTTGATGGAGACATCGTTCCGGCCGAACACGCTGGCGATCTCGGCCAGCACCCCGGGGCGGTCCTCGACCCGGAGCAGGATGTAATACTGACCCTCCATCTCCGACATGGGCCGAACGGTGCGTTCCAGGAAGCACGTGCACCCCACGCCGCGCGCCCCGGCGAGCAGGTTCCGGGCCACGGTCACCAGGTCGCCCACCACGGCGGTGGCCGTGGGTTCGCCCCCCGCCCCGCGACCGTAGAACATGAGCTCCCCCACGTTCGGGCCCTCCACGAACACGCCGTTGAAGGCGTCGCGAACCGCGGCGAGCGGATGCTCCGAGGGGATCATCGCGGGGTGGACCCGTGCGGCCACCCGCTCCTCGTGCAGCTCGGCGATGGCCAGGAGCTTCACCACGTACCCCAGGCGCCGGGCGAACTCGATGTCCTCGGTCGTGACCCTGCCGATCCCCTCCCGGTAGACGTCGCCGGCGACGACCCGCGCGTTGAACGCGATCGAGGCCAGGATGGCGCACTTGGCCGCGGCGTCGTGCCCGTCCACGTCGGCCGTGGGATCGGCCTCCGCATAGCCCAGGCGCTGGGCTTCGCCGAGCGCCTCGGCGAACGACATCCCGTCCTCGGACATGCGGGTGAGGACGTAGTTGGTCGTCCCGTTGACGATGCCGATGATCGACGTGAGGCGCTCGGCGGTGAGGGACTCCTTCAGCGGCCGGACCAACGGGATCCCCCCACCAACCGCAGCCTCGAAGTACAGGTCGAGGCCCTTGGCGTCAGAGGCGTCGAAGAGCTCGCGGCCCCGCGTGGACAGCAGCTCCTTGTTCGCCGTCACCACCGGCTTGTCACGGTCGAACGCCGCCAGGATCAGCGAGCCGGCGGGCTCGGACCCACCCAACAGCTCGCACACGATGTCGATGTCCGGGTCGTCGACCACCTCCATGGGATCCGCGGTGAACGCCGAGGGGTGGACGGGGACCTCGCGCCGCTTCGAGGGGTCGCGCACCGCGATCTTCGAGACCTCCAGGCGGCATCCCGCCCGCCGCGCGATGTCCTCCCGGTGGTCATGGAGCAGCCGGGTCACCGCGGTCCCCACGGTGCCGCAGCCGAGCAGCCCGACCCGCAGCGTCCGATCGCTCACCCCGCCGGATCTCCTCCCCGATGCTCCCCCGCGGTCGATGGCGGTCCCAGCCACACCGCCATCAGTATCTCGTCCTCGTAACCGTAGGACTTCTTGGCGTGGCGGATGAGCCTTCCCTCCTCGACGAAGCCGAACCCGCGGTACAGCGCGATGGCCGCCTGGTTGTCCGGGTACACGCTCAGGTCTACCCGCTCCACCCCCGCGTCCCTGGCCCACCGCATGGCTCCGTCCAGGAGCGCGGTGCCCACCCCTCGACCACGCCAGGCCGAGGTCACGAACATCCCGATCGATGCGGTGTGCCGGGTGGCCGGGTGCTCGTCTCGCCGGATGGAGATGGAGCCGATGATGCCGCCACCTGACACCGCCACCAGGTTGGCGCCTTCCACCGTGACGGGACGGCGGAACAGTCTCCGATACTGGCGGGCGGTCTGCGAGACCTCCTCGGTCTGGATGAACCTCCGTTCCGCCGCGACGCTTCGGAACGCCTCGAGGAACGACCGCGCGTCCCCCGGGCGGGCCGGGCGGACCTCGAAGCCCTCACCGGGCGGGGGCGCGGTCCGAAAGTTCGGGGCGCTCGCCTCCAGGCGATCGAGGTCGGCGTCGTCCTCGCGCCGGAGCCACACGCGGCTCCCGCCGTCGCGCACGGCGACGACCGCCGGTCGCCCCACGCGGTTGTAGTTGCCGGCCATCGAGTACGTGTAGGCGCCCGTGCCGGCGAAGGCCACCAGGTCGCCCTGCCGGACGTCCTGCGAGAGCTTCACCTCCCTGGCCAGCACGTCCCCCGACTCGCAGTGCCTGCCGACGACGTCGATCTCCACGGGTCCCGCGTCGCGCGGCGGCCCGGCCATCGCGACCGTGTACCGCGCGCCGTAGAGCATGGGACGGATGTTGTCGGCCATCCCTCCATCCACCGCGACCAGGGTTCTGCCATCCGGGGTCTCCTTCACCGTCCCCACGCGGTACAGCGTGACCATCGCGCTCCCGACCACCGATCGTCCCGGCTCCACAAGCGTGTGGGGGATCCGCAGGCCCCGCCGTGCCGCGCCCTCCCGGACCCGTGCCAACAGGGCCGGTGCCAGCCCGTCGAGCTCCAGGGGACGCTCGTCGGTGTACGACACGCCGAACCCCCCGCCCACGTCGACCACATCGGCCTCGAACCCCGTATCCCGCTTCAGCCGCTCAAGCAGGTCCAGCACCACGTCCACCGCGGCCAGATACGGCTCGGGCTCGAGGACCTGGGAGCCGATGTGCGCGTGGATCCCCGCGGGATGCACGTTCGCGAGCTCCATGGCTCGGCGGACGGCGTCGCCGACCACCGGGAGCGGCATGCCGAACTTCGTGCCGGCCGCGCCGGTGCGGATGGCCTCGTGAGCGCCGGCCCCCACCCCGGGGATCACCCGGAGGAGCACGCGCTGGACGACGCCGGCCGCCCGGGCGATCTGATCGAGCCGCTCGAGCTCCGCAGGGTTGTCCACGTTCACCAGCCACACCCGGTTCGACACGGCCAGGCGGAGCTCGTCGTCGGATTTGTTGTTGCCGTGGAAGGCGATGCGCTCTCCGGGAATCCCCGCCGACAGGCAGGCGTGGAGCTCACCGCCGGTGGCGACCAGCAGGTTCAATCCCTCCTCGGTCACCAGCTTGATCATGGCCCGCGATGTGAACGCCTTCACCGCGTACAGCGGATGGGGGAAGAGCCTGGCGAACGTGCGGCACCGGTTGCGGATGTGCTCCTCGTCGGCGACGAGGAGTGGGGTCCCGTACCGGGCGGCGAGATCCTCCGCAAGCACGCCGCCGATCGAGAGGCCCAACGGGCCGAACCCGGCGTTCGCCGGCCAGGGGCCGCCGGCCGCGGTCTCGGACTCAGGCATCGATCCGCTCCATCGACTCCGGGGCCGACACGCCGAGGAGGGCGAGCACGTTCGCGATGGTCTGTTTGGCCCCCGTCGACAGCCACAGGCGGGCCTGGGTCAGCGGCTCGTCGTCGGTGATGACCCGGCACTCGGTGTAGAAGCGATGAAAGCCAGCGGCGAGCTGCTGAGCGTAATGCGCGAGCCGGTGCGGGCCCCGGAGCTCCGCGGCGCGCAGGACCAGGTCCGGCAACTCGGCGATCGTCCGCAGCAGGTCGAGCTCGGCGTCGGTCGACAGGAGCGACAGGTCGGCCTCCTCGATCGGCTTCATGCTCACGCCCCGCTCTTCAGAGTTCCGCAGGATGCTGGCGATCCGGGCGTGGCCGTACTGGACGTAGTACACGGGGTTGTCCATGCTCCGGCGCTTCACGTCCTCGATGTCGAAGCTCATCGGCGAGTCGTTCGAGTGCATGAGGAGGGTGAACCGCGCGGCATCGGTGCCCACCTCGTCGATGAGCTCATCCAGCGTGATGAAGGTGCCCGCCCGCTTGCTCATCTTCACCGGCTGGCCTCCCCGCAGGAACGACACGAACTGGTAGATGAGCATCTCGACGGCGGAGGGATCGAACCCCATGGCCTGGGCGGCCCCCTTCACCCGGACGACATCGCCGTGGTGATCCGCCCCCCACACGTAGATCATGCGGTCGAACCCCCGAGCGAACTTGTCGATGAGATAGGCGCAGTCCGCGGCGAAATACGTGTGCGTCCCGTTGCCCCGGATCAGCGGGCGGTCCTTGTCGTCGCCGAACGCGGTGGACCGGAACCACACGGCGCCCTCGGACTCGAACACGTATCCCGCCTCACGGAGCCGCCGGAGTGCGGCGTCGATCTCCCCCGACTCCGCGAGGTCGCTCTCGGAGACGTAGGAATCGAAGCGGACCCCGAACCGGTCCAGGGTGGTCCGGATGCCGTCGAGGACACGCTGCGCCCCCTCGGTCCGGAGGACGGCCATTCGCTCCTCGGGCGGAAGGTCGACGAAGGCGTCGCCGTGCTCATTCACGATTTCCCTGGCCAGATCGACGATGTAGTCGCCGTGGTATCCGTCCTCCGGCACTTCCGCCCGGCGCCCCAGGAGCTGCAGGTAACGAGCCTCCACCGAGGCGCCGAACCGGTCCATCTGGCCACCGGTGTCGTTGAAGTAGTACTCGCGCTCGACACGCCACCCGGCCGCGTCGAGCAGGCGGGCGAGGGCGTCGCCGAGCGCCGCATTGCGCGCGTGCCCCACATGCAGCGGACCAGTCGGGTTCGCCGACACGAATTCGACCTGCGTGGATCGGCCGTTCGGCTCGGCCCGGCCGTATCGAGGTCCCCGGGCAACGGCGTCGCGGAGCACGTCGAGCAGCCACTCGGCATGCACGAAGAGATTGAGGAACCCCTGTCCCGCCACCTCGACCCGCTCGATCAGCTCGTCCGGAGGGAGGTGCGATCGGATGACCTCGGCCACCTCGCGGGCGCTCCTCCCCCTGCCGACCCGTCGTGCCAGACCGAGCGCCACGTTCGTCGAGAAGTCGCCGAACTCCTTCTGCCTCGACCCGGCAACCTCGATCTCCGGGAGGTCGCCGGAGAGCCCGAGCTCGTCCCGGGCGTCCTCCAGGGCATGCCGGACGATGCGCGCGATCCGGTCCTCGATCATCGGCGGCGACGGGTCGCCCTAGGCCTGCGCCGTCTTGCGGGCGAGCGCTCGGCGGACGATCTCGACCAGATGCGATGGGTCGAATGGCTTCGTGACGTACTCATCCACGCCGAGAGCGTAGCCGCGGGCCCGGTCCTCGTCCTGTGCCCGAGCGGACAGGAAGATACACGGGACGTCCCGCATGGCCGGCATCCCCTTCAACCGGCGGAGGATCTCGAAGCCGTCGACCCGCGGCATCATGACGTCGAGGATGACCAGGTCCGGGACCTGCCCAGCAACCTGCCGGGAGGCTTCCTCCCACCCGGACGCCGAATCGACCTCGAACCCCTCCACCCGGAAGTTGATCTGGAGCAGACGTGTGATGACCGCATCGTCTTCGACGATCAGGATCCGCGGCTTGGCCTCACCCTCCATGTGCGCAGGATAGCGAAGCGTTTCACCCGGATCAGCTCATCGGACCCTCCGGGAGAGAGCGTTGCTAGACTCGGGACCGCACGCCCTCGTAGCTCAGCGGATAGAGCGCCGGCCTCCGGAGCCGGGTGCGCAGGTTCGAGTCCTGCCGAGGGCGCCTCAAACTCTGGCCGTTCTGGGACCGCTCAACGCCACATGAATGGGCCGGGCCCAGCCTGGGCCCGGCCCATTCGGTGACCATGGCTCACGAGCACTTCGGCCGTTACGAGGCTTCGTCCGGTAGACCAACCGGAGCATCGTGAGATCGGTGAGCTGGTTGGATTCTGCCGGTCTCCCGGCGGACGGGCGGGGCGGTGGCCCCTGCCCGCGAGGGATGGCTCAGCAGCCAGTCACCTCGGGGGTCTCCTGCCGTTTATGCAAGTTGGACCACCTCCTTTCTCCCGTGGCGCCATGGTGCGACAGAATCGGCCGGAAGGCAACAACGAGGTTTCCTCCGATGAGAGGGAGAAGCACCGGAGAGCGGCGGTCATCCCACGATCGGGGCGCCAGCCACGCCGCCACGCCGCCACGCCGCCACCCCACCGAGCACGGCGGCAATGATGAGGGCGCTCACCACTCCGCGATGGAACCCCAGCAGCCAGGCCGTGGCCAGTGCGAGCACGCCCACTTGCCAGAAATGTTCGAGCTCGAGGCCGAGGCCGATGGCCGAGCCGGCGATGGCGTCGATAGAACCCGATGCAGCCGATCCGCGCCCACTCTCGAGCGACGACGGCGAGCCGGACTCGCTCGGTGGCAGGCTGCTTCATCGGTTGCGTCCAGTCGCTCCTACCGAACCAGCAGCACCGGGCAGGCGGCGTGGTGCACGACCTTGTTCGCAACACCGCCCAGCAACAGACTCTTCCATTCGGTCATGCCGCGCGATCCGAGGACGATCAGGTCTGCCCGGGCCGCGGCCGCAACCTCGATGATCTGTTGGGGCGTGTCGCCGGTGCTCACCCGGCGGATCTCCCCTCGGGTGTCGATGCCAGCTTCTTCGAACCTCGCGACCGCCTGCGCCACGAGGTTCTCCGCGGGGACCGGCGGACCGAGGTCGACGTCGGACCCCTCGTATCGCTCATATTCGCGAACGTGAACGACGGTCACCGCTGCGTTGTACCGCTGAGCGAGGTCGAGGGCGATGACGATCGTCTTCTCGCTCTGTGGTGACCCGTCCACGGCGACGAGGATGCGCTCGAACGCCCCACGCTCGCTCAGTGGACGCCCGCTTCGTGAGCTTCAGCCGGGACGGTCTCGTCGCCGCGGTCAGGTGTGAGCGACGCCGGACCGAGTTGTCGACGCGTTTTGGCGAAGTAGGCAGCCGCCACGGCGAACCCGATCCCGATAGGGGCGCCAAACGCCTGCCAACCTATCCACCGCCGACGACTCAAGCCAGCACGGTCCCACATGCCCTGCGGGTGTGCGGCCGCATCGATCGCCCCCCAGATCGGGAGTCCCACGAGGGCAACCGCCACGAGGATGACGCCGACGACCCCCGTTGGCACCTCCAGCAGCTTCAGGGCGGAGGCCAGGAGAACGATCACGATGGCGGGACGGATGACGCCCTCAGGCGCCTTCGATGAGAGCCGCGCACCAACGTACACGGCCGGGAGTGCGCCGATCAGGATCGAAGCGGTCAGGCCGAGCTCGAGGTCACCGACCAGGATGTGCGCCAGCGCCGCGGAGGTCACCAGGGGGACGGCCTGCACCAGATCGGTACCCACGAGCTGGGACCCCCGGAGCGTCGGGTAGGTGAGCATGAGACACACGATGATGATCGACCCCGAGCCGACTGAGGTGAGGCCCACGAGCAGGCCTCCCACGGCCCCGATCATCACCGTGAGCGGGATTCTGACATCGATCGATCCGCCCGGACCGAGCGTCTCGCGCCGACCGGCACGAGCCTCGGCGCTCCGCCGAGCCTGGAGCCAGGCCCTGAAGACCATGGCGGCGGCGGCCAGGATGAGTGTCACGCCGAGGAAGACCTTCGTGGTGCTCTCGACCGCCTCGCTGTCACCTGTCGCATGAAGCAGCAAGACGCCGCCGAACGCGGCAGGGATCGAGCCGATGAAAAGCCACCTGACGAGCTCCCATCTGACTGTCTTCCGCCGGATGTGGACACCACCGCCGACCGGCTTCATGACCATCGCGGCGACGAGATCGGAGGAGACCGCCGCCGTCGGCGTCACCCCGAAGAAGATCAGGAGGATAGGAGTCATGAGGGCTCCTCCGCCCATGCCGGTGAGGCCGACGGTGAAGCCCACGATCACGGACGCGAGGGCGATGGACCAATCGATGTGCACGGGAGCAAAGGATACGTCCGGGCCCGAGCCGGCTCGGAACACTGCCTGCGCTCTCGCACTGGCTCATCCGATACTGTCCGCCTGGAGCTGCCGTGGCGAAGGTCCCCGGGAACCGCGATCCCCTCTCGAAGCGCGACCTGGATCCCGATCCGATCGCGCAGTTCCGCATGTGGCTCGACGACGCGCGGAACGCTGGGATCCGGCTGCCCGAGGCCGTGGCCCTGGCGACGGTCGACGCCGGCGGGCGCCCGTCCGTCCGCCACGTGTTGCTCAGGGGGATCGACGAGCGCGGCTTCGTCTTCTACACGAACTACGAGAGCCGAAAGGGACGCGAGCTGGGCGCCAACCCTCAGGCAGGGATGGCGTTCTACTGGCGCGAGCTCGATCGGCAGGTGTGCGTGAGCGGAACGGTCGAGCGAACCAGCCGGGAGGAATCCGAAGCCTACTTCCGGACCCGGCCCCGCGAGGCGCGCGTGGGCGCGTGGGCCTCGCGCCAGAGTGCGGTCGCGAGCTCGCGGGAGGAGCTCGACGCCCGGTACCGGGAGATCGACGCTCGATATCGGGGCCTCGAGGTCCCGCTCCCCCCGAACTGGGGCGGGTATCGCCTGGCACCGGAGACGGTGGAGTTCTGGAAGGGACGGGAGCATCGCCTCCACGACCGATTCCGGTACACGAAGCGATCGGACGGCGGCTGGGTGATCGACCGGCTCTTCCCGTAGGCCGCGGCACCCGAACCCTGTGCTCCGGACGTGCGGTATCGTTCGCACCCGATGGACGACCAGCTTCGAGGAACCGTTGCCGGACTCATGCCCGGCGTCCGGGCCGACCTTGAGCGGTTGGTTCGGATCCCCTCGATCGCGTTCCCCGGCTACGACCCTCAACCGGTTCGGGACTCGGCGGAGGCCGCCGCAGAGATCCTGGCGGCGGCGGGGCTCTCGAGTGTCCACCTAATCGAGCTCCCCACGGGCGAGCATCCAGCCGTCTTCGGGCAGACACCGGCCGTCCCGGGCGCCCCCGCGATCCTCCTGTACGCCCATCACGACGTCCAGCCCGAGGGTCCGGTGGACGAATGGGACACGCCGCCGTTCGAGCCGTCGGTCCGGGATGGGCGGATGTACGGTCGCGGCACCTCCGACGACAAATGCGGGATCGTGCTTCACGCCGCCGCATTGAAGGCCTTCGGCGGCGCGCCGCCGGTCACGGTGAAGGTCCTGGTCGAGGGGGAGGAGGAGGCCGGCACGGACAACCTGCCGTTCCTGATCGAGGGCCATCGTGACCTCCTCGCCTCGGACGTTGCGGTCGTGGCCGACTCCGGGAACTGGCGCCGGGGCATCCCCACCCTGACGACCACCCTGCGCGGCGTGGTGGACTGCCGGGTCGAGGTCCGCGTCCTTCGCAAGGCCGTCCACAGTGGCGCGTACGGTGGGCCGATCCCCGATGCGCTGACGGCGCTGTCCCGCCTGCTCGCCACGCTCCACGACGATCGCGGCAACGTGGCCATCCCCGGCCTCGCGTCGGGACCCTGGAGCGGTGTCGAGTACCCCGAGAACGAGTTTCGCGACGAGGCGGGCGTGCTTCCCGGTGTGGGCTCGATCGGGGAGGGCTCGGTGGCGGAGCGCTTGTGGACCCGACCAGCCGTCTCGGTTCTGGGGATCGACGCCCCCCGCGTCCGAGAGGCCTCGAACCAGCTCGTGCCGGTGGCCCGAGCGAAAGTGAGCCTGCGCATCCCCCCGGGTCAGGACGCGCAGAAGGCCCTGGACGCCCTGACCTCGCATCTGGAGGCGAACGCCCCGTGGGGCGTGCATCTCCAGATCGAACGGGGCGGCGAGGGCGAGCCCTTCGCCGTCCAGGCCGACGGAGAGATCTTCGGAGCCGCTCGTGAGGCCATGGGCGAGGCGTGGGGCCGGGAGACCGTCGACATGGGAAGCGGGGGGTCGATCCCGCTCGTGCCCCTACTGTCGCGGACGTTCCCGGGGATCGCCGTGCTCCTGTTCGGAGCCTCCGACGAGCTCTCCTCACTCCATTCGGTGAACGAGAGCGTGGACCTGGACGAGTTGGAGCGGGCAGCCCTCGCGGAGGCCCTCATGTTCCGAAAGCTCGCCGCCCTCG
>DATDKZ010000119.1:0-11732 GCA_036519575.1 Actinomycetota bacterium | reverse complement strand
GTACGAGTTCGCTAGCTGCGAGATCGATTTCCGCGCGGGTGGCAAGTGGCGGATCGTGCACCGAGGCCCTGCCGGCGAGGACGACCATGGGTTCCGCGGCGAGTTCCGAGAGATCGTTCCGCCGGAGCGCATCGTGTGGACTTTCGAATGGGAGGGCATGCCCGGCCACATCTCGGTCGAGACCCTGACGCTGGAGGAGCACGACGGGAAGACCACGGTCACCACCACTTCGGTCTTCGACTCGATCCAGGACCGCGACGGGATGCTCGAGTCCGGGATGGAGTCAGGCGCTGCCGAGACCTACGACCGGCTGGACGAGTACCTCGAGGTCCTCAGGGAGCGTACGCTCGGCTGATACTCAAGGCGTTGCTCCCTCCTCCGTAGCGCCAGGCCGATCTGGCTGGGCTCATCGAGCTCGGAGGGCCGCCTCGACGTCGTCCAGGTGCTCGCCCCGGTGAGATGCGCGGAGGGCGTAGAGCGGGCTGTCGGGGTCGCGTGGCGAGAGGCGGTCGACCGGCAGGCTCGCCACTCGGGCGTCGGTTTCCTCGGCGATGCGCAGCGCCAGTTGGGCGACGTCGCGCGGCGGGATGGCGTGGATCAGCGGGCGCGAGGCGTCGTTGATCCAGTCGACATCCTCCGGCTCGGTGTCGGAGGGCGAGAACGGCACCCCACGTTCCACCTTGTCGGCGAGCGCGAGCACCCTGGCGTCCCAGAACGCGATGTGGCCGAACACGCCGGCTACAGTCCAGTACTCGTTCACCGGAATCAGGAGCTCGTCCTCGTCCAGGCGCTCGACCAGCGCACGAAGGCGCTCCCGCTCTCGCGTGTTCTGCTCGACGTACGAGCGATCCTCCGACATCCCCCTGACCATACCGCTTGCGGGCCGAGGATCGGTCAATTGGCCAGGATGAGCTGTGGCTCGGGCTCGGCAACGACCTCGGGCGTTGCCACGCCCTCGATGTGGACTTGCGGCAGCCATTCGAGCCAGGACGGCAGATACCAGTTGCGATCGCCGAGGAGCTTCATCGTGGCGGGAACCAGCACAGTTCGGACGATGGTGGCGTCGAGCGCGACGGCGATGGCCAACCCGAAGCCCATCTGCTGCAACCCGACCAGCGGTCCGGCGGCGAACCCGGCGAAGACCGCGACCATGATGGCCGCCGCCCCGGTGATCAGAGCACCCGTGGTCCGCAGACCGTAGGCGACGGACTCGGTGTTGTCGCCGGTGTTATCGAACCGCTCTCGGATCCTGGAGAGGAGGAAGACGTGATAGTCCATCGAGAGCCCAAACAGGATGGCGAAGATGAAAAGCGGCAGCCCGGCCTCGATCGATTCGACCTGGCCGAAGCCGAGCCAGCCGGCGATGTCCTTGAAGATCTCGGGTCCCACGCCGCGCTGGAAGAACAGAACCAGCAGCCCGAAGGCCGCTCCGACCGACAGCAGGTTCATCGCGATCGCTTTCGCGGGGATGACCAGCGAGCGGAACGCCACGGTCAACAGGACGAAGGACAACCCGAGCACCAACAGGAACACGATCGGGGTGTACAGCGCCGTCTGATCAAGGTAGTCGAGGTTGTAAGCGGTGTCGCCTCCGACGAGCACCTCGACGGGAACATCGTCGAAGACCTGGGGAACCAGCGTGGCGCGTAGTTCACGGATCGCATCCAGCGCGTCGTTGCCGGCGATGTCCCCGGACAGCGGCGCAGAGATCAATGCCAGGTCGCTCGTCTCGCTCATCTCGACCGAGGCCGGGCCGAAGGAAGGGTCTGCCGCCAACGCGGCCTGCATGTGTTCGATGGAGGCGGTCACCGACGGGGTGATGTCTCCATCGATGACGATCTCCACCGGTGAGCCGAGCCCTCCGGAGAATTCCCTTTCGAGGATGAGGAACGCCTGCTTGGATTCCGCCTCATCGGGCAGGGTGCTCACGCCCGAGAAGCCTTCGTTGATGCTGAAGTAGGGGAGTGCCGCCAGCACCAGGGTGCCGGCGGCCAGCATGAGGCTGACGACGGGTCGGCGCATGACCGTACCGGTGATGCGATCCCAGAAGCGACCTTTTCGCTGCTGGGCACCGCTCCTCCTGCCCCGGATCCTCAGCGCGTCGATCTTGTCGCCCATCAGGGCCAGCACGGCGGGCAGCAGGGTCAGTGAGGCGGCGACCGCGATGATCACCACGAGGATCGCCCCCAGGCCGATGCTGCGATAGATCGTGTTCGGCAGCAACAGCATCCCCGTGAGAGCCACCATGACCGTGAGACCGGAGAAGAACACTGCTCTGCTCGCCGTTGCACCGGCGTGGGTGATCGCATCGATCTTGTCGAGACCCTTGGCGCGCTCCTCGCGATAGCGTGAGACGGTGAACAGGGAGTAGTCGATCCCGACCGCCAGCCCGATCATCGTGATGATGTTGGCGATGAAGAACGGCAGATCGAAGACCAGCCCGAATAGGGCAGCGGCACCGAGGGCGATGGCGATCGCCATCACGGCGAGGATGATGGGGATCAGCCCGGCGACGACCGCTCCGAACACGAACACCAGCACGACGAGCGCGACCGCCAGGCCGACGGATTCACCCTGCTGAAGCCCCTCCTCAGCGAGCCGGATGAAGTCGTTCTCCAGCGTGCTGGGACCCGCCACGAGAGCCTCGAAGCCCTGTGGAGCCTCGACGCCCTTCACGGTGTCCACGAGCAGCTTTGCATGATCACCGACGGTGGCGTGATCGACTCCTGCCAGCGTCACCGGCAGCAGCGTCGACCGGCCGTTTTCGGAGACCGGACCCTCGTTCGTCAGGTAGCTCCCGACGTGTTGGATGACGTCCGGCCCGAGGGCCGCGATCGTGGCTTGCAGGTGTTCGACGTAGGCCCGGTATTCGGGTTCGGTGACCGCTCGTTCGGCAGTCACGACGACGAACTCCATGTCTTCACCGGTGCCACGAAGGCGCTCTTCCAGCAGGCCGGCGGCTCGTTTGGCTTCGGGATCGTTCGTGAAGTCGGTGTCGGTGGTCAGGGCATCGCCGAGGAACAGCGACGACAGGGCCCCTGCGGCCAGCAGCGCGACGACCCAGATGACCAGGGTCCGCCACGGGTGACGGCCTCCCGAACGAGCCAGCGATTCGGTGGATAGCTTCATGAGGTCCTCCCTCCTTGTTGTGTTCCGTACACTCGATGCCCGACGCGCGAGTGCGGAACCGAAGGTAGGGCCGAACGCGACTGCAGTCGCCGCCCCGCGGACGGATTGACGGCTCCCCCGAAGGGTGGATTTGGGCACGGTGGGGAGTCGGGGACCTCCCCCCCGATGCGGAGACCGGGATCCGCCTGTGGGAGGGTGACCGACCTGATGGGATGGCCTACCGTACCTCCGTGAATTCCTCGAAGGACCTGGTGATCGGGTGTGTCATGATCGCGCGAGGGTGAGCCGGATGGTTCCGGACCCTGAGACTCCAAGCCGGATGGCTCGGCGACCGGTCGGAGGCCCGTTCACTCGCTGGCCGCGTGCAGCAGACGCCGTCCTCGCCATCGTCGTGTTCCTGGTGGCCGTCTTCGTGAAGTCCGAGGGACCCAACGATGACCTCGTCATCCGCTCGGTCGGCGACGTCTCGATCGGCGTCTTCCTCGTCCTCGCGGTCGCCAGCGGTGCCCTGTACTGGCGCAGGTCCGAGCCCCTGATCGTGTTCGGGGTGACGTGGGCCGCGGCCGCCCTGTCGACGGGAGCCGTCTATTTCGAATTGGTCCGGGCTGCAGACCTGGAATTGGTCGGGATCCCGATGCTGGTTGCGCTGTACGGCGTTGGCCGCTACGCCACGAACGATCGATGGGCCTACCTGGCACTCTGTGGCGCTTTCGCCGTCGTGGGGCTCAGCGCACCCATGGATGCGGTATCGGCAGCGGAGATCGGCTTCGGGTTCATCGTGATCTTTCTGGTGTGGTACATGGGGCGCCGTCTCCGGTCCCGGGCGGAGCGTGCTGCGCACCTCGAACGGGAACAGGCGGCCGAAGCCCGCAGGGCGGTTGCCGAGGAGCGAGCCCGGATCGCTCGGGAGCTGCACGACGTGGTCGCCCACCGGGTGAGCTTGATGACCGTGCAAGCCGGCGCCGCGAAGACTGTGGCTGCCGACGACCTGGAGGGCGCGGTCCAGGCGATGGAAGCGGTCGAGGTGGCAGGACGCCAGGCACTCAGTGAGCTGCGCCATCTGCTCGACGTCTTGCGGCCAGAAGCCGACGTCGACGGGCTCGATCCCCAGCCCGGTCTCGCGGATGTTCCTCGGCTCGTCGCCCAGTTCGAACAGGCCGGCCTGGACGTTTCTCTTTCGATGAATGGTGCGCGGACCGATCTCCCGGCTCGTGTCGACCTCTCCGCGTACCGCATCGTCCAGGAGGCACTGACCAACGTGCTCAAGCACGCGGGAACCACCGCCCGGGCCGAAGTGCGGCTCAGCACCGACGACCATGGAGTCGCCATCGAGGTGCTTGACGACGGGCACGGTGACACCATCTTGCCGGGGTCGGGTCAGGGGATCGTGGGCATGCGCGAGCGGGCACAGCTGTTGGGTGGAAGCCTCGAGGCGGGGCCGCGTCCGCGTGGGGGTTTTCAGGTCGTTGCCCGTCTGCCCATCGGGAAGGAGCCGGCCTGAGCATCCGTGTCGTCGTCGTCGACGATCAGGCCTTGGTGCGAGGCGGGTTTGCCATGGTCCTTGGTCACCAGGACGACATCGAGGTGGTGGCCGAGGCGGGGACGGGGCTCGAGGCCATCGAAGCGGCGCGTACCCATCGCCCGGACGTGATCCTCATGGATATCCGGATGCCGGACATGGACGGCCTGAAGGCGACCTCCAGGATCGTCGAGGAAGCCGACTGGGACGTGCGGGTGCTGATCCTGACGACGTTCGACCCGGACGAGTACGTCTACAAGGCGCTGCGCGCCGGTGCCAGCGGCTTCGTGCTCAAGGACATGCCTCCCCAGGAACTCGTTGCCGCCGTGCGCACCGTCGCCGACGGCGGAGCATTGCTCGCTCCGTCCATCACGAGGCGCCTCATCGGTCAGTTCGCCGAGCGATTCGCCGTCGACGCCGCCGTGTCGGGCCGCCTGGAACGTCTCACCGACCGAGAGCGGGAGGTGATGGCCGCGATCGCCCGAGGGTCCAGCAACGCCGAGATCTCCGAGGAGCTCTTCATCGGGGCCGCCACGGTGAAGTCGCATGTGTCGAGCATCCTCACCAAGCTCGGCTTGCGCGATCGTGCCCAGGTGGTGGTCTTTGCCTACGAAAGCGGACTCGTGGAGGCCGGAGACCTCGACATCGGTCACTGAGCGAGAGCCGGCATCTTTCGTTGAGCCTCGGCTCAGGGATCGTCGTAGGCGGCCGCAACGCTCTTCGGCACCACCATCCGCCACGCATCGAGGACCAGCTCGCGCATCTCGAGTTCATCGAGGGCTTCGAGCCGGACCTCCACCCAGTGGTACCGCAGGTCGGACGGGCCGGGCATCATGAACTTATCCGGCTCCGAGCGCACGAGCGCTTCTCGCTCCTCCTTGGGAAACGCGAAGCCCATCACGGACTCGTCCCGCGAGAACGCGATGTAGACGATCCGACCGACGCGGAACTTCACCCGGTCCCGCACGAGGGCTTCGGTCGTGCGTGGAAGGCTCATAGCGAGCGAACGTACGTCCTCGACCGTCACCACCGGTTCGCGCACCTCGTCGATCGTCGCGAGCTCGAGCGTTGATCCAACGTGCAGATCGGAATCCTAGCCACCTGAGGCGACCGCGATGCAATAGAGGGTTGGACATCAGGGATCATCCCGCGGCGGTCATTTCAGGCTGGAAGCGTCGCCGCGGCTGATCTCCTGGACCGAAGTGGAGAAGGACGTATGGAGGAGCCTGGAAGCCGCGCGATAAGCTGGCAGCGATGTTGGGTGAGCAGGAGGCCATGGTCGTTGAGGTGAAGCCTTTCGGTCTTCACGGCGTGACCTATTACGACGTCACTGTGGCGTTCTCTGATCGGACCGTGGAGCAGGCTCGTCTGGGGCCTGAGGGCGTCCCCGACGGTCTCCGACCAGGAGAGCGCGTGCTGGCCACGCGGGCGGCCAACATGGTCATCTCGATCCGACGGCCTTAGCCGGTAGACCCGTCCTTCGGGCGAGTGCCCGCCGGGACATCAACACCTCGCCGCGACTAGTCTCGCCAGCCGGCTCACGAGCTGGAACTGCACCGGCCTCACCTACGATTCGGCGCACGATTTGGAGACGTGGAAGGAGAAGCGATGGCGGAATCGAACACGAGGATCCAGCACCACCTCGAACCGGCTGGTATGGCGCCGGGCAACGGGTACAGCCACGCGGTAGTGGCGGCCGGCCGGATGGTCGCGATCGCTGGCCAGGTCGCGATGGACGACCGAGGTGAGCTCGTGGGCGCCGACAATCCTCGAGCCCAGGCCGAGCGGGTCTTCGAGAACCTCCGGCTGGCTCTCGCGGCCGCCGGGGCCACGTTCGCGGACGTGGTCAAGTTCGGGGTGTTCACCACGGACATCTCGATCCTCCCCGTGGTCCGAGAGATCAGGGACCGTTACGTCGCCACCGACCGTCCGCCGGCGAGTACCGCGGTGCAGGTTGCCGCGTTGTTCCGGCCTGGCTACCTCCTGGAGGTGGAGGCACTCGCCGTTGTGGCCTGAGCTCCTCATCATTCTCAGGGCCGCTAACTTCTCGGGGGCGGCGGCGCCCGGGGACAGCCACGCCTTCGGCGTGGGCGTCCCCTCCGATCATTCGGCGCGTCTAGTCCACGTACGGCCCGTTGAACACGGGAACCTCTCCGTACGGCCGGCCTGCCATGAGCATGAACCGGGTCCCGAGGGTGGCGTCCGTGACCGTGAACCTTTCTCCCGGGCCCAGCAAGACGAGTTGAGGAGGCCTGGCTCGGCGCCGGTTGGCCCCGAAGGCCCCCTCGCCTTCCAGCAGATAGGCGAACCCCTGGAACTCGGGTGGCACCGGTATGGTGAACGTCCCGCCCTCGGGAAGCTCGACGTCGAGGATCAGCGCCGGCGTCCCCAGATGCACGGGAGAGCCCTCGCCGACCAGGATCCGAACGGTCGCATCACCCTCGTGTCGCACCGGGATCTGATCCGGTAGCAACACCTGCGCGCTCGGTTCGACGTTCTTGGCCTTCCTGGCCAGGTTGACCCAGAACAGCACGCTGCGGAACTCGGTGTCGCCAAGGCCCTCCTCGACCTCGTCGGCTCCCACCGCCTCCGCGTGCCACGCGCCCCGCCCCGCCCTGAGTGCGAGGAGCGAGCCTTCCGGCAGCTGCGCGCGCTCGATGGATCCGTCCGGCCCCGTACTGTGACCGGTGCTGGCCGAGCCTTGCAGCACGTACCACAGGTTGTCGAACCCTCGGTGCGGATGCTTGGTGTCCTTGCCCGCCATCTCGGACAGGCGGAATCGGCCTTCGTGCACGAGGATGAAAGGGTCGACATCTTCGTACGGCACGGAGCGGGAAGGCAGTGCTTCCAGGACCGGCATCCCCATCATCCGGATCAGCGCCGCTTCCTCCACGAGGCTGGCCTCACGCTCCGTTTCTTCAACCTGTTGCCTCACGTCGCTCATCCTCCCGCTCCCTTCTGCAGCCATATCCCGCCGGCCTGGCGGATGGGGCTCGTTACGGAAACCCACATCTGGAGATGTACTCAGGTTGCGGGGACGTCCTCTCCAGACTTCTCATCTCGTTCCTGCTCGGGCCGAGGCTTGCGCAGCGCGAGGACCGATCCTGCCGCGGCCGCAGAGATCCCGAGAGCCCCGAGACCCCAAGCAGGTCCAGCGAGGGTCCAACCGACAAGGTGGTCGATCGAGATCTCGCCGGGACCCGTGATCGCCAGGGCGATCGCGGCGGCGACGATCAAGAGATTGAACTCGTACCCGCCACTTGAGTTGAAGAACCCATTCCTCCAGTGGACGGTCGCTATCGCCACGAACATCACGCCGGCAACCGCGGCGGCTCCGAGGGGAGTGAGCAGGCCCAGAACGAGAAGCGCGCCGCCTCCGAACTCGGCGAGCCCCGTGACCGCGGCCCACACCCGACCGGGTCTCAGGCCCATCGACTCGAGCCCGCTCCCGGTGCCGGAGAGGCCATGGCCACCGAACCACCCGAACAGCTTCTGGGCCCCGTGCGCCACCATGATCGCTCCAAGCACGACCCTGATGAGTAGAAGACCAGTCTCCATCTCATCCCTCCTTTCCCCCTTGGGTCTGTTCGGCCGCGCCAATCCGTTCAAACTTGCAGCCGCAAGCAACTATTCCCCTGTAGACTGACCGCCATGTCGAAGGACGGAAGCGAGAGGCGGCTGGATAGGCTCCAGTTCCGAGCCTGGCGGGCGTTCCTCTACGCCTATTCTAGGGTCGTGCCGACGCTCGACAAGGAATTGGTCCGCGCTCAGGGCCTGAGTCTCAACCAGTTCGAGGTCCTGTCGTGGCTGCGCCGGGCCGGCGAACGCGGCCTGCGCATGTCGGATCTGGCATCGCGGGTCGTCCTGTCGTCAAGCGGCGTGACCCGGGCGGTCGATCAGCTCGAGCGCAAGGGCCTCGTGGAGCGATGCGTCTTCGAGGGAGACAAACGGGGGTATCTCGCGACCCTCACCGCCGAGGGCCGGGACCTCTTACGCAAGGCCACGGCAGTCCATGTGCGGGGGTTGCGGGAGCACTTCCTGAAGCACGTGAGTCGCACCGAGCTCGAGCATCTGGCAACCGCGCTGGAGGCGGTACTGAACGGCGAGGGATCGCCGCTGCCTCCGCTGACCGCGACGGCGCCGAAGGGGAGCTCTCCTCGCGGCTGAGACCAGACATCAAACGCGTTCCGCGGCTGCGATATGGTCATGGAGGGATGTCGGGTGCTCAACGGGCGAAAGGAGTGACACGCCATGAGCGATCTCGGCGCCAGCAGCTCGATCACGATCGACGCGCCGGTCGAAAAGGTGTGGAGGGCGCTGACGACCCCGGAGTTGATCAAGACGTGGTTCTTCGGGGTCGACACCGAGAGCGACTGGGAGGCCGGAAGCTCAATCGTCCATCGGGGTGAGTGGCAGGGGAAGCCCTACGAGGATCGGGGGGAGATCCTGAAGATCGATCCGCCGAGGCTGCTCGTGCACACGCATTGGAGCGATACCTCGGGGCTCCCGGACCGGCCAGAGAACTACCAGGAGGTCACCTGGGCGCTCGAGCAGGAGGGACCGAAGACGAAGCTGACGGTCACGGAACGGAACCTGCCCTCGGAGGAAGCCAAGACGGTCTCGGAGGACGGCTGGAAGGCCGCCCTGACCGGCTTGAAGAGCGTCCTCGAGGGCTAGCGCCTCCGTGCATCTCGCGTATCAGATCGCCGGGAAGGGCCCGGTCGACCTCGTGTGGCAATCGGATCGTCCGGGCAACATCGAGGTCGTGCGGTGACCGACTCGATGCGAGGCCGCGTGTGCCTGATTACGGGAGCCACCTCGGGCATCGGCAAGGCCACCGCGCACGCGCTCGCCGCGCTGGGCGCGAGCGTCGTGCTCATCGGTCGCGATCCCCAGAAGGGTGAGGCCACGGTGCAGAGGATCCGCGAGGACACCGGGAACGAGGAGGTCGAGCTCCTAAGTGCAGACCTCACCTCGCAGACCTCGATCCGGGAACTGGCGGACCACGTTCTGGCAGAGTACGACCAGCTCCATGCCCTTGTGAACTGTGCGGGAGCCTTCTTCCGGGATCGGCGCGTGACGATCGACGGGCTGGAGATGACCTTCGCGCTGAATCACCTCGCGTACTTCCTGTTGACGACGCTGCTGCTCGACCTCCTTCAAGAGAGCGCCCCGGCGAGGGTCGTCAACGTCACCTCGGGAGCGCATTCGACGGGACGCATCGACTTCGAAGATCTCCAGGGGGAGCGTGGGTACCGAGGCCAGGTGGCCTACAACCAATCCAAGCTCGCCAACGTGCTGTTCACCTTCGAGCTGGCCCGTCGGCTCGACGGAACGGGCGTGACCGTCAACTGCGTGCATCCCGGTGTGGTGCATACCAACTTCGGTCGCCAGAACCAGCCGGTCGCGTGGCGGCTGGTGATCTCGATCGTGACGCCGTTCATGCGCTCACTGGAGAAGGGGGCGGAGACCGTCGTGTACCTGTCCTCCGACCCCGAGGTCGAGACCGTCACGGGGAAGTACTTCCACGACCTGAAGCCCAAACGCTCTTCGAAGCTCTCACACGACCCGGCTGTGGCCGCGCGACTCTGGCAGGTGAGCGAGGAGCTCACGGCTCGGCCTCGGACCGGTTAGGCAGGCGCGGGGCTCGACCGCTTCGCTCGCGATCTGCCGGTGAGCGTCTCGCTCGACGACATGTTCCGTATCCGGACGGCGAAGGGGGTCCCACATGAAGGCGATCGTCCAGGAACGATACGGCTCACCCGACGTCCTGGAGCTCCGCGAGGTCGACGAGCCAATGGCCGGGGACGACCAGGTGCTGGTCCGCGTTCGTGCGGCATCGGTCCATGCCGATGTCTGGCATGTCATGAGAGGACAGCCCTACGTCCTCAGGATCATGGGCGCGGGGCTGCGCAAGCCCAAGGATCGCGTTCCGGGCACGGATCTGGCCGGTCACGTCGAGTCGATCGGCACGAACGTGACGCGGTTCCGGCCGGGTGATGAGGTCTTCGGTCAGAGCCTCGCCGTCAACCTGTGGCGCAACGGCGGCGCCTTCGCCGAGTACGCGGCCGTTCAGGAAGCCAGGTTCGAGTTGAAGCCGGCCCGTCTCACGTTCGCACAGGCCGCGGCCGTCCCCACCTCCGGATCGATCGCGGTGCAGGGTATTCGCGATGAGGGGCGAGTCCGGCCGGGACAGAGGGTCTTGATCAACGGTGCCGGTGGGGCCGTGGGGACCTTCGCGGTGCAGCTCGCCAAGGCATACGGAGCGAACGTGACCGGTGTGGATGCCACCGGGAAGCTGGACACGCTCCGGTCGATCGGCGCGGATCGGGTCATCGACCACACGCAGGAGGACTTCACCCGGACCGGCGAGCGCTACGACGTCATCATCGACCTCCCGGGGAACCATCCGTGGTCAGACCTCAGGCGCGCGCTCACCCCTGAGGGCGCGTACGTCTTGATCGGGCACGATCAGTACGGCGGCGCGGACCATCGTTGGTTCGGGAGCCTCGGTCGCTTCGGCAAGCTGCTCGTGATCTCCCCCTTCGTGAACCAGCTCCATCCCTTCCGAGGCGCCAAGGACCCCGGAGACCGCCTGGTCGTCCTGAAGGAGCTCATCGAAGCCGGTAAGGTCACGCCGGTCGTCGACAGGACGTTCCGGCTCAACGACGTTACCGAGGCGATCCGATACCTCGAGTCGGGACGGACCGTTGGGAAGGTCGTCATCAGCATCGGAGACTGACGACCGCCACGGGTGAAGGGGAGACACGATGAAGGCGCTTGTTACTCGGACGAAGGGAGGCTCACTGTGGCGAAGCTGATCTACTCGGCGATCACGTCGCTCGATGGCTACGTTGCCGATGAGGACGGCAACTTCGACTGGGCTGAGCCGGACGAAGAGATGCACACCTTCGTCAACGAACTCGAGCGTCCGGTCGGCACCTACCTCTACGGGCGCCGGATGTACGAAGTGATGGTTGCCTGGGAGACCATGGACCTTTCGGAGCAACCGCCGTTCATCCGGGACTACGCGGAGATCTGGCGGGCGGCGGACAAGATCGTGTATTCCAAGACCCTGGAGACG
>DATDKZ010000118.1:0-4579 GCA_036519575.1 Actinomycetota bacterium | reverse complement strand
CTGACGAGCGACGGAAACCCGATGGTCTTCTACATCGCCTACCCGGCAATCCGGGGCGACGCCATGAAGTCGCTCAGGAACCTGAAGGCCAAGTTGGAGGGCATGCCGGGCTGAAGGCTCGGAGTTCGGCAGGACGAACGGCGATCAAACCCTCGGCATCGGGGGCGGGACGAGCGTTCGCTCGTGAGTCCCCGCAGGCGGGCGGCCACGAAGGCCACCGCGAGGAGGATGACGCCGGCGACGAGCAGGACGAGCGGGGTGCCGATCGTCTCGCCGAAGTAGAAGCCGATGGCCCAGACCGAGAAGGCGAACAGGCCCGCGACGCCCAACCCGAGCATCGGCGTGTGCCGGAGCGAAACGCTGGCCGCGACGAGACCAACTGAAACGGCGATGCCCAGCCACACGCCCAGGCTCGTCCTGTCGCCGCTCGCGACGAAGGCTCCCGTCAGTCCCGCCAGAGGGCCGAGGGTGAGTGAGACGCGTCGGGGCTCGGCCCGTCCCATCCACCCCAACGCCGTCCAGGCGAGCCCGATGACGAGGTAGGCGAGCCCGACCGACATCCCCGAGCCCCAGAAGGTGCCGGCGGCGAGGATCATGAGGCCCGTGATCACCGCGAGCTGTTGAAGCGTGCGCCGACGGACGAGGTAGAGCGGGACGGCCGTCACAGTGACCCCGATCCCGATCCCCAGCACGACGCCCTGATCGGACGCGTCGAAGCCGTCGGATGCGAGCTGCCCGCCGAACCAGCCGGACAGCCCGGCAGCGAGCAGCCAGAGCACGCTGGCCAGCCGGGCGATGGCGGCATCCTCGGTGCGTCGCAGGGACCACCCGGCCGCCACCATGACCAGTGAAGCCACGCCGGGAAGGAGGATCCGAAGGCCCGGGGACGCGTCGTTCCACGACCGGCCGACGAGGACGGCTGCTGCGGCCGCCGCCAGGGCCGCGCCTAGGTAGCCGAGAGCCTCGGTGATCAGCGTGACGGATGCTCGGGGAGCCCGGCGGTCCTCGAAGGCTCGGATCGCGTCCGCCTGCCCCTCCGTGATCAGTGAGGCCCGAACCCACTCGTCGAGATGGCGAGGAAGACCATTCCCTGGCGGCACGGCGCAATGGTCGTCCGCGGCGGGGGCCCAATCAACCCTGAACGCGACGAAGTCCCGAGTGTCGCGCCCGCACGACACCCGAGACCTCGTCAGCCCAGCGTCCCCATCGGCGCTGCCCCGGGGTGGGGCCCCCCAGGCCCGGAGCCTCGGCCGCCTTGCTGCCTGCACCAACGAGGGACTTCGGCGTCTGGATTACCCTGGGCCTGCGGCCCCAAACGCCATCCATCGGAACCTCCGGCATGCTCCAGAGATTCCGGAGTCCGTTAAGGCCGGGTGTACGGTGGGGTCCGGTGGGACGCGCGTGACGAGCCGCCTCGACGAGCTGGCCAGGGCGACGCCCGCCACCCGGGACCGCTACGTGGATTTCCTGCGGGCGGGCTCGATCCTGGCGGTCGTCTTCGGCCACTGGTTCATCTCGATCATCCACTGGCCCGACGCCCTCATCTACCAGACGAGCGCGGTGGGCGTGACGTCCTATCTGTGGCTGGGGACGTGGGCGTTCCAAGTCATGCCGATCTTCTTTTTCGTAGGCGGGTTCTCCAACATGGTCACGTTCCAGGCGCACGAGCGTCGTGACGGATCCGCCTGGTCGTTCGTCAAGGACCGGGAGGTTCGGCTGCTGAAACCGTCGCTGGTGTTCCTCGCCGTGTGGACGGTGATCCAAGTGTTCCTGCATGTCGCCAACATCGGGAAACCCACGGGCCCGACGCTGTGGGATGGCACGAGGCTCCTCCGGGGGATGAGGCCGCCGGGCGCAACCATCCCGTTCGGGCCGCTGTGGTTCCTCGGCGTGTACATGCTCGTGGTGGCCATCGCCCCGGCGATGATCTGGCTGCACCGCCGGTTCGGTCTGTGGGTGCCGGCGGCAATGGTCGCGGGGACCATCGCCGCCGACGTGATCGGCTTCGGCTTCGAGCATCCCGAGGTGCGCTGGTTCAACGTCGCGTTCGTCCTGCTGCTCCCGCACCAGCTGGGGTTCTTCTACGCCGACGGCCGCCTGCCGGCCCAGCCGAGGTGGGCCTTTTGGACCATGGTGGCGGTGGGCCTGGGGGGCCTTGTCCTGCTGACGAACCCCTGGCTGTTCCGGCTGTTCGGCGAGGCCCGGTTCGACTGGTTCCCGTCGATCGGCTATTACCCGAAGAGCTTGCTGGGCACCGACATCGAACCCATCTCCAACGCGTATCCGCCGACGGTGTGCTTCATGCTCGGCGGAATCTGGTCGATCGGCGCGGTCATGCTGCTCCGGCCTCGGCTGTCACGGTGGCTGGAGCGGCCGGGGCCGTGGAAGTCCACGATCTTCGTGAACAGCATGATCATGACGCTGTTCCTGTGGCACATGACCGCGTATCTGATCGCCATCCTCCTCCTGTGGCCGCTGGGGTTCGGGCACCAGGTTGACAGCACGGCGAGGTGGTGGATGGAACGGGTCGTGTGGGAGCTGGTGCCGGCGGTCATCCTGGCCGGACTGGTGGCCGTGTTCGGACGGTTCGAGCGGGCGCATGCGCCGAGGCTCGAGGCCCGACCCGTCGGGTGACCTGATCGGTCAGGCGGGCTTCTGCACGATGACGGTGGCGCCGTTGCTGTCGCCGTCCGGGTCGTGGTTCGTCGAAGGCTGATAGGTGTAGCCGGACTTGGACAGGTTGTTCACCGTCAAGGACACGCTCGTCCTGGAGTTCTGGAACTGCCTGCTGACCGAGCAGGTACCGCTAGCACCGGTCGTGCACGTCGCGGACGCTCCGCCCTGCCAGCTTGCCGAGGCGACCACGCCGGGAAGGACCGCGTGATCACCGTCGTGGACCACGATGGTTATCGTCGCCACCCACCGCGAGAAGAGGCTGCGCGTTCCCAGCCCGTCGAGGTCCCCCACGTGCATGGTCGTGGCGGGAGGAGGCGGCGGCGGCGGCGGCGGAGGCGGAGGCGCCCCACCCACCGGCCCGGTCGACAGGTCGATGCCGAAGGAGCCACCGCGGCCGAAGAACGGATCGCCCTCGAACGGGGACACGCGGATGGTGTACGTGCCCGCCGCCGTGGGCATGGTGTGCAGCGTCTCCTGGCGCCCGATCCCGCACTCGGCACCAGCAGCACATGTGCTCGAGGCGATGACGGCCCCGTTCGGGTCGAGGAGCTCCGCATCGAGATCGGGCCCCCAGTTGAACTCGAAGCAGAAGCCGCCGAATCCGAGGACGCACTCGGGGGCCCCGTCGATGATGATCGTGGCGCCGATCGGGACGCCGAGGTCACCCGCTCCCACGGTGAAGTCGTAGGTCCACGTCCCGTGGTCGGCCACGGTGCCCTGGATCCTCCTGTTGGCGGGGAACGCCGTCTGGCCCGTCATGCCTTCGGCCCGAGCTACGAAGCCGTAGCCGTCCAGGAGCCCGGCTCCCCAGTCGTTGTCCTTGCCGGCCGGTCCGCGGTCCTGCGCCGTTCCCTCGATGGCGCTCCGCACCTCCTCCGGCGTCCACGTCGGATGTCCCTGGAGTCCGAGGGCCACCGTGCCGGAGACGAACGGGGTGGCCATCGACGTGCCGCTGAAGGTGACGTAGCCAGTGGCCGTTCCGGCCCGGGCGGCGGTGATCGTGACCCCCGGTGCCGCCACGTCGGGCTTTACCCGCCCATCGAGCGTCGGGCCGCGGCTGGAGAAGTACGGGAGGTACACGCCGTCCGAGTGGTTCGGCGCCCCGGCTGGCGCGGACCACTCGGCCACGGCGCCCACCGTGATGGCCCGGGCGGCCGCCCCGGGCGAGCCGACGGTGCTCGACCCGTCGCCGGAGTTGCCCGCGGCAACCACGACGACCTTCCCTTTCTCCACGACGGCCCGGTTGACCGACAGGCTGATGGCGTCCTGGCCGTCGGAGGCCACGGAGCCTCCGAGGCTCATGGAGATCACGCTGACGTTCGGCCGGTCGGCGCACCAGTCGATCCCGGCGATCACCTGGCTGGCCGTCCCGGACCCCTGGGAGTTCAGGACCTTGGCTACCGACAGACTGGCGTCCGGGGCGACGCCGCCGAAGGTTGCGGCCTGGGAGCCGCCGGTACCGTCGCCAACCGCGATCGACGCGACGTGCGTCCCGTGGCCGTGGTCGTCGTAGGGAGTCGTTCGAGCGTTCACAGCGTCGAAGAAGTCAATCGACGAGGAACCGAGCGAGGTCTTGGAGTCGAGCTGCTCGTGGGCGGGATCGACGCCGGTGTCGACGATGCACACCTCGACGCCCTGGCCGGTGACGTTGAAGTCCTGGCGGGCCGCCTCGGTGCCGAAGTCCTGGTCGGCCGCGTCCATGGTGGCCTTAACCCTGAAGTCCGGCTCCACCCGGCGGACGCCGGGCGTCGCGGCGAGTGCCCGGGCCTGATCGGCGGTCATGACGGCCGCGAACCCTCGGATCAGGTCGAAGCGGTCAGTCACCCGGAACGCTCCGACCGCGTCGCGGGCGGAACCGACGCTCCCCGGGCCGGAAAACGTGACGAGGACTGGGAACCTGGCA
>DATDKZ010000117.1:0-4104 GCA_036519575.1 Actinomycetota bacterium | reverse complement strand
TCGCCTACGCCCGCTCGAATGGACGGAGCCTGGAACTCGACGGCGATCGAACGGTCCTCCGACAGGACCTCGGATACTTCCTGGTGATGTACGCGCTGGCGATGGGAGCGGGACTACTGCACGCCCGGGCCGTGAACTGGGCGCTGGCCGTGGTGCTCGTGCTCGGCTACGCCTTCTACGCCCGCCGGCACTTCCAGGCTCCTGTCGTGGCACGGATAGAGGAGGAAGGGAGGAGCGAGGTCAGGCCCTTGTACGCCGCTGCCGTGCTGGGCCGGCCCCGCCACGAGCTTCCGGGCACCGCGACGGACTCGACGAACTGGCCGACCTTCCTCCAGGTCGCGGTGGCGCTGATCCTGATCGTGGGGGGCGCCAGGCTCTTCGTCGATGCCGTGGACGCCATTGCCACGCGGTTCGGATTGTCCCATCTCGTGTTCGCCCTGCTGGTCGCCCCGGTCGCCACGGAGCTCCCCGAAAAGTTCAACAGTGTGATCTGGGTCCGAAGAGGCCAGGACACGCTCGCCTTGGGAAACATGACGGGGGCCATGGTGTTCCAGTCGTCGTTCCCGGTCACGGTGGGCCTCCTGCTCACGCCGTGGCACCTTGCGCACGAGGCGCTCGTCGCGGGGGCAATCGCCCTGGCGGCGGGTGCGGTCCTGTACCTCACGATCCGGATCCGGGGGCGGTTCTCGGCGCCGCTGTTGCTGCTGCAGGGGGCCTTCTACGCCACCTACGTGGTCTATGTGCTGACCAGGCCGGGGGTGACCGGCTAGCCGAGGAGGCTCGCGTTGGGGCTGGGCGGGATGTTCCGTTTGGAGACGAGCCCGTCTTTCTTCAAGTCGTCGAAGATCGTTTGCGCCTCGCTCGACAGGTTGACGATCGAGGTTCCGCCGGCCGTCCCCGTGGTGCCTGGGGCGACGATGTTCTCCACGCGCTTGGGATTCATCAAGGTGCTGGTGAACGCGAGCGCCAGGACCTCCTCGAGCGGGGCCTCGGACTGCACGTTGCGGAAGCCGCCGGCGATCCAGATGAGCAACCGGCTGGGATCCTTGGCGAACTCCTTGCGGAACTGTGCCAGGGCCGCGATGATCAGCCGTCCTCCGTCCTCGGAGCGACCGAAGTCGCCGGCGGGCAGGCTGTGTCGATCCCTGGCGAAGGCGAGCGCCTCCTTCCCCCGCAGCTTCTGGACCCCCGGCTCGAAGTTGGAGCCGGATGACGAGTCCTGCATGGCGAAGGGAACGTCGACGGTCAATCCGCCGATGGAATTGATCATGGCCTGGAAGCCCCAGAAAGTGGTGAGTGCCCAGTAGTCGAGCTTGATCCCGGTGAGGCTCTCGACGGTCTCCACGAGGAGTTGCGGCCCGCCGTACACCATCGCGGAATTGATCTTGGCGGTACCGCGGTCGGGGATCGAGACATACGAGTCGCGGGGGATGCCCAGGATGGCCGCCTTGTGCTTGGCGGGGACGATCGACACGATGTGGATCGAGTCCGCCAGCGAGTGCTCGACGTCGTCACCCGGCCGAGCGCCGCTCCCGATGAACAGGATGAAGATCGGCTTCGAGCCATCGAGGGCAGGCACGTAACCCGCGTGCGCTTGCTCGATCTCCAGGAGCGGTTGCGCTGCAGCGGTTCCGGGCGGGGTCACCGCGCCGATCGTGGACCCGGCGATCCACGCCGCGAATGCCAAGGATGCGAAGGCGATCCGCCGCTTCACGAGGCCGCCGCCGTCGGGCTCGCGGACGGGCCGGGCGAGGGGATGACAACCTCGTGGTCGTCCCGGTTGACGCTGAACGCATACACGACCCAACCATCCGAGACGGACCGCAGGAAGTACTGGCCGGTGCTCACGACGGCCATCGTCGTCCCGTCCTTGGCGCTCGCCAGGGCCTTGAACTTCACGATGGCCACCGCGGTGACCGGCTGGTTCGCCCTGTCGAGCAGAACCCTGACGTTCAGCGTGCCGACGGGCTGGTCCACCTGGTCGAATTGGCCCCCGGCCGACGGACCGAGGGTGAGCGTCGCCCCGTCCTGCTGCGCGGCCGCCTGGGATCCCTCCTCGAACAGCGGCCACACCTCGTCGTAGGAACCGTCACGCCAGTTGGCCGGGTCCAGAAAGGCCTCCGTGTACAGGTCGGTCATCGTGTCGCCCACCTGAGTGCCCACGTCTCTTGCGCTCGCGTCGAACTTCTTCGGGTTGTGGTGTGTCACCAGGACGGGGACGGCCCTCGTCAGCCGGAAGTCGAACGCCGGGATGGTGTTGTCGCTACCGCCCAACAGTCCGCCATCGCCGCCGCCTCCCCTGAAGAGAAGGAACAGCACGATCCCCAGCGCGACGAGCGCCGTGGGAACGATCCACACCGCGGGAGGGATGCGCCGCTGGGGGGTCGCGCGATGGCGGCCTTCAACCAAGTCGCGGCAGAGGTTACCGGCGGCAACCCCTTCCCACAACCGCCGTTCACCACCCCCGGTCGCGACTCGCGCATCGCCGTTCGGGATAGCATGGGGACTTCAAACGGTGAGCCGGGAAGTCTGGTCGGCACGAGGTGAACCGTGCCCAACCAGCACGAACCGGGTCGCAGCGGCGTCCGATCGACATGGTCCCGATCGGACCGCCCCATCCCCCGCCGGGTCGTCCGCCCGCTCCAGGCATTCCTCGCGGAGGAGGCCGCGGGCGGGATGGTCCTCCTCTCAGCCGCGGCTGCTGCCCTGGTCTGGGCCAATGGCCCGTGGCGCTCCTCTTACCAAGAGGTCTGGCAGACGACCCTCAGCGTTCACCTCGGGCCCTGGGGGATTACCGAGTCGCTTCGGGGATGGGTGACCGAGGGCCTCATGGCCCTGTTCTTCCTCGTCGCCGGCCTGGAGATCAAGCGAGAGTTGCTGACCGGGGAGCTCCGGGACCGTCGTGCGTCGCTCCTGCCGATCGTGGCTGCCGTAGGTGGCATGGCGCTGCCGGCCCTGATCTATCTCGCGTTCAACCCCAATCCGCCGGCCTCCCGAGGCTGGGGGGTCGTGATGCCCACGGACATCGCGTTCGCTCTCGGCGTCTTGGGGCTGGCATCGAGGCGGGTTCCCACGGGGTTGAGAGCGTTCGTCCTGGCCCTGGCCATCATCGACGACCTTGGCTCGATCGTGGTGGTGGCGCTGTTCTACTCCGCTGGGATCGAGTGGGGTGGGGTCGCCTTGGCCGCCGTGCTGGGCGCAGCAACGGTCGGTCTCCGTCGGATCCAGGTCCGGGCGATCGCGGCATATCTGCTCCTCGGGGTCGGAATGTGGATCGCGCTGCATGGCTCGGGTATCTCCCCCACCCTTGCCGGGGTGGCTCTTGGATTCCTCACGCCGGCCACCGCGTTCCAGCGCCCCAAGGCCGTGAGCCAGGAGGCCCATCGTGTGGCCGACGCGACCGTGGACGAGCCGGAGCCTCCGGATGCCGATGCCGCGCAGTGGCTCTACCTCGCCGAGCTATCGAAGGAGGCGGTATCCCCGCTCACCCGGCTGGAGACCGTCCTCCATCACTGGACGAGCTTCCTGGTGCTTCCGCTGTTCGCCCTGGCGAATGCGGGGGTCCTTTTGTCTGCGAGCGCGCTGGCCGACGCGGCGAGCAGCCCCGTCGCCGCCGGCATCGTGGTGGCCAGGCTGGTGGGCAAGACCGTGGGCATCTCCCTTGCCGCCTTCCTTGCAGTCCGTCTGTTGAAGGCTCGGCTGCCTGCGAACGTGGGGACCCGTCACCTCGTTGGTGCCGCCGCGGCGGCGGGGATTCCGTTCACCGTTTCGATCTTCATCTCGGAGCTGGCATTGCCCGCCTCGCTCCTTCAGGTGGCGACCATCGCGGTGCTTGCCGCTGCCGCGGCGTCGGGGGTCCTGGCGCTGCTCATCCTCCGTTGGCCGACGAAACGGTAGCGATGCCCGGTCGCCGCCACGGGACCAACGGTGCCCTCTTCCCCATATAATCTGTCCGTTTCCGCAGGCGAGACGGTCTTCTCACACACACGGTTCGAGGGGGATTCGATGCACGTCCTGGCCGCCGAGGGCGGGCCCATCAACGCGGTCTTCGGTCCATTCGAGGACCGGGCGCTCTGGCTGGTGCTGGGGATCTCGCTCGTCGCC
>DATDKZ010000116.1:0-4318 GCA_036519575.1 Actinomycetota bacterium | reverse complement strand
CGAGGCGCCGTTCGTCGAGGGTGCCGTGGCCGCCGCGGTTGCGGCCAGGCTGGGGAAGTCACTCCCGGAAGTCGCCGAGGAGGCCCGGGGAGGACTCGGGCCCAAGGCCGCGCATCTCGGGACGCCGGCGCCGTCGCCGGCAGACTCGGTCTCCGACCCGAACGCTGGAGAGGCGGCCGGACCGCACGCGAGCGTTCGGGTCTCGGTGGAGAACCCGCTCGGGCTCCACGCAAGGCCGGCCGCCCGGTTCGTTCACACCGCGGGGCGGTTCGACGCGGACGTCCGTGTGACCAACCGCACCACCGGCGCGGGACCGGCCAATGCCAGGAGCCTGAATGCGGTGGCCACTCTGGGGGTCCGCAAGGGCCACCAGATCGAGGTGATGGCGTGGGGACCGGAGGCCCAGGCGGCCATCGACGCAATCGGGGCCCTTGCGGCCGATCGGTTCGGCGATGACGTCGAGAGCCCGTCCTCCGCGGCGGCTCGGGGCGACGCAGGGGCGGCCGAGGCGCCGGCGTTCGTCGCGGTCGACGGCACGCTGTCGGGCTTGCCCGCCTCGCCGGGGGTCGCCGTGGGTCCGGCCCGGCACGTCCGGCCTCCGGACATCGAGATCCCGTCCGGGCCGGCCGGCGAGCCCAAGGAGGAGTGGGCGGCGCTTGAGGCAGCGATCGAGGCCACGCGAGTGGAGATCTCGGCCACTCGCGCGACGGTCGCCGCCCGGGCCGACGAACAGAGCGCCGCGATCTTCGACGCTCACCTGTTGTTCCTGGAGGACGAGGAGCTCATCGCGCCGGCCCGCTCGGTGATCCTCGATGGAGGCCGCGGGGCGGGGCAGGCATGGAAAGAGGCCGTCGATCGGGTGGCGGCGACGTGGCGCGCCCTGGACGACCCGTACCTTCGCGAGCGGGCCGCCGACGTCGAGGCCGTTGGTGCGCAGGTGCTCGCCAACCTGCTGGGGGGCGCGAGCGCCCGGCCGTCCGTCGCCGGCGGGGGCGTGCTGATCGCCACCGACCTCACCCCGGCCGACACCGCGGGACTGGACCCAGCGATCGTGGTGGGGATCGCCACCGCACTAGGCGGCCCCACGTCGCACTCGGCGATCCTGGCCCGCTCACTCGGGATCCCTGCCGTAGTCGGGTTGGGCCGGGGAGTCCTGGAGATCGCGGAGGGAGCGCTCGTGATCGTCGACGGCGAGCGAGGCACGGTCCGCCCCGACCCGGACCCGGCGCACGTGGCCGAGGCGGAGCGCCGGGCAGCGACGTTCCGGGCGTCTGAGGCCGCCGCCCGGGCCGAGGCGACCCGCCCCGCAACCACGCGAGATGGAACGTCGATCGAGGTGCTGGCCAACGTGGGGCAGCCCGCCGACGTGGAAGCCGCGCTGGATGCCGGTGCCGAAGGAGTTGGGCTGCTTCGAACCGAGTTCCTGTTCATCGGCCGGGACGCGATGCCGAGCGAGCAGGAGCAGGAAGCCGCATATCGCCGCATCGCGGAGCCGCTGGGGGGCCGTCCGCTGATCCTTCGAACCCTGGACGTCGGGGGGGACAAGCCGCTCCCGTATCTCCCGGTGCCCGCGGAAGCGAACCCGTTCCTCGGCCTGCGCGGGCTCCGGCTCGGACTGGCCCGCCCGGACGTGCTTCGGACGCAGTTGCGGGCGATCCTTCGGGTCGCGGCGGATCATCCGGTGAAGGTGATGTTCCCCATGGTGACCTCGCTCACTGAGCTCCGCGCGGCGAAGGCCCTCGTTGAGGAAGCCCGACACGAGGTCGAGCGCGCCGGCGGCCGGGTCCCGTCGAACCTCGAGGTGGGGATCATGGTGGAGGTCCCAGCGGCGGCGCTCGCCGCCGAGGTCTTCGCGGCGGACGTGGACTTCTTCTCGATCGGAACGAACGACCTGACGCAATATACGCTGGCGGCCGAGCGCGGCAACGAACGAGTCGCCGGCTTCGCCGACGCCCTGCACCCGGCCGTCCTTCGGCTCATCTGGATGACGGCACGGGGCGCCGCGTCGTATGGACGGATGGTCGGCGTGTGCGGGGAGATCGCGGGTGACCCGGTCGCGGTGCCCATCCTCGTCGGGTTGGGCGTCCGGGAGCTGTCGGCGGCGCCGCCCGCGGTTCCACGGGTGAAGCGGGCGGTTCGGGAGACCGACCTCGGATCGGCGCGAACCCTGGCCGACCGGGCCATCGCGCTCGATTCCGCCGAAGCGGTACGGGCCGCGGCGGGCGAGGCCGCTGCTAGGGTTGCCGGGGGTCACGTCGAGCCGGGGGTCACGCCGAGTGGATGAACGGGAAGCCCGGGCCGCATCGATCCTTCGACTGCTCACGTACCTGCGGGTGATCCTCGTCCCCATCGTGATGTGGCTCCTCCTGTCCGACCCGTTCGATCACGCGTACGGGGTGGCCGCCGCCCTGTTCACGTTCGCCGCCGCGACGGACTTCTTCGACGGCTATCTGGCCCGGCGGTGGGCCGCGACCACGACGCTCGGCGGCTTCCTGGACACGACGGCCGACAAGCTGCTGGTATCGGGAGTCCTGATCGCGCTCGTGTCGGTGGGCCGGGCATCCGCGTGGATCGCCGCCATCATCGTCGGGCGCGAGCTGCTGATCCTGGGCCTCCGGGGCGTGGTCGCCGCCGACGGCACGGTCATGCAGACGTCGATCTGGGGCAAGCTGAAGGCCAACGTCCAGTTCGTGGCCATCATCCTGGCCATCCTTCGAACCGGATCGACGATCGGGCCTCTGTACGTGGACCAGTGGGCCATGCTGGCCGCGGCGGCCATCACGGTCGCGTCGGCGGTGGAGTACCTGGCCCGGTTCGCCGGGAACGCGTCCCCGTTCGACCGCGGCTGACCGGCGGTGCCCGCGACCGCGCTGGTGACGGGCGGGACCGGCTTCGTCGGCGGCGGCGTGGTGCGCGCGCTGGTCCAGCGGGGGTGGGACGTCGTCGCCCTCTCGCGTACGGAGGCGGGCGCCGGCGCGCTCGCGAGTGCGGGCGCGCGCCCGGCGCTCGGTGACGTGGCCGAACCCGACGCGATCCATCGAGCGGCCGCCGGGTGCGAGGTGGTCTTCCACGCGGCCGGGCTGAACGCCTCCTGCCTACGCGACCCGACGCCGCTCGTTCGGATCAACGTGGAAGGGACCCGAAACGTCCTTGAGGCGGCGGCGCGGGCCGGCGTTCGGCGATTCGTGCATACGTCCTCGGCGGCGGCCATCGGCGAGCCGGCGGGAGTCGTGGGGCGTGAGGACACGACACATCGAGGGTGGTTCCTCACGGCCTACGAGCGATCCAAGTTCCAGGCGGAACGACTGGTCCTGGAACGGGGGCCCGAACTCGGGCTCGATGTGGTCTGCGTCGATCCCTCGTCGGTGCAGGGTCCGGGCCGTGCCACGGGCACGGCCCGGCTCCTGCTTGCCGCGGCCCGGGGCCGGCTGCCCCTGGCCTTCGACGCCTGGCTCTCGTTCGTCGACGTCGATGACTGCGCCCTGGGGCACGTGCGGGCGGCCGAGCTCGGCCGTCCCGGAGACCGCTACATCCTGTCGGGGAGGTCGGTCAGGGTCCGCCAGGCCCTCGATGTCCTCCGGGGTGTCACCGGACGGCGCTCGAGGACCTGGTTCGTCCCCCGCCGCTCGGTCCTGCCCGCCGCGGCCGTGACGGAGGCGGCGGCCCGGGCCATGGGGCGGACCCCGCCGGTCTGCCGGGAGGTCGTGAAAGCCGGCCTCCACGGTCACCGGTACGACGGATCGAAGGCCACGCGGGAGCTGGGCCTGGTCTACACGCCGCTCGAGGAGACCCTCCGCCGGACCGTCGACTGGTTCGTGGCTCAGGGCCTCCTGCGGGAGGGCATCCTCGGACACCATGCGAACGGGTCGGCGTACGATGGGGATCTCGGGGTCGAACCGACCAGGCCCGACGCACGCACCCGGAGGTGGCGCTCGCGATGACCAAGGTGAGGCCGGATCGCAACCTGGCGCTCGAGCTGGTCCGCGTGACCGAGGCGGCCGCGCTCGCCGCCGGACGGTGGGTGGGACGTGGCGACAAGGAGGCGGCCGATCAAGCCGCCGTGGACGCCATGCGGGGCATGATCGACACGGTGTCGATGCACGGCACGGTGGTGATCGGCGAGGGCGAGAAGGATCGGGCACCGATGCTGTACAACGGCGAGGAGGTGGGCGACGGGGGTGGGCCCGCCGTCGACGTCGCGGTGGATCCCATCGACGGGACCCGCCTCACCGCCACCGGCCAGCCGAACGCGCTGGCGGTCATCGCGCTGGCCGAGCGGGGCAGCATGTTCTTCCCCGGCGCCGCCGTCTACATGGAG